>ONGI01000156.1 GCA_900317315.1 uncultured Eubacteriales bacterium
GCACGCCGTCCGACACGGAGCAGCTGATGGTGCCGCCGGTAAAAACCGTTAAGAGCTTCATTTATTCCACTCCGATGTCGTTCATCACCATGCCGGTGATCATCTTGGGATAGAAATAGGTGGACTTCTGCGGCATCTTTTCGCCTGCGGCTGCCACGTCGCGGATCTCGGTCACGCGTGTGGGGTTGAGGATAAACGAGCACTGGAACTGTCCCTTGTCCACCTTGACAATGGCTTCCTCAAGGAACTTGGTGTAGGTCAGGTTGATCTGGTTTGCCATGTTCTCCTTGTCGATGCCCATCGTCTTTTCGAGAATCAGGCTGTGGAGCACGCTGACGTCAAGCTGCTGCGAAGCCTCGCTCACATCGGGCAGCACCTTGCTCATCACGCCGATGTCCTTCAAGGTCAGCAGATACCACTCGCCCTTGCCGCAGTAGAACGCGAACGCCTTTTTGCCCTGGTTGTATTTTTCGGCGAGAAGGGTGTTCATATTGCCGACGGCGGTATATTTTTCGATCTCAAAATAGGGCTCGCAGCCCGCGAGCACATTGTACTTGCTGAAGTCGGGCAAATCGCGCACCATGCGGTGTGTCGGGAACACCACCAAGCCCGGGTGCTCCATGTCCACGAGATAGATCATCTGATAATCCTGCCCGTCGCCCTCCTTGGAAATGCCGTTTTCGCGGCAGTAGTTGCGATAGTTGAGGGCGGTTTCGTAGCGGTGGTGACCGTCGGCGATATAGAGCTTGCGGTCGGCAAAGTCGGCGCAGAGCTTTTCGATGACCTTTTCGTCGGTGACGACCCACAGACGGTGGGTGATGTTGTCGTCGTCGGTGAACGCATACGCCGCGTCTGCGGTCGATTCGGCGTCGATCGTTTGCAGCGTGGTGTGCTCGCTGTCCATATAGAGCGCATAGATCTGGCTGAAATTGCAGTTGGTCGCCTTCATCAGATTCAGGCGGTCTTCCTTTGCCTTGGAGAGCGTGAACTCATGCGGCAAGATCACGCCCTTGGAGAACTCCTCCACCTTGACGCGCGCGATCAAGCCCTTGACGCGCTTGCGCTTGTTGTAGGCGTTGAACTCCATCTCATACACATAGATCGCAGGCTTATCCTCATACACCAGCACGCCCTTGTCGCGCCACAGATCGAGCACCTCGCCGGCGCGCTCATACACGTCGTCGCCCTCCTTGGGAAGCTCCAGACGGATCACATTGTACGGATTCTGCGCAATAAACGCCTTGCGCTGCTCCTCGCTGATGATATCATAAGGCGGACAGCAGAGCGTTTTCAGCTCGCCTGCCTTTTCGGTGTCAAAGCGCATGCCCCTGAACGGTTTAATCACTGCCATACTCATTACCTCTTTTCAAGAATTAACGTTCCCTAACAGTATAGCAAAAAAACAGCAAAAGTGCAACCAAAGAATTGCAGTTCCGGCAAATTTTTAACAAACCTGCCGCCGCGCCTGCATTGTCCGTTTTATGGGACAGTGATTCGGCTATAATGAAAGTATAAGCAAAGTATAAGGAACGAGGGAGGTTATGGATATGCATTTGCTGATCAATTTTTGTCTGATAACATTCATTTGCTACGCGGTGGCGTATCCGGTCAGGGTGATCTTGTTCGGCGGCAGGCGCAAACAGCAGCGCACCGTGCGGCGGCGCCATGCCGTGCGCAGACCGGCAGCCGTCAAGCCAAAGCGCAAGGCGGTGATTATTCCCTTCCGGCACGAACGCGCCGCATAAAAAACAGGATTGGTGTCCGCGCTGTATGATTTTCTAAAGAGAGCACCGTCCGGCGACGTGCAAAAAGCCTTCTCCCGAGGAGAAGGTGGCGCACTGCCTGCGCTGACGGTATTGTATATCGTTTCGGTTGGGAACAGATGTCATTTTGTTTAGCGCAAACGTCCAAGCGAACCTGTCCTTTTGCTGACCGTCCGATTTTGGAAACGCTTCGCTTGCCCTCTTCCGTCACGTCACCGCAAAACTTCCGTTTAAACAAAAGCTTGTTATATTTCCGAACGTTGCCATTACAGGAATTATACCGCTCAGGTGCCGTGCCACCTTCCCCTCGGGGGAAGGCTTTCGCACGCGGAAACATCTCTGCATATGCGACATGCCGCATAATCGGCAACATAAAAGAAACAGGGTCGGCATTCCGCGAGGGTTCCGATCCTGTCTTTTATATGATCACACCGCTTTCCCATAAGAGAATCACGTCGGACGCCATGCCAAGCCTTCTCCCGAGGAGAAGGTGGCGCACTGCCTGCGCTGACGGTATTGTATATCGTTTCGGTTGGGAACAGATGTCATTTTGTTTAGCGCAAACGTC
>ONGI01000158.1:0-1797 GCA_900317315.1 uncultured Eubacteriales bacterium
AATCGCTGTACTTCTTGCTGTATATACGTTATAATAGGATCAGACAGAAAAAGCATTTTGGAGTGATCGTATGAACAGGAGCACCATCACCACGGTAACGGGAAAGCATGTCGATCCGCTGCATCCGGCGGCACAGGATCTCGACATGCTCGATATCGCCCATGCGCTGTCGCTGCTTTGCCGCGGCGGCGGACAGACCAAGACCTTTTATTCGGTCGCGCAGCACAGCATGGCATGCGCCGAAGAAGCGAACCTGCGCGGTCATACGTCGCCGGTCATCCTGGGGTGCCTGCTGCACGACGCGTGCGAGGCGTATCTGTCGGCTGTGACGCGTCCGGTCAAAAGGGAGCTGCCGCAATATTTGCAGGCGGAAAAGGCGCTGCAGGACGCGATTTTTCGGCGGTTCATCGGCAGGGCGATGACGGAGGAGGAGCAGAAAAAAATCGCGGACATCGACGACTGCATGCTGTCGATGGAATATCACCGGCTGATGCCGGAGGAGCTGAACGGCGACTATCAAAGGCTGAAAAATCCCGTTGTGTGCCGAACGGCTTTGCCGGAGACGGTCAGGGACCGCTTTTTGGTGTTTGCCGCCTATGGTTACGAGGATTTTTCCGTTCACAGCGCTCTTGAGGATGAGGCGGAAACAGTGCTTGCGGCCTGCGCACCCGACACAGAACCGTCTGCTGTTCGCGGGACCCTGTGGGTGATGGAGCACGACGCCGATCCGATCGGCTGCGGCTATGTTGACAAGGCGACCGGCAAGGCGGTGCTGCGGTTCGCGTCAAAGACGGTTCACCCTGTTTTTCCTGTATTTTTGCGGTCGGCTGTGCTGACAGCGCCGTCGGACGAAAACCGCTGTAAGGATTGGCGGCGCTGCGACGGGAAGCCGGTCAGGCTGACCACCACCCAAGACGAAGTGTTCTTTGGCATTGCCTCCCATCATTCGGCGGAATACTGCTTCCACGAATTTGGCAGAGATGAAGAAGCCCTCCAAATCGGCTGCTTTGTTTTTTATCCGCGAGACATCCGAGACGTGCAGGACTGGCGGATAACAAGCGCGCTCATTTGAGGGCGCTGCAAAAAAAAGATTCGGACGCCGCAGCGACGCCGAATCTTTTTTGTTTTATGTTTTTTAGCCGATCAATTCATCCGCGTGCGTCATACTGTCATCGCGGACGACCCTGCCTGCCTCGCCTTCCCTGTGCGCATAGCGCCAACCTGCCGCCGTCTTGATCCATTTCTCTGTGAGGATCAGCTTGGCGTAGCCCCAGTTTTCAAGCACCGTATAGCCCATGCTTTCTTTTTAACGATCCCCAAAAAAGCAGACAAGGCTTTGCGATGATCAGACCGCAGCGATCGTCTGCTTTTTACTTGTGTTTTGTATGGAAATCCCTTTGGCTTTTATTTTATCACAAAGTCATGTAAAAATCACCAATTTTTTTGCGATTTATTGACGGATTTTGATTTTTGTGGTAGAATAAATTTAAAGTGTTAACTGACACAGAGAGGCTAAGGTGACGGATATGAACATTGATAACTTAAAGAATGAACTCAGTGAAACCGCACAGGAAGAGCTGAAGGGCTTTGTGTCCGAAACGGTCGAGCAAAAGGTAGATAAGGCGGTTGAAAAAAAGCTGCACAAAGAGATGAAAAAGCTCGCGCGCAAAATCACCGTCAACCTGATTTTGACCGGCGCCGTCGTGGCAGGTGCTGTTTTGGTCATCACCAACGCAGACAAGCTGGTGAAGCTGGCGTCCGATAAGCTCCAAATCAAATGAAAATAAGCGATGCCGA
>ONGI01000158.1:1805-3423 GCA_900317315.1 uncultured Eubacteriales bacterium
TTTCTTGGTTATCCGTTGATCATAAAGTAGCCGAGGACGAGGCTCGGAAGCAGAACGATCAGGGTGTTGCGGAGCATCTTGAAGCGCAGCTTTTTCCATTCGCGTTCGGTGAGCTGACGCACCTTGGGCGTTTTGAGAACGCTGAGGATCACCGCGGACGCAAGAAAAATAAAGTAGGCGTTGACAATAAAAGGCACCTCTAAACAAATATGGTTTTCAACTTTTCCGCATTTGTCTGCATCATATTTGCCCCTTTGCAATAGAATCCGTCACTATTGTATCATATCCGTTTGCGATTGACAAGAACGAACACGATCCTCCAAAAGCCCTTTATCGCACAAAATACCTGTGCTATGGTATTGAAAAACACGTGTCGGTATGCTACAATAAAGCAAAGCGGTTTTCGCGGCAGCGAACATCTTTGTTTTTCAAAGGACGGGCAGCGAGTCGCTGTCCGGTTTTATTACTGCGGCGTTCCTTTTCCGTGAAAAGGAACGTTCCGCAAATCTTCTCCGCTGAGAGTGGAAAATCACTTCATGATTTATTTCTCAGCTCCGCAGCTTTGCGGTCATTGAGTGCCGCGAAAACCGTTGCTTGATCACGAGAAGGGAGGCAGACGGATGATCGTCAAAAATGATTCGGTCACATTTGAACCGTGCGATATGCCGTTTACCCGAAAATTCGGCTGTGACGAAGCCGCCAAAATGGTTCTGGACTTCAAGGCGTTTCACCCGAAGCTCCCCTTCCTTTATGACACGCACCAGCTTGCCGCCTTTCTGAAAACAGGCAGAAAAACGCTGTTTGATCTGACAAACCATCCCGAAGCCTGCTACAGCACCGTATCTGTCCCCAAAAAATCGGGCGGCACACGCACCCTCAACGTGCCGAACGACCGGCTGAAAGCGATACAGCGCAAGATCCTTTGCGGGATCCTTGCGTATCTTCCGGTCTCAAAACACGCAGCCGCCTATCACAAGGGCGCACGACTGACGGACAACGCCGCGGCGCATATCCATCACAGGTATCTTTTGAAGCTTGACCTCTCGGATTTCTTCGGGAGCATACGCTTTGACAGCGTGTTTTGCTCCGCCTTTAACGCGCACTATTTTCCCAGGCAGATCGGGGTCATGCTCACCTCGCTCTGCTGTTTTGACGACGTTTTGCCGCAGGGAGCGCCCACCTCGCCTGCGCTGTCCAATTTGGTGATGAAGCGCTTTGACAACAGCTTTGGCGCGTGGTGCAGTGCGCGCGGCTTTTCCTATACGCGCTACTGCGACGACATCGCCGTTTCGGGCGACTGTCCGGTGTATCCGGCGTACAAAAAAGCGCGGCTTTTGCTTGAAAACAGCGGCTTTGAAATAAACGACGCCAAAACGAGGTTCGTCACCGACGCCGGCAGACAGACCGTCACCGGACTGACCGTGAACGAAAAGCTCTCCGTCCCCTCCGACTACAAGCGGACGCTCCGGCAGGAGCTTTACTACGCAAAAAAATTCGGTCTCGAAAACGTTATCCAAAAACAAAACCTGACGGATTATATCTGCGGCGGCAAGGCTGACGCCGCGCGTTATGCCATGCATCTGCTCGGCAAGCTTCATTTTGTCCTCTCGGTCGAACC
>ONGI01000155.1 GCA_900317315.1 uncultured Eubacteriales bacterium
CACAGGGCGGCAACGTGGTGGCGGCTTCGTTTGTGCGCAACCACGAGGATGTGCGCACGCTGCGCGACTTTATCGACTCCATCGGCTATGAGCATGTGGAGATCATCGCCAAGATCGAGAACCAGAGCGGCGTGGACGACATGGATCTGATCATGGATTACGCCGACGGCATCATGGTCGCGCGCGGCGATATGGGCGTTGAGATTCCGTTTATCAAGCTGCCCGAGATTCAAAAAACCCTGATTCGCAAATGCGTTGCCAAGGGCAAATATGTCATCACCGCCACACAGATGCTCGAGAGCATGACGACCGCACCGCGTCCGACGCGTGCGGAAATCAGCGACGTAGCCAACGCCGTGTACGACGGCACCAGCGCGGTTATGCTGTCCGGCGAATCGGCGGCAGGCAAATATCCGCTCGAAAGCGTCATGGCGCTCGACTCCATTTGCCGTGAGGCGGAGGAGAACGGTGAATTTGCCGCGCTGCACACCTATGTTGAGCGCTACGGCATTGAGGATTCCAACGTGTTCCGCGGCAGCATTTGTCTGGCGGCAAAGTATATCGCCGAGCAGGTTGGCGCCAAGGCGATTATCGTAGAGAGCGCCACCGGCCGCGTCGCGCGCGCCATGGTGCACTACCGTCCGGAGGTTCCGGTTATCGCGGTTGTCACCTCCAAGCTGGTGTGCCGCCGCCTTTGCTTCAACTGGGGCGTCACGGCGCTGATGGGTGAGGAGAAGTTCACCTCCGACGAAATCACCGAGCAGGCAATGCGCTGCGCACTCAGCACCGGCATCGTCAAAAAGGGCGATACCGTGATTCTGCTGTCCTCCAACAAGACCCTTCCGACCTCCGGCACCGACTCGCTGAATATTCGTATTCTCTAAATGAACAATATTATCTTAATCGGTATGCCCGGCTCCGGCAAGAGCACCGTCGGCGTGCTGCTGGCAAAGGCGCTGGGCTACCTGTTTGACGACGTTGATTTGCTGATTAGCCGCAGGGCAGGCAAGCCGCTGCAAAAAATACTGGACGAGGACGGCTTGGAGTATTTTCTCCGCTTGGAGGAGGAGCTTGGCAGCACGCTTGACGCAGATCGCACGGTCATTGCCACCGGCGGTTCCATGGTGCTCAGTGAAAAGGCGATGGCACACTTGAAGAGCATGGGTGAGGTCGTGTTTATCGACGTGCCGTTTGCCGAGATCGAGCGCCGCGTCACCAATATCAAGACGCGCGGCATTGTCTTTCATCCCAACGAAACGCTTGCCGACGTCTACCGCGAGCGCCTGCCGCTCTATGAGCGCTATGCCGACAGGACGCTTCGCGTCGGTGCTGGCGATACCATTGAGGACACCGTGGACAGCTTTTTGCGGCAAAAAACGGCATAAGGACACTTCTGCCCGACAAAATGATTTTGAAGCACTTCGAAAAAGCGGAGCCGTCCGGACGATGACCGGACAGCTCCGCTTTTGTATTGGTTTGTTTTCATTAAGAAAGACGTGTGGCGTTGAGGTTTTTATCGACGGAGAGGCGTACATTCACCGGCTGACGCGTATTGTCGCTCGTGTTGTAGTAGATGGTGATGTTGGACACGCCCGGCTCCTTGCCGAAGATGACAAAATCATACTGATGCGTTGCAGCTGATGACGTAATTCTGGATGTCGCAGGTGCAAGTCCAGTTGAAGCCGTAGGAGGTCTGACCGTTTGCTTTGACGTGAACGGCTTTGCCGGTGTTGGCAGGCGGCAGATGTCTGGTGTCCATGTACACTCTGTCGCCGTCCACCAAGATCACATCCTCGGAGTAATCCGCCTGCTGCAGGTTGTGTCCGGCGTAAACTCTTTTTGCGATGGACATGGCGAGGTTTCCTTTGCCGAGGTGACAGACTGCGAATAACCGGTCGCCTTGTTTATGCAGACAGCGCCTGCCGAAACGGTGCCTGCGGCAAACACAGCGGTGAGTGTGAGTGCGGCAGCGGTGATGAGAAGGCCTGCGCGGTTTTTCTTGTTGGTAATGTTCTTTTTCATTTTTAATATCTCCTTTAAGTTGGTTTTATTATCAGTTGGTTTGTGTTCCCTTGACTGTGACTAAAGTATATCAAACCGATAGGGACAAAAAGAGGACAAAAAAAGAAGCTTTTGAAAAGTTTTTTAAAGAATTGAGGTTTGTCTGTCAGGAAAGCTTCATCAACGGCGGTGTCAAAACTGTATTTTGGGCATAAGAAAACCGCCCTGCCAAAGCGGAGCGGTTGGTTTGTTTATGCAATGTGAAGCTCAAAACCTTCTTGAATATCGCAAAGTGGCATTAATACTGTTGTCGTCTTTGAAAAATCAGAAGGATTGTCACTTCTTACCATGGCAACAGAAAGAATCTCGTACTTTTTGCCGCTGTCGTCAATTAATTGACTTCCGTTTTTAATTTCTTCGCATTTGCCTTCAAGTGTAACAGAGAGTTTATCTCCGATACGAAAAATATCAAGAACTTTCAACATATCATTTGCCTCCTTTTTTATAATACTCTTCAAGTTCCATTTTATACGATTTTAAGGCAGATTTGGTTTGCTCTATTTCCTGTTGAGTTAATTGAAATAACGTGCTATGTCGCAAAAGTTTTCTTTGCGCGTCAATTTCACTATTTAACCTTGATAAATATGAACCATCATTTTTACCGGTACGATATTGATGAGCGTGTATTAATTCCTCAAAAACACTTGCTCGCCCCGGATTTTGTTTCAAAAGAATCGTCTTAGAGTCGTAGGTAATACCTTCTGCGTGTTTAGTGGAAAGATAATCATCTGTTGCCGGGTTATGTTGAATAATACCGCCTCTGCGTCTAAAACTCTTTTCTAAACGGTGAAATTGTTTTTTGGGCATTGGCTCGATTTTGCCTTGTTTGGATTTTCGATACATGCCCTCACCTCTTACTTTTATTATACCACTTTCCCCCGAATTTGCAAGCACTTTTTCCGCGTTCTGCGCCTTTTGCTCAAACACCTCCGCGCGGTGGGAATAGGTTCTTTTATTGTCCGCGTCAAGGCTGTATTCGGCGATTCTGCGGTTTTTCTTTGCTTGGTTTTCGTAGTAGCTTTGCCGCTGTTCGAGCTGTTCGCGGCGCTCCATCTCCGCCTGTTCTTCCTCCGTGACGGGCTGCAATGTCGTGATGCCCTCGTAGTAGGTTGAGGTGCTGTCCTTGCAGTTGGGGTGGAACAAGCCGCTCTTGATCGCCTCCGACAACAGCGGATATGTGTTGCCGGATGAAGCGTCACGTTTTCCGCCGCTGTACACGTCGTCGATGAACACCCTGCCGATGTAGGGCGTGCGGCGGAGGCTTGTCTGCTTACAGCTATACTATACCAATGAAAAGAATACCATAAAAAATCACTTGATTTGTGATGTGATTGAACGTCAAGGAGGTCGGCGTCAACCTCAAGCAGGGCTCCGTCGGCGGTCAGATGGTCATCGTAAGGCGCCGGTACGGCAAACAGGTTTTATGCAGAGCTGCCGCGAATCTAAAGGTCAGGTGGAGAGAGTTATTTATACATACGGCTTGGCGATACAACGGGCAAAAACCGTAGTAAATTTTACGATAATAGACATGAATAAAGGTTTGGGCGTTGTATTATTGTTTAAAGTGTGGTAAAACAAAAGAAATCGTATAGTGATGAGGTGTCGGTTATGCTTGCAGGCATTAGACAAATCAAACCTTTGACCTTATTAAGTTTCAAGAAACGCAGTTGCGGTATATATGCATACCGCTGCTGCGTTGCGTTTGTTTAGGGGGTAAGAATATGAAGATGCTGAAAAAGAGTGTGAGTGTGCTGTTGTCCCTGATAATGGTCTGGGG
>ONGI01000161.1 GCA_900317315.1 uncultured Eubacteriales bacterium
GCACCCAGCGCAGACCGCCGAACGGGTCGATGTGATAGGCAAGCTCGCTGTATGAAATCACGTCGTTATACGGCTCGCCCTCCCAAGACGCGTAGCGGTAAAACGCATCCTTGAACAGCGGCTCGCCGCCGAGGCGTTTTCCCACATGATACGCGTCCAAAACCTCCTGCAAATCGGGATAGCGGCTTTCGTCCTCTATTTCACGAAAATCATAAAAGCGATCGCGCTCCGCGTCATACACACCGTAGCAGACCTCAAACGGATAGGCGACGTCGCACGCCGAAAAATACCTGCCCACACGGACGGCGTTCAGCAGCACCTCTTGATGCACGCCGCTGTCCGCATACACCAGCGCCCAGTCGGTTTTGCCGTCTGTCTGATGCACATAGGGCACCTCGTAAAAAAATGTATCCAAATCATCATAAGCATACGGCTCTGCGCCTTCAAAGTATTGCGCCAAATACCTGTCATAATACGGCTTTTCGGCAGCGTGCGCCGGAAACGCGAGCAAGCCTGCCGCCAAAGCCATAATGAGCAGAATAGATAAACGTTTTTTCATAGGATTACCTCCTTACAAATTGATAATCACATCGTTGCCGAAGGTCAAAAATACCGTTTTGGAAACCCTGTGACCGTCGCCGCTGACAGTGACGGTGCAGGCGCTGTCCGTGTAGAGCAAGATCGCTTCCTCATAAACCGGCAGCACGCCGCGCTTTTTTCCTGTTCCGTCAGACCGCAGCGGCACCGTCAGGTTGCTATAGGCATAACCGCTCTGCGATAACGTGACACTGACGGACGCGCTGTCCGCAAACACACTGCCCTGTCCCGCGTGAAAAATGAACCTTCCCATATAATACAGCTCCTCCTCTTTCGGCAGCGTGGCAGGAATGGTGGCAGGCACGGTCGGCTTTATTTCCGTCGGCGCGGTCAAGGGCTGTGTGGCATAGGTGGCAGGTTCTGTCAGCGCGGCGGTCGGCTTGACGGTCGGGGGCACCGTCGGCGACCCCGTTGGCTTGACGGTCGGCGATACGGTCGGCGATACGGTGACGAAGAAACGGCAGTCGGCTGCGTTGTTGACGGTGGGGTAGCTTGGACGGTTTCTGTCGTTGTTGCGGAAGTGTCCGTTGGCGTCACGGTCTGAAAAACCGTTTGCGTCGTCGGTTCGGGCAGCTGCCGCAGGTTCAGGAACAGGGTCAGCGCCGCAGTGGCTATGATGAGCAGCGAAGCAGCCGCGCCGATCACAGAGGGACGGAACAGGAACGGCGGCTTATTTTTCTTTTGAGGAATCAACAGGGCATTTTCTATCCATTCCTCGGGCGTTCGCAGGTCTTTCAGTTGCCGAAAATCCTTTTCAGTCACTTGCATCACCTCCGTAAATGGACTTCAAAAGCTCGCGGCCGCGTTTGAGCAGGGATTTGACGGTGTTCTCGTTCTTTTGCAGAATCACGGCGATCTCCTTGACCTTGTATTGCTCGCAATAGTAGAGATAGAGCACGTCGCGGTATTTGGCAGGGGTCTTGCACAGTGCCCACGACATATCGCTGCGTTCAAAATCAAACGGCACGCTCTCCCCGCAGGGGGCGGAGAGAATGGCAGTACGGCGATTTTTGCGCATATAATCGGCGCATTCGTGGATCGCCACGCGAATCAGCCACGCCTTGAGGTGCTCCTCGCTCTCCAGCTTGGGCGCTTTTGTCCAGAGCTTGGCGAAGGTGTTTTGAAAACAATCCTCCGCATCGGCATAGTTCTGCAAGCGCATCACGCACACGCCCGTCACCGTATCGGCATACCGCCGCACAGCCTGCTCGAACGTTAACCCCGCAAAAGCCTTTCCGCTGTTCACCTGTTCCCCTCCTTTGATAATAATACGGCGCATCGTGCCGGTTTGGTTGCAAAAAAATTCGGAATTTGTAATGCGTAATTGGCAGAAAGGAAACATGTTCCGTTTAAATCGCATTATCCTACGCACCGCAGGGGTAAACCCATGTGTTTGCCCGGCAGTAGCAGCAGGGATTCATTGTTATATGGAAACGTTTTGCTGTGCAGAGAATATTTGTTGATGCGAAAGCCTTCTCCCGAGGAGAAGGTGGCACACTGCCTGTGATGGTGGTAGTGTTTATATAATCGGTTAGGAATAGATGTGGTTTTGTATAGAGCGAACTGCGGCGGCAGTGTGACGGAAGAGGGCAAGCGAACCTGTCCTTTTGCTGACCGTTCGATTTTGGAAGCG
>ONGI01000154.1 GCA_900317315.1 uncultured Eubacteriales bacterium
AAATCGAGCCGACAA
Source organism: uncultured Eubacteriales bacterium (assembly GCA_900317315.1). Lineage (GTDB taxonomy): Bacteria > Bacillota > Clostridia > Oscillospirales > Acutalibacteraceae > Ruminococcoides. Next base: position 16 of record ONGI01000154.1, read on the forward strand.
ACCGCAAAAAACGGCTGCCGCCGCATTTGGACAGCACGGCGGCTGCGGCGAACAGCACCGCAAAGGGATAAAACAGCGTGCCGAGTCTCAGGGAGAATACGCCCCACAAAAAATCCGGATGCCATTTTGTCACCGCCGTCAACAGGATACCGGCGACGCCCATGCCGCACAGGATAACGGCTTCCGCGGAAAAGCTTTGACCGCTCCGCGCCTTTCTGCCGTACCATGCGCCGAGGATGAACGGCACCACGCGCCAAAGCGCGATCTCGATGCGGTCATACACGGCAAAGGAGCAGCCATACAGCGCCAAACAGCCTGCCATGACCGCCGCCGTCAGAACGACCGTCAGTGCACCGGCGAGCCGCCTGTCGGGGATAGCGACCATGCGGTAGAGCAGCGGAAAGAACAGATAAAGGATGAGGATCAGCGAGATATACCAGACCATCCGCTCGCCCTCCGTCCAGAAAGAGAGGGTGGAGAAATCGAGCAAAAACCGCAGCTAGCCTGTTTTTTGCAACAGGATGTCGAGGATCAGCCATCCTGCGCCACCAAGCACCAGATAGGCAGGCAAGATGCGCGTCAGGCGCTTGCGGTAAAATTCGCTCAGCCGCAGATCGCCCGACAGCGAGTAAAACAGTCCCATTCCCGAGAGAAAGAGAAATATCTCCACGCCGCTGCTTCCCAGCGCGAGGTTATAGATTTTTGTTATGACCGACGCAGCGCCGCCAAAGCCTGCCGCTTCCGCATTCTCAAAATAATGAAAGAGAATAATGGTGATGATAGAAAAGCCGAACAGCTCGCCGCGCACGTCCGAAATCGTAGATGTTATGCGTTTCATCATGTTTATCACTATGTATTTCGTGTATTTGTGGTTTATCCAAGTAAGCCGGATCGTTCCCGTCACGGTTGAAGCAGCTCCGTGTCATCCGTGACGGTGTAAGGCAAACATACATGGGATCGTCTATATGGATTCATTGCCAATACTTCCTTTGCATTTATCATACTACAGTACACCGCTGTTGACAAGTCAAATACGAATAGTTTTTCAGAATCCACACACACTGCCTTTTTCTGTCTTCTCGGATAAAAAATTTTTTTAATTTTTTTAAAATCACCCGATCTTTGCAAAGAAGTTGCAAAGGTCGGTTTGCTATACTCTAATCACAGTCAAGGAGAAAATCCGAGGCTGGACAGGAAAACGCAAAACCTCTTGAAAAAAATACAAAAAATTTTTCAAAAACTTATAAATCTGCAAAGAACTTGCAAAGATCACCCTGATATAATAAAGCCACAGTAAAACAAAACCTACTTGAAAGGAGTACCCACCCACCATGAAAAAGACCAATGAAATCATCACAACCAATATAACCAACAATACTAACAACACCAATACAACTAACAACGCTAAAGGAGTGAACAACATGAAAAAGACAAGAAAATTCAAGACCAGAATCCTCGCAGGCATCCTTTCCGCCATCACTGTATTTTCCGTAGGCACCATGGCGATCGGCTACGCTTCCGCATTCGCGATCCCGGGAATCGCCGAAACCGTATTGAGCACCACCTTCGGCTACGCGAAGGACGAAGTGATGAAGTTAGCCGGTCCCGAGCTCTCCAAGATGGGACTTCCCCCTATTTTGAACATGGTTCTCGGACTTGAGGATGATGGACCCTCTAATCAGGACATTCTCGACAAGATCGACAAGAGCACCGAAGAGATAAAGGCGGAGATCAACAAGGTTCTCGACGAAGTGAAAGACCTCTCCACCCAGACAGCTAACTATCACACCCTCCAGATGAACCAGCTGAAAGCCATCAACAGCAACATCGACACCAAGGATTTCAGAGTACAGGCTGACACCGTAGCGGCAGATTTCGCACACGCTCTCAAGCGTATCGACGAAAACAAGGCGAACATCACCTGCGACGGCAATGACAAGATCAACAACACCACCTACAAGGCTTACAAAGAAATTTTGGCAGACCCCAAGTGCAATGTCAGCGCGATGCAGGCAAACGTCGACGAAATGCTCCGCTTCCTCAAAGGTCAGCGCACCTCCAACAATAATGAGAACGGCTACCGCCAGCTCACCAACTACTTGATGGACAAAGTAGTTG
>ONGI01000153.1 GCA_900317315.1 uncultured Eubacteriales bacterium
TCTGTTACCCGTTCCAGAAACTTCGCGTCCAAGATCAACACCGGTCTCGCCATCATCGACAAGCGCAGACCCAAGGCGAATGTCTGCGAGGTCATGAACATCATCGGAGACGCCAAGGGCAAAAAGGTCATTTTGGTGGACGATATGATTGACACCGCCGGCACCCTCTGCAACGCGGCAAACGCGATTGTGGAAAAGGGCGGCGCCACCGAGGTGTATGCCTGCGCAACCCACGCGGTGCTGTCCGGTCCCGCTGTGGAGAGAATCAAAAACAGCGCCATCAAGGAGGTTATCCTGCTCGACACCATTCCGGTTCCCGAGGAGAAGATGATCGACAAGTTCACCGTGCTGCCCACCGCGCCTATTTTTGCGGAGGCTATCGCGAGAATCTACAACGACAAGCCCTTTACGGCGGCTTTTGCATAAACCGTTTTACAAAAACATATGACAAACAGGCGGACTTTTCAAAAGTCCGCTTTGTCTGCGTTAACAGCAGTATCGGGAGAAAACTATGTTTAGAAGAAACAAAATCAGCGGTCCCGTGGAATATCTGATCGTCGGTCTCGGCAATCCCGACCGCAAATATGAGAACACGCGCCACAACTGCGGCTGGCTTGCGGCGGACTATATCGCCGGCAAGCTCGGTGTTTCCGTCAACAAAATCAAATTCAAGAGCTTTGTGGGCGAGTGCACCGTCGGCGGCAGGCGCGCGCTGCTGATGAAGCCGACCACCTACATGAACAACAGCGGTCAGGCGGTCACCGAGGCGATGCGCTTTTACAAGATCCCGCCCGAAAAGGTCATTGTGATCTTTGACGATGTTTCGCTGCCCGTGGGCAAAATGCGCATCCGTCAAAAGGGCAGCGACGGCGGACAAAAGGGCATGCGCAGCATTATTTATCTCAGCGGCAGCGACGCCTTTCCGCGCATCAAGATCGGCATCGGCGCCAAGCCCGACCCCGGCTGGGATCTGGCGGACTGGGTGCTGTCCAAGTTCACCGACAGTGAGCGCAAAACGCTGGAAGCCATGTTTGACAACGCCCTCGGCGCCATTGAGCTGATGGCGGACGGAAAAATCGACAGAGCCATGAATTTATATAATTAAGAAAAGAGAACAGCTTGAAACAAACAAAAACGGTCAACAAAACAAATTATCTTCCCGAGGTGTTCGGACGCAACGCCGCCTTTCAGAGCCTGCTGAAAAGCACCAAAACGGGAAAATCGCTCTGCGTCTCGGGACTTTTTCCCGTGGCGAAGGCGAACGTCATCAACGCCCTGTGCCGCGCCAAAAAAAAACCGGCGCTGGTCATCGCCTCCGACGAACGCGAGGCGCAGTCCCTGTGCAACGATTTGTGCTGCATGGGGCTTTCGGCGCTGGTTTATCCGGTGCGCGACTACACCTTTTTAGAGGAAATCAGCAGCCGCTCGCACGAATATGAGCATCAGCGCCTCAAGGTGCTGCTCAAGCTCCTCGACGGCGCCTGCGACGTGGCGATTGCCTGCGTGGACGCGGCGTGTCAGCTGACGGTGCCGCGGCAGGTGCTGCGCGACGCGGTGCTGGACCTTGCCGAGGGAACCGAGATTTCCATCGACAGGGCGGTGCGCGCGCTGACGCTGCTGGGCTACGAGCGGTTTGACGCCGTGGACGGCAGCGGACAGTTCTCGCTGCGCGGCGGCATTCTCGACTTTTTTATGCCCGACAGCGAATATCCGGTGCGCGCCGAGTTCTGGGGCGACGAAATCTGCGATTTGAGCTATTTCGATTTGGAAACCCAGCGCCGCTTCAAAAAAGCAGGGGAGATACGGCTGACGCCCTCCACCGAGATCATCATTGACGACCGCGCCGCACTGGCGGACAAGATCACGCGCCAGGCAGGGCTGCTGCGCGGCAAGGCGGCTGCAAAGGCACGCGAACGGCTTTACGGTGAGGCGGAGCGTCTGCGCGGCGGCGCCATGCTCGCCAACGCCGACAAGTTTATCGGTCAGCTCTACGAAAAGCCCGAGTGTCTGCTCGACTATATTTCACGCGACAGCCTGCTCTTTGTCTCCGAGTTCAGCAACGTGCGCGAACGCGGCAGGGCGACGGACTTTCAGAACGCCGAGCAGCTCAGGCAGGCAGTTGCGGACGGCGTGCTCGCCAAGGGCTTTGACCGCTACGCGCTGACCTTTG
>ONGI01000152.1 GCA_900317315.1 uncultured Eubacteriales bacterium
CATCGGTGGCAACCACGCCGCTTTTGAGGTCGGTGACAAGGATAATGGCAGAAGCGGTGTCGATGGCAAGCTGTGCCTGACGGCGCATTTGCGAGAGAATCACGTCGTCGCTCTTTGGCTCGATGCCGCCGGTATCGACCACCATCGCCGTGTTGCCGCACCACTCAGTCTCGCCGTAAATCCGGTCGCGCGTGACGCCCGGCGTGTCGTCCACAATAGACAGACGCTGTCCGATTAATTTATTAAACAAGGTGCTCTTGCCGACATTCGGTCTGCCGACAATCGCAATAACGGGCTTTGTCATGTGAAACACCTCCACTCTTCACTTTAAAATGAAAAAGGGGCGCACAGATAGTCTGCCGCCCATGATTTTCATGCTATTTGATTAAGCTTCTTTCTTAACGACAACCTGTCTGCCCTTGTACATGCCGCAGTTGGTGCATGCCTTGTGGGCTGCCGTCAGCTCGCCGCAGTTGGGGCAGGTTACGAGTGTGGGAGCTTCGAGCTTCCAAACGGATGAACGTCTTGAGCTTTTTCTGGCGTGTGAAGTTTTTCTGGCGGGTACTGCCATGACAAACGACCTCCTTATATGTGTAGTTTAATCCATAAGCTGTTTTAGGATCTCCAGCCGCGGGTCAACGGTCTTGCCGCTGCACGCACAGCTGCCCGTGTTGAGATTGACGCCGCAGGTGGGACAAAGCCCCTTGCAGTCCTCTTTGCAGAGGTTCTTTTGCGGCAGGTTGAGCAGAATGTCGGTGATGACCACCTCGTCCAGCTCCACGGTAAAATCAGGTGTTTCAATATAATCGTCGTTGCCCTCGTCCACCAAGGTCTGCGCAAGATCGTGCACGAAGGTCTTGTTTTCTGACAGCGACAGGCGAAGTGAATGGAAAAACCCCGTCCATGTCGATTTCGGAGATATCAAGCTCGTAGCTGAGCTGTTGTTCGAGTCCCTCATTGAGAAAGACCGATTTGAGTTCAAAAAGCATGATGACACCTCTGCCCATAACAACGCATATTAAAACGCTGTCTACTATTATACAAAAGGTTTGACCCTTTGTCAACAAGAAAATTCGATATTTTTTGGAAAAAGTTTGAATTTAGAGCGGAGAATTGCGTGAAGGGTCGCTTTGCTCCGATTCATATTGCTGTGTGCAAACGTCAAAAGTTGATCGTAGTGACAGGGCTTGCCCCTGTCAGGATGCAGCGGCAGGCAATGCAGTACAGCGGAAACGTTTGCTTGTGTGGAAAACACCCTCGGGCAACCGCAAGGGTTGCCCCTACGGTGCATAGGATAATGTGATACAAACGGAAAACGTTTCCTTCCTGCTAATCAACTCTCAACTCTGACCCTCAGCTTCCCATGCACATCATGCTGTTTCTCCAGCTCACGTTCACGCTTACCTCGTGGTCGGGCATGACAAAGCTGAGCTCGTAGCCGCGGTCGGTGTAGGTCAGCTTGTAGTCGGCGCCGTCTACCGAAAAGCTGTAATCGGTGTCGGTGGCGATAAACGGATAAATCAGCGTTACCTGTTCACCGGCGCGGTAGCTGTCCTTGGCGTTGGAAAAGCAGCTCTTGTTTTTGTTGTAATGCACCTTGTATTTTGGGGCAAACATACTCTCACCTCTGTTATATACAAAGCCGGCTCACAACAAATGCATGAGCCGGCTGTACTGCCGTACCGTGTACTGCCGTACCGGCGATCCGCGGTACGGACGTTTTTTATATTGACTACCGCGCGGCACGCGTTATGGTGCGGTTCTGTTGGCATGAGGAAGATGCTTATATCCAGTCTGTCAGCTAACAATTAACCGCTAAAGCCACGTTCTGACGCGGCGTTTATGAACGGTCATCACCACATCCATCTATCCAAAGCCGCGCCGGATAAAACGTCACGTTTTAGACCTTTTCGCAGACGGCGTTGATGCTGTCGGGAACGTCGGCTTCGTCTGCGGAGATCAGCAGAACGATGTTGGTGGAGCAGGTTTCGGAAAGGTTTTGCAGCTTTTTGGTGAATTCCTCCAAGCCTGCGATGCCCTCTTTGCAGATCTTAAAGGTGGAATCTACCAGAATATCCGTCACGTCATAGTTGCCGGCGCAGATACCGCTGATGAAGCCGTAGAGCATATCAAAGCCGCAGATGGAATACTGGTCGGTGTCGATCAGTCTTGCCTTGTGGGTCACGTCATAGGTGAGCTTGGCGCCCTTTTCGATAACGACGACGTTACCGTTAGAAGCCGCGACCGCCTCATTTGCGCGGGAAATCAATTTTTTGGTCTTGCCTGTACCTTTTTTTCCGATAAGTAAAGTAACCATTTTAAGTTCCTCCTGTATTTTATTGTAAAGGGTACCTTTAGCGGGCAATCAACTGCTTATTGAAATGCCCAAAAGTGATAATTTACCAATTAGCCGAGTCTTGCTTCCAGCGCAGCCTTTTGCGCTTCGTAGCCGGGCTTGCCGAGCAGTGCGAACATGTTCTTCTTGTAGCTCTCAACGCCGGGCTGGTTGAAGGGGTTGACGCCCAGCATGTAGCCGGAGATCGCGCATGCCTTCTCAAAGAAGTAAATCAAATAACCGAGCTCCGTTTCGTTCATCTCGGGAACGCTGAGCACGATGTTGGGAACACCGCCGTCGTTGTGCGCCAAAACGGTTCCCTCAAACGCCTTGCGGTTGACAAAGCCCATGGTCTTGCCGGCGAGGAAGTTGAGTCCGTCCACATTGGTGGGGTCGGTGCCCAGCGTGACCTCTTTTTTGCACTTGTCAAACAGCACAACCGTCTCAAACATGGTGCGGCTGCCGTCCTGAATGAACTGACCGAGAGAATGCAGGTCGGTGGAGAAAATGACGCTTGCCGGAAAAATGCCCTTGTTGTCCTTGCCCTCGCTCTCGCCGAACAGCTGCTTGAACCATTCGATGAAGTAGAAGAGCTGCGGCTCGAAGGAGGCGAGCAACTCAACCTTTAACCCGCTTTCGTAGAGCAGGTTACGGATGAGGGCATATTGCAGAATCGGGTTCTGCTCGTATTTCGGGTTCTCGGC
>ONGI01000150.1 GCA_900317315.1 uncultured Eubacteriales bacterium
CCTGCCTCGGCGATCGCCTGACGGATGCACGCCTTGGCGCCTCTGCCTTCGGGATGCGGCGCCGTGACATGATGTGCGTCACAGGTGTTGCCGCAGCCGGCGATCTCGGCATAGATATGCGCACCGCGTGCCAGCGCGTGCTCCTCGGTCTCGAGCACCAGCGCGCCGCCGCCTTCGCCGATCACAAAGCCGTCGCGCGTCACGTCAAACGGACGGCTCGCGGTAACCGGGTCGTCGTTGCGCCGCGAAAGCGCCTTGGCGTTGGCGAGGGAATAGATGACCAGCGGACAGAGCACGCTCTCCGCGCCGACGGCGAGCATGACGTCCGCCTTGCCTGCCTGCATAAAGGTGGCGGCAATATAAATCGCGTCGCCGCCGGAGGAGCAGGCAGTGCTCACGGTAAAGCTCGGTCCCTGCATGTTGTAGTCGATGGCGATATTCGCGGCGGCGATATTGCCGAGAATTTTGGGAATAAAGCGCGGACCGACCTTTTTGTGAGAGGCGCCGGACAGCGCGTCCTGCGTAAAGGCGGTTGTCGCCACGCCGGACATGGCGGTGCCCATGACAATGCCGGTGCGCTCGGGTTCAATTGTCACACCGCTCTGCCTGAGGGCTTCCTCGGCGGCGATGTAGGCGTACTGCATAAAGGGATCGGTCTTGCGCACCAGGTCCTTCGGCAGATAATCGGTCGGAACAAAGCTTTTGATTTCGCCCGCAAAGCGCACCGCCAGCTCTGAGGGGTCAAAGCTCTTGATGGTGTCGATGCCGGACTTTCCCGCGACAATGTTCTTCCAATATTCTTCGACGCCAATGCCCACAGGGGTCACGGCGCCCATTCCGGTGATGACAATTTTTTTCATTTTAGCATTACTCCAGTCAAAAATAGCTATTTACAATCTGCATATAGTTATGCTATATTTAGATTATACCAGATTCTTCCGTTTTTTCAACCGGACGGATAATGCAATTTTGACGAATTATGAATAGGTTAATTCATTTTCTGCATAATGAAGCGACAGGAGGAAGTCAAATGGATATACAACAGCTCAACTGCTTTATATCGGTGGCGCAAACGCTGAACTTTTCGGAGGCAGCCAGACGCAATTATGTGTCGCAGTCCACGGTCAGCCGCTACATCAGCGATTTGGAAAAGGAGTTCGGCGTGCAGCTTTTCACGCGCTCGCACCGTGATGTGCTCCTGACCCACGAGGGCAAAACGCTTTTGCCCTATGCGCTGGAGATGATCGCCACGCTCGGAAAGGCAAAAAAGGTGATCGACAAGCTGCAAAACGGCGGCACCGGCAAGCTCTCCGTCGGCTGCGACGTGACCTCGCCGCTGTTTCCCTCGCGCTGCATAGCGGATTTCACGGCAAAATACAGCGGCATCTCGGTGGAGCTGAAAAAGCTCGACGCCGCCGACCGCAGCGCCGCCATCACCGGCGGAGAATTTGATTATTGTTTTATGCCGCGCGACATGGTGCCCGAAAGCTCCGGCATCGAGACCGTCGTCACACACACCGAGAGCCTGGTGGTGGTCAGCTCTGCCGAAAGCCCCTTAAAGGGACGAAAAAGCATCAGTCTCAGCGAGCTTGCCGCGCAGCGGCTGGTGCTCCTGTCCGAATCGTCCGCGCCGATCCTCTATATGGAGATCATGGATATGATGCGCACCTTTCACCTGACGCCGGTGATCGACAGCACCTATGACGAGCTGATCGAGCTCTACATGGCGGTGCTCTCGCATATGGGAGCCGCCATCGTGCCGCAGTCGCTCGCCGAGATGACCGCGCCCGGCAAAACGGCGGTGCTCCCGATCGACGACGCCGACACCGGCATCGCCTATGTGATGGCGTGGTCAAAGACGCTCTCCAATCCCGTGGGCGGTTTGTTTGTCGAAACGGTCCGCCAATATGCACTCGGCGACGACGGCGGATACGGTTTATAGAGCAGTATGGCGCTGGCTTGGGATATTTTGTACAAAAAAAGCGTTGGAATTTTGGCACTCAAAAATCCTCGATTTTTCCAAATAAGAAATTAAGAAAACACAATATATTGTATGATATAGGTGTAAAGATGGAGAAGTATTGCGATACTTCCCAATAATGATTATGGAGGAACGTCATTATGATCAAGAACAAGCACAAAATCATCAGCGTAGTCCTGTGTTTGGCGCTGGTGCTCTGCTCGTTTTTCGCTCTGTCTCTCACAGTCAGCGCGGCAAGCGGAGACACCGTTTACGTCAGGGTCCCCGGCGGCTGGAGCGAGGCGCACTGCTACAT
>ONGI01000149.1 GCA_900317315.1 uncultured Eubacteriales bacterium
ACGGAATAGGTGCCGGTCTCGGCGTTTTCGAGCGTGAGGGTGGCGGTCAGGCTGTCGCCCTCGGTCTTGAACACCGTGTCAGCCGCCGCGCCGGGGTTCGCCATCGGCGTGCGCTCCTTGTAGCCCTCGTTGTAGAGCACCACAACGGTGTTTTCGGGAATCGGCTTGTCGGAGGTGAGCTTGCCGTCCTTGACGGTGTAGACGGTCTTACCGTCCACGCGGTCGGTGTAGGAGCCGTCGGGCAGAGAGACCGCAAAGCCTGTTTTTAGTTCTCCTTCAGAATTAACAATGACAAGTCCCTTTTTGCCGCGCTCAATTTGAAGCGCCGTAAAGTCGCTGTCGGGATTGATGAGCGTTTCGTCCTCGCCTGCCATCGCGGTGCGGAAGAAGTTGACCGCCGACACACGCGCGTCCTTGTACATATCGCTGCCCTGCGTGCCGATGCGGTTCATGCCCCATTCGTTGGTTTCGGGGTCGCTGTTGTAGGGACGGTCAAAGAAAAGCGGTGTGCCGCCCTTGCGCGCGGCGATGATCGACCAGCCGAGCAGCACCTGCTCGTCGGAGAGGGTGCGCCATGTCTGGTCGTTGATATAGTTGTCGTGCGACTCGACCCACGTCACCAGATTGACGTCGGGGTCGTCTATCCAATATTCGCTCATAGAGGAAGCGCTCAGCATGTGATTTTCGAGCGCGGCGCGCACCTTGCTGCCGTAGACGCTCGCGGTCGTCCTGCCGATCGCCTGAATGTATTCCTCGATCTTGTCGTTGCCGCCCTGCAGCACCTCACCGTAGATGAATTTGTCGGCGTAGTCCTTGGTGTCGGTCTTTACCTTGTCCCAGAAGTTGTTGGTAAAGCCGTCGTCCTCCTTGGGGTCGTCGGGCAAGCCGATATGCTTAGCGGTGTCGTAGCGGAAGCCGTCAGCGCCGCAGTCGATACAGTCATTGATAAAGTTAAAGAAGTATTCCTGGAACGACGGGCGCTCGGTGTTGATGTCGGGCAAGCCGCCCATCTTGGCGGTCGTACACTGCAAGCGGTCGCTGTAGTCGGTAATATCCTTTTTGTTGTTCTCGTGGAAGAGCGTTTCGAGGCTGCCGCCGCCTGCCTGTATCAGATCCTGCGAGACCTGATTGAGCTGCGGCGTGGTGTGGTTGGCAATGACGTCCACGATCACCCTGACGCCGTACTCATGCGCCGTGTCGCACATGGATTTGAATTCGTCGCGCGTGCCGAGCTGATAGTTGCCGATTTTGAAATCGGTGGGCTGGTAGTGATAATACCACTTGCCGTCGCCGTACAGCTCCATGCCGCCGTCCTCGCCCTCGAGACAGTTGTTGACCGGAGAGGTCTGCACCGCGGTAAAGCCTGCCGCGGCGATGTCGGGCATGCTCTCCTTGATCGTGTTGAAGTCCCAGCTGAACGCCTGCAAAATGGCGCCCTTCGCCACCTTTTGCACGCCGGTCAGGGAACCGGAAGCGCTGTCGGCAGAAGCGACGGGCTTTTCAGCCGAGGTCTGTGAAGCAGCGGAGGAGGAAGTATTCTTTTTCTCTTCGTTGCAGCCGCCGAGGGACAACGCCGTACCAGTCAGCAAAACAGCCGCCAGCAAAGATGTTATGATTCTTTTATGCAATTAAAATCACCGTCTTTCTGATTTTAAAACATTTCATGTCTATTATACCATAAAAACAGTGAGATGAAAATACTATTTTGTAAAATATTTTTTGACAGAAAAACTCTCTGCAAAATGAAACTGCCGCAGCCTCAGCCACGGCAGTTTTTTCTGAAATAGAATTATAAGACCTTTGACAAAAAGTCCTTTAGGCGGGGGTTTTGCGGATTTTCAAAGAAATCCTTCGGATTGTTCTGCTCCATCACGATGCCTTCATCAATGAAAAGAATGCGGTCGCCCACTTCACGGGCAAAGCCCATTTCATGAGTGACGACCACCATGGTCATGCCGCTCTGTGCCAGACGTTTCATCACATCCAGCACCTCACCGACCATTTCCGGATCCAGAGCGGAAGTCGGCTCATCAAAGAGCATGTATTTGGGTTCCATTGCCAGAGCCCGGGCGATAGCCACGCGCTGCTTCTGTCCGCCGGAAAGCTGTGCGGGATAAGCATCCGCTTTATCCGCCAGTCCGACTTTCGTCAGCAGCTCAATAGCCTTGGCGTCGGCCTGTTCCTGCGTCATTTTCTTCAGCTTTACCGGTGCAAGTGTGATGTTTTTACGGACGGTGAGATGCGGAAACAGGTTGAAATGCTGGAAGACCATTCCGATGTTCTGACGGACTTTGTTGATGTCCACACCCGGTGCATTGATCTGCTGTCCGTCGATGATCACCTGACCGCCGGTAG
>ONGI01000148.1 GCA_900317315.1 uncultured Eubacteriales bacterium
TATAATTATTAAGTTATCAATCCAAGGAAAAGGGAAAAGGAGTTTGCATAAATGGCCAGCAACCGTTTCAAAATGAGCCAGGAGCGTCTGGACGCGCTCAAGGAAGAACTGAATTATCTGGAAACCGTCCGTGAGAAGGAAGTGGCTGAGCTCATCAAGGAAGCCAGAAGCTTCGGCGACCTGTCTGAGAACAGCGAGTACGACGAGGCGAAGGCCGAGCAGGGCAAGCTCTACTCCAAGATCGCCGAGCTGAAGGTGCTGATCGAGAACGCCGAGATCGTGGACAACATCGACCACGACGCGCCCAAGGACACCATCACGCTCTCCAGCGTCGTGCGCCTGCGCGACGTGGAGGACGATTTTGTGGAGACCTACGAGATCGTCGGCAGCCAGGAGGCCAATCCCAAGGTCGGCCGCATCTCTGACGACTCTCCGCTCGGCCAGGGCCTGATCGGCCATCGCGCCGGGGAAACCGTGACCATCAGCGCTCCCGCCGGCGAGCTCAGATTTGAGATCCTCTCCGTCGAGAATAACTAAACAGTCCACGGGCGGCCCTCGTGGCCGTCCGTATGCTTTTTACAGGAGAAAAGAGAAATGAGTGAGAATCCGAACGTGAACGCCGCTCCCCAGCAGGAACTGAGCGAGATCCTGCAGGTCCGCCGGGACAAGCTGGCGGCGCTGCAGCAGGAGGGGAGAGACCCCTTCCTGATCACGAAGTACGACGTGACCCATCACAGCACGGAGGTCGTCGAGGGCTTTGCCGCGCTTGAGGGCAAGGCGGTCTCCGTCGCGGGCCGTCTGATGGTCAAGCGCGTCATGGGCAAGGCTTCCTTCTGCAAGATCCAGGACCGCGAGGGCATCCTGCAGATCTATGTCGCGCGTGACTCCGTCGGGCAGGAGGAGTACGCAGCCTTCAAGAAGCTCGACATCGGCGATATCGTCGGCGTGACCGGCGCCGTGTTCCAGACCAAGACCGGCGAGACCACCGTCCACGCCGCGTCGCTCACGCTGCTGTCAAAATCGCTCAAGCCCCTGCCGGAGAAGTTCCACGGCCTGACCGACGTGGACGCGCGCTACCGCCAGCGCTACGTGGATCTGATCGCGAACCCCAACGTGCGCGACACCTTCATCAAGCGTTCCCAGATCATCAGCGAGATCCGCCGTTTCCTGGACGCGCGCGGCTTTATGGAGGTCGAGACCCCCATGCTGGTCTCCAATGCCGGCGGCGCGGCTGCCCGGCCGTTCGAGACGCATTACAACGCGCTCGACGAGGATGTGCGCCTGCGCATTTCGCTGGAGCTGTACCTCAAGCGCCTGATCGTCGGCGGGCTGGAGAAGGTCTACGAGATCGGCCGCGTCTTCCGCAACGAGGGGCTGGACACCCGGCACAACCCGGAGTTCACGCTTATGGAGCTCTATCAGGCCTATACCGACTATAACGGCATGATGGATCTGACGGAGGAGCTTTTCCGCCACCTGGCGCTGACCGTCTGCGGCACGACCATGATCTCCTATCAGGGGACCGGGATTGATCTGGGCAAGCCCTTCGAGCGCCTGACCATGACCGACGCGGTGAAGCGCTGGGCGGGCGTGGACTTTGATGCCGTCGCGACCGAGGAGGAGGCCAAGGCTCTCGCGAAGGCGCACGGCATCGAGTACGAGGACCGCCACAAGAAGGGCGACATCGTCAACCTCTTCTTCGAGACCTACTGCGAGGAGAAGCTGATCCAGCCCGTGTTCATCATGGACCACCCGGTGGAGATCAGCCCGCTGACCAAGCGCAAGCCCTCCGACCCGAGCAAGGTGGAGCGCTTCGAGCTCTTCATCTACGGGCGCGAGATGTGCAACGCCTACTCGGAGCTGAACGACCCCATCGACCAGCGCGCGCGCTTTGCCGCGCAGGATGCGCTGGCGGCCGCCGGCGACGCCGAGGCCAACCACACCGACGAGGACTTCCTCAACGCGCTTGAGATCGGCATGCCCCCCACGGGCGGCATCGGCTACGGCATCGACCGCCTCGTCATGCTGCTCACCGACTCCGCCTCCATCCGCGACGTGCTGCTCTTCCCGACAATGAAATCCTTAGACAAGTAACTCTGCAAAAAACCAGTGTTTATGCGGGTTTCGAGAGTTGCGATGTCTCGGATTTACGCCATTTACGCCAAACTTACGCCAAACGATGCAGAAAGTTGTGCAGAGCGTAATCAATCGCATATTTTAATGTATATGACCTTGATGGATTCGTTTTCATCAAGGTCTTTTTTTGTTTGACGGATAGACAAAATAAGGCTGAAATGATATAATTATAGCAAGATAAATCGGAATTTAGAGGTGGAAAAATCATGATTGAATACTCTAATCTTAATGAAACGTTTATTACGTTTATTATAAAAAGATTTCCCGAATTAAAAGTTATAAAAAGATTTCCCGAATTAAAAGAGCAAGTTGAAGGGGAAATGAGTCGGTTAGGTGAATTTTTACCTCATGTCATTTTGGGAAATGTATGAAGATTTATCATCAAATGGATTAAAAGAAATGGTGGCGAATAAAATGAGTAAAATCGGTGATTATTTTGCTTCGCAATGTGGGAATCCGCACGGAGTTATCGGAAAGATCATGACATGGTCAATGAATCGTGCAAATAATGTTATGTACAAAGGCATTGTCGATGAACTGAAAATTTCGCCCAAAACGCAGATACTTGACGTAGGATTCGGCAACGGATACCTCGAAAAGCTGATAATTCAGAAATCGAGGTGTTTTATCACCGGAATTGATATATCTGAGGATATGGTCAACAAAGCAGCCGAAACCAACCGCAGATATATTGCTTCGGGGAATATGAAATTTCAGCTCGGTGACTGCTGTGATCTTTCTTTTAAAGACAAAACATTTGATGTGGTCACAACGATGAACACCATATACTTTTGGAACGATACCGCTAAGGGAATGTCTGAGATCAACAGAGTATTAAAGGACAATGGTATCTTCTACAATGCTGTTATATCAAAGGAAAACTTAGACAAGTTCTTCTATACGAAAAACGGGTTCAAGAAATTCACAAAAGACGAATATATAGAGCTTGGCAAAAAGGCAGGCTTTCGGAGAATACGAATCAAGAAATTGGGTAACAATTATGGTTTGCTTATCATTTATATGAAATGAACAGGAGAACGGCTGTATGAAAAAACAGAAACGCCAGACTTGTAGAGTTTGCCACGTTGTATTGTATCAGCTATGGCGACGATGAAACACAAAATCTTGTTCAAGTTACTTTGTTAGAGTATTTGTGGGACGAAAAAACAACTTATAATAGGTTATGGAACTATATTTGTAACTACCTTTACATTCCATAAAAATTATATTATACTGCTAAATTTTGATTTAACAATCTAAAATCATTTAAGGCATCACAGCAATGTGGTGTCTTTTCTTATGCCCTTTTTTAAGGAGGTGAGCGCAATTGTCTGACGGCTTCGGCCTGAAAATCGGCGTTGAGGGTGAGCGCGAATTCAAAAAGTCCCTTGCCGAAATCAACCAGACCTTCAAAGTGCTGGGCAGCGAAATGAAGCTCGTACAATCGCAGTTCGACAAAAACGACAATTCGGTTGAAGCGCTCACGGCGAGAAACGCGACTCTTAACAAGCAAATCGACAATCAAAAAGAAAAAATATCTACCCTGAAAGCCGCGTTGGAAAATGCGGCTTCTTCTTTTGGTGAAAACGATAAGCGTACACAGGCTTGGCAGATTCAGCTGAATAACGCGGAAGCCGCACTGAATAAGATGGAGCGCGAACTGTCGCAGAACGATCAGGCTCTCGATAGTGTCGGCGACGAGTTCAGCAAGGCGGAGAAAAAAGCGGACAAATTCGGCGACGAGGTCAAAGAGACAGGCGAACAGGCCGAAAGCTCCGGCGCTAAATTCAAGAAGGTCGGAGAGGTACTGAAGACGGTAGGCGTTGCTATGGCAGCCGCTACTGCCGCGATCGGCACTGCTGCTGTCGCCGCAGGAAAAAAGCTGTGGGATATGGCAAGTGAGACAGCCAAAGCCGGAGATGAGATAGATAAGACATCTCAGAAGCTCGGTATGTCTGCAGAAGCCTATCAGGAATGGGACTATGTTTTAGGTCAGGCAGGCGTTGACATCACATCAATGACCACCGGTCTCAAGACCATGACAAACCAGATAGACGACGCTAAAAACGGCAGCGTAAAAGCGCAGGAGCGATTTGCTAAACTCGGCATCTCGCTGA
>ONGI01000147.1 GCA_900317315.1 uncultured Eubacteriales bacterium
GGGCGAGCGCAAAAAGCCGTCGCCGATTATCACCGAAACGCTCAAAATCTTTCCGCAACTGCGCGTCACCGACGCGCTCGACTACGACCGCCGCAGCGACGCCATGCTGGCGCTGACGCCTGCGTTTGAGGAATACGCGCGTTCGCTTTCCGGCGAAGCCTCCGAGCTGCGCGGCTTGGGCGCGTTTTTTAGCCAAAATCCGCGCTATGCAGCCGGCGCCGACGCCGTCAAGCGTGCGCTCGACCGTTCGCCGTTTCGCATTGAGCACCCCGAAAACGCGCGGCTGCTGTTCGGCGAAAACCTGACCGTCTCCGCGTCGCAGGTGGAGCGGTTCAGCAAGTGCCGCTTTTCCTATTTTTGCAATTACGGACTGCGCGTGCGCGAGCGCCTGAAAGCCGAAATCAATCCCATGGAATACGGCACACTGGTGCATTATATTCTCGAACAGTTCTTTACACAATATTCCAAAAAGGAATATTCCGCTATCACCGACGAGCAGCTCTCCGCTTTTATCCGCTCCGCCGTGCAAGCCTATTTGGAGGGCTATCTCGGCGGCAGCGAGAGCAAGGAGCAGTCGTTTTTATACCGCTTGGAGGTGCTCTGCGGCAATTTGCGGCTGCTTTTGCGCCATTTGATCGAAGAAATGAAGCAGAGCGACTTTGAGGTTGCCGACTGCGAGCTGAAAATCGGCGGCGACATTCCCGCCTACACGCTGCAGCTCCCGACGGGCGAGAATATCGCCGTCTGCGGCAGCGTGGACAGGGTGGATGTGATGCACACCGACGGCGGCGACTATCTGCGCATTATCGACTACAAAACAGGCGGCAAGACCTTTAAGCTCTCGGATATCCTCTTTGGACTCAACCTCCAAATGCTGCTCTACCTCTGCTCGATCGCGCGAGAGGGCGCACAGCGCTACGGCTCCTTTACGCCTGCCGGTATTCTCTATATGCCGGCGGTGGTGCCGAATATTATCGCCGACGGCTTGGACGGCGACGCGGTGCAGAAGAAGATCAGCGACAGCTTCAAAATGAACGGCCTGCTGCTTGACGACGTGCGTGTCATCAAGGGCATGGACAAAACCGAGGGCGCCAAATACATTCCCGTCAAAATAAAAAACGGCGCCGCCGTCAAGTCCGACAGCTTGGCAACACTGGCGCAGTTCGGACAGATATTTCAAAAGCTCAACGACACCGTCGCCAACATGGGTGAAAAGCTCTTCGGCGGCGACATCGCCGCGGTACCGCTGGGAGGCGGCACGGACGCGTGCCAATACTGCCCCTATGACAGCGTTTGCGGCTACCGGCGCAGCGACCCTGTCACGGTGTTCGGCGTCAAAAATGACGCGGTGTTTGAACAGCTCGAAAAGGAACAGAACGGAGGTGAGCGGTAATGCCGCGTGAATGGACAGAACAACAGCGCCACGCGATCACGGCGCAGGGCGGCTCTATCTTGGTTTCGGCGGCAGCCGGCTCGGGAAAGACCGCCGTGCTCGTTGAGCGCGTGATCCGCATGATAACCGCTGCCGACCATCCGGTCGATGCGGACAGACTGCTCGTCGTGACCTTTACGCGCGACGCGGCAGCCGAAATGAAGCAGCGCATTGCGCAGACGCTCGCCGATTTGCTGCGCGACGACCCGTTTAATCCGCAGCTGCTGCGCCAAAGCAAGCTGCTCTATACCGCGACCATCTGCACCATCGACAGCTTTTGCGGCGACTTGGTCAAGGAGTATTTTCACACCCTCGGCGTGTCCGCCGACTACCGCATCGCCGATCAAAGCGAGCTGGAGCTGCTCAAGGCGGCGGCGATGGACAGCGCCATGGAGGATTTTTACAACGCGGACAACGACGGTTTTTCGGAATTGCTCGATGCGTTTTCGGGCAAGGGCGGCGACAAAAACCTCCGCGACACCGTGCTCAAGATCCACAGCTTTCTCGAAACCCAGCCGTTTCCGGACAAGTGGCTCGACGATATGCTGCAAAGCTACGGGGAGCGCCGTGTTGCCGCCTCGCTCTGGGGCAAAATCATGATAGATTATGCGGTGCCGGCTGCTGCGCACTGCGTCAATCTCTGCGAAAACTCCATGCGGCAGCTGGCGGACGCGGACGAAAAGCTGCGTGAAAAGCTGGCGCCGGTTATCGAGGACGATTTGATTTATTTTCAGCGCCTGCAGGAAAAGCTTCTCGGCGACAGCTGGGACGCGATCGTCTCCGCCGTGCAGGGCTACACCGCCAAGGCGCTCCGTGCGCCGAGAGGCTACACGGAACACCCGGCAAAGCTGGCGGTTGCCGTCAACCGCAATCACGTGAAGGACACCGTCAATCGTCTGAAAAAATATTTTTGCCGCACCGAGGAAGAGGCGCACAGCGAATTTGCGGAGCTGCAAGCGCTGGTGCGCGTGCTCTTTGACCTGACGCGGCA
>ONGI01000143.1 GCA_900317315.1 uncultured Eubacteriales bacterium
CGCGGGTGTCTTGTTTTCCGACTTGGGCGTGTTGCCCGCGTCAATACCGTCGAGATACGTGCAATAGCCTGAAACCTTTTTGAGCGGAGCGCCAATGCCGTTGAGTGAGTGACCGAGGTAGTCCTTCTGATCGAGGTTGACGATTTTTATGCGTGTTTCTTCAGGCTCGTTTACAACATAGGTATCGTTCAGACAGCTGTAGTTGAAATACATATCGCAGGTCTGGTATGCGCTGAATGAAAACAGGATGCCGTACTCCGCGCCTTCCTCCAGCTCACCCTGTCCGCTCTCAGTGATATCGAAGTAGAACACATCATCATTAGCCCCGGTATCGGCAAGCAAAGAAGTTGAGCGATCATGCCATGCTCTTGTCTTAACTTCGTTTTCGTTGCCGTAGATCGTGTAGTAGCTGCAGTAAACGTTCAGCTTGTGCGTTCTTGAGGTCCACCTTAAAGCAGAACGGGCGCCCCAAACAGTGTCAGGGAACCTAAACTTAACGATCTGGTGTCCTTTGTCAAGTCTCTGCTGCAGAGTGTCAACGCCGGTGGATTCGGAATCGACAGTCGCCGCCGAAGCGGAAATGGCAGAAGCACTAAAGCACGAAATCGCCATGATGAATGACAGCAGTACACTGACAGCTTTTGATACTTTTTTTCATTAAATAGTCCTCCTTGATTGGTACTTTGTATCTATTTTTATTTTATCACACCTGAAAAGCGAATGCAATCCAATCTTTTGCCTTTACTTTTGTTGCTTTTGTATAGTAAAACCCGGGTAAATCGGCAGACCGCACAAAAATGGCAGGCAAATTTTGGATTGCTGAAAGACTAAAATCATTATATAATAGAATCAGCAATTATAAACCAACGAGGAGGCGGAAAGATGAAATATACCAAGCTCGGCAGCTCGGACTTGAACGTGTCCCGTATTTGCATGGGATGTATGGGCTTTGGCAACCCCCAAAGAGGGCAGCACAGCTGGACGATCGACGAAGCACACACCAGAGAGATCATCAAACGCGGCTTGGCGCTCGGCGTGAATTTCTATGATACCGCCATCGCCTACCAGAGCGGCAGCAGCGAGCAGTATGTCGGCAGGACGCTGCGCGACTTTGCCAAGCGTGAGGAGGTCGTTGTGGCGACCAAGTTTTTGCCGCGCACGGCGGAGGAGATCGAGAACGGTATTTCGGGTCAGCAGCATATCGAGAATATGATCAACACCAGTCTGTCCAATCTCGGCATGGACTATGTGGATCTGTATATCTATCATATGTGGGACTGGAACACGCCGCTCGAAGAAATAATGGACGGCTTGAACCGCGTTGTCAAAGCCGGAAAAGCGCGCTATATCGGCATTTCCAACTGCTTTGCATGGCAGCTTGCCAAGGCGAACGCGCTTGCCGAAAAAGAAGGCTTTGCAAAATTCATCTCCGTTCAGGGGCATTACAATCTCATTTTCCGTGAGGAGGAGCGCGAGATGGTGCCCTACTGTGAGGAGGAAAACATCGCTTTGACGCCCTACAGAACCCTGGCAAGCGGCAGGCTGTCGCGCAAGCCGGGAGAAGGCGCCACCAAGCGCGCGGCGGAGGACAGCTACGCGAAATTCAAATATGACGCGACGGCACAGCAGGACGGCGTCATCATCGACCGTGTTGCCGCACTTGCGGAAAAGCACGGCGTCAGTATGACCGAGATCGCGCTGGCATGGCTGCTCACAAAGGTTGATTCACCCGTTGTCGGCGCCACCAAGCTGCACCACATCGAGGGGGCGGCAAAGGCGGTGGATTGTGTTTTGACAGGAGATGAGATCGCCTGTCTCGAAGAGCCGTATGTTCCGCATCCGCTCGCCGGTGTGATGGCACAAAACAAGCGCGAAAACGCAAAGCAAAAGCACGTCTGGTCTACAGGCGATCAAACGATCAGGGAGGAATAACCAATGTCGGAAAAAATCATACAAACAGCAGGAAGGGAACAGCTCGGCGAATTTGCGCCGATGTTTGCGCACCTGAACGATGACGTATTGTTCGGTGAGGTATGGAATGAGAGTGCGATCAGCGTCAAAACCAAATGCATCATCACGGTGGTTTCGCTGATGGCGTCGGGGATCACCGATGCCTCGCTGGGCTACCACCTGCAAAACGCGAAGGCGCACGGCGTCACCAAAGAAGAGATCGCCGCCGTCATCACGCACGCGACCATGTATGTCGGCTGGCCAAAGGGCTGGGCGGTATTCCGTTTGGCAAAAGAGGTCTGGAAGGAAGAAGCGCAAGCTGTCAGCGAAAAGGAACGCTTTCAAAATGAGATCTTTTTCCCGATCGGCGAGCCGAATCCCTACGGCGCATTTTTTGTCGGTCAAAGCTATCTTGCTCCGGTCTCGACCGGGCAGGTGCCGATCTTCAATGTGACCTTTGAGCCGGGCTGCCGCAACAACTGGCATATCCACCACGCCAAAAGCGGCGGCGGTCAAATGCTGATTTGCGTCGGCGGACGCGGCTATTATCAGGAGTGGGGGAAAGAGCCTGTTGCGCTGACGCCCGGAACGGTCGCGGCGCCCGATTCATGGTTCTCGCACCTTGCGATAGAGGTGGACGGAGCAGAAACCTCCACCGAATGGCTGGAGCCGGTCGACGCGGAAGACTACTGCAAATTGTAATAAAAAAACAAACAGCCGTCAGGCAGGGTGCGTCCCGCTTGACGGCTGTTATTATTCTTTATTAGAATTTTATTTCTGTGCCACAGAACAAACTTTCAAGGTCGATCATTCAAAACGCTGTGCAGGCGTTTTGTCAATCTCCATTTCGATAATAATCCAAGGCTCATCCTCTGTGACGCCCACGTCAACAAATCCAACCTTTTTGTAACATGTGTGCGCAGGTGTGTTGTTCGCAAAAACACCGATTGTTATCTTCTCTGCGCCGAG
>ONGI01000142.1 GCA_900317315.1 uncultured Eubacteriales bacterium
GGTCTGCGGCGATCCCTTGGGCTTGGACAGACGCGTAAAGCCGAAGGTCTTGAAGGCGCCGCAGGCATGCCAGAGCTGCACCAGCTTGGTCTCCCTGCGCAAATCGATATAGTGAATCATCGGCGTGAACTCGTCGAGCACCACAATCTTGCTGGTGGCGCAGGACTTGGTAAAGTCAAAAATCTCGCCGATTGTCATGTACGAAATAGTGTGATCGTTGAGAATAAAATGAATATCAAGGTTTTTGTCGTCCTTGATTTTGTCATAGACAAAGGCAAAGTTGCCGGTGATGTCATTCCTTCTCAGCGAAATAAAGGTGATTTTGTTGGGCTTGACCTTGCGCAGCTTGAAGAAGGCATAGCTTCTCTTGAACAGCCAGCGCTTGAACGTCCACAGCGCGACCTTGCAGTCGGATACCTCCGAAAACCGCCACAGCATAAACGCAAAGAACCGCTTGGAGCTGCTCTCGTCGTTGAAGCGCGCCGGCAGCTGCAAAACACCCGAAAAATGCAGCACCGCGTCGATAAAGAAGATGGGCAGCATACAGATGGCAATGATGTATTGAATCAGCTTGAGAAGCTTGGATGTCAGCTTCACGACAAAACGCCTGAACGGCGAACGCAGAATAGCGCGCTTGTCCGGCAAAAAGTGAAGATGATTGCCCTGCACCTCGCAGCGGAACATACGCGAGGAAAGCTGCTTTTGCTCCGGCGTGAGGTCAACGGGAATTTTTTCCTCATAAAAATCGACAAAGCTGAAATTGAGAAACATATCGAACGGCAGATAGTCCTTTGCGGTTTTCCAAAACAGCAAATCCAAACGATAGGTATACCGTCCCGAAAAATAACACTTTCCGTCCGTATGAATCACATTGGAGAGAACAAAGGGAATGCGCCTGTCCTCTCTTTTATTGATAAAATGCAAAATGACTTTTGGTTTGGAAACAAAGTGCGCGTTGATGACGCTGTCCGTAATCGTGCCCATGATATTGAGGGTGAGCTTGTTATCCTCAATGAGCAGCTCCTTGACTTCGATTTGATATTCCACAGGTTTACACCCCAAAAAGATTATTTGACTAATTCACTCATTCTGGCGACCGCCTCGCCGATGTCCAGTCCCTCCTGATAAAGTGAGGAGGAGCCTGCCACAAACATATCGGCGCCGCAGGCGCGCATCTCGCGGCACAGCTCCCAGCTGACGTGGCCGTCCACCTCCAGCAGCGGATGATAGCCGCTTTCGTCGATCAGCCTGCGCACCGCCGCAAGCTTTTCCATGCTGCCGGGCACGATCGGTCTGCCGGCAAAGCCCGGATAGACCGTCATCACCAGCACCATGCCGATCCTGCCGAGCCATTCGGTGAGCACCTCCGGCTCGGTATCGGGACTGAGGGCGATGGCAGGCGTGGCGCCTCTTTGACGAATGTCCGCAAGCACGGCGGCCAAATCGGGACACGCCTCGTAGTGCACCGCCACGATATCGCCTTCGCCGATGTCCATGCGGTCAAAATACTGCTGCGGCTCCACAGCCATAATATGAATATCCCTTTTCATATGCCTGAGCACCTTTTTGGTCGCCTTGATCAGCTCCGGACTCAGCGTCAGATTGGGGACGAAATGATTGTCCATAAAATCGAGGTGGATATAATCCACACCCAAATCATCCAAAACCGTCAGCTCCTGCTGTACATTCAACGGGTCTGCGCACATCAGCGACGGTGACAACATGCCTCTCATAGCTTCTCCTAATCGGTAAGAATCATGACCTTAGCGAAAAATTCGCTGTTGTTCTTCATAATTGCAAGACCCTTGTCCATATCCGCAAGGGTAAAGCGCTGGGTGATCAGCTTTTCGGCGTTGATGGTGCCGTTTGCCAGCGCGTTGACGACCATATTCCAGTCGCTCTTGTGGGTATCGCTGTAGGCGGAATTCCATGTGCCGAAGATCGTCAGCTGCTTCCGGAGGATCTGCCAGTAGGTATTCTGCGGAAAAGTAAAATCACCGTGCGGATTGCCGACAAAAATCACCTTGCCGCCGGACGCCGCAGATTCCAGACAGTTGCAGGCTGTGAGCGGAATGCCGACCGCCTCGATCGCCACGTCCGCGCCGACGCCGCCGGTCTTTTCTTTGACCCATTCGATGGCGTTCTCGCGCGAGGAATTGCAATATTCAAAGAAGCCCAGCTCCTCGATAAAGTCCCAGTTGTTGACGTCGGTGCCGACCAGCAGCACGCGTGCGCCCCAGGCTCTCGCCCACTGTGCGATGAGCATGCCGATGGTGCCGGGACCGTAGATGACCACGTTGTCGCCGACCTCCAGCTGCGCACGGCGAAGGGCGTGCAGCGCCACCGCGCAGGGCTCGGTCATCGCCGCCACCTCAAAGCTGACATTGTCGGGGATGGGGACAAGATTCCACACCGGCACGCGCACATACTGCGCATAGCCGCCGTCGCTGCGCGAACCGAGATAGTCGTAGCTCTTGCACATCTCGTAGTCGCCGTTGTTGCAGTTCTCGCACTGACGGCACGGGATCAGCGGAAAAACCGTGGCGCGCATACCGATCAGATGCTTGTTCTTTTCGTCGCCGACGCCTGCGACCTCACCGGCAAACTCGTGACCGGGAATCGTC
>ONGI01000141.1 GCA_900317315.1 uncultured Eubacteriales bacterium
ATACGGCTGTCAAAAGCTATCAAAATGCCCATAGCACACGCTATAATAGGGCGTTATCCACTTAACCATACAAATTTACTTTTGACGCGGCGTTGATGAAAGTTCATCTACAGATGAACCTATTCAAAGCCGCCGAAAGCGCCCACCGGCGCGGAGGGTTTTATGGCTACAATGAATTATAAGTGTCCGAATTGCGACGGACCGCTCCGGTTTGATCCTGACAAGCAGCTTTTTACCTGCGAATATTGTCTGAGTGAATTCCCTGCCGCCGAGGTTCAGGCGATGAACGCCCGGGCAGAGCAGCGCGAAACCTATGACGAGCGCGAGGTAAAGCATGCCGAACAGGCAAAACAGGAGGCAAAGCAGCAGGGTGCGGAAGCGGAGGAGGAATATCCCGTTTCCTACACCTGCCCGAGCTGCGGTGCGGAGGTCGTCACCACCTCCACCACCGCCGCGACCACCTGCTTCTATTGCTACAACCCGGTCGTTTTGGGCAGCCGTCTTTCCGGCGAGTTCAATCCCGACCGCGTGATCCCCTTTGAGCTTTCAAAAGAAAAGGCAATGGACCGTTTTCTTGCCATGTGCGGCAAAAAATGGTTTTTACCAAAGGGCTTTGCGAGCAAGGAGCAGTTTGAAAAGCTCAACGGCGTCTACTTCCCCTATTGGTTCGCCGACGAGCAAAAGACCGCTCACATGACCGCGACCGCCAAAAAGATCCGCAGATGGACGTCGGGCAACAAGGAATACACCGAGACCCGTATTTTCCATGTTGTGCGCGGCGGCGACGTGACGATCAACAACGTCTTTGAGCGCGCTCTCAAAAACGAGAGCCGCGACATGCTCCAGAGCGTGCACCCCTTTGACATGACCAAGGCGCAGCCCTTTGCCATGAGCTATCTCTCGGGCTTCCAAGCCGAAATGCGCGATTTGGACAAAAAGGACGTAGAGCCGATCATCGAGCAAAAGATGCACCAATACGCCGAGCAGGCGCTCAAGGATACCATGGACGGCTACGATGAGATCAGTGTGGATTCGTTTGTGGAGAACACCGACTTGTCCGCCTATACCTACAATCTCCTTCCCGTGTGGATGGTAACCTACAAATTTAACGGAGAAATCTTGCCCTTTGCCATCAACGGTCAGACCGGAAAATCCTACGGCAAGCTGCCCGTCGCCAAGGGCAAGCTGGCTGCGGCTGCGGTCATCGTGGCACTGCTGGTGTTTGTTCTCGGAACGTTGGGAGGTTTGTTGTTCGCATGATGAAGAAAGTAACAGCGCGCGTTTCCGCTTTTGCGCTTGCGGCTCTGCTGGTGCTCGGCTCGCTGATGATGGTGCTTGCCGCCTCGCCTGCCGTGGTGGACGATTCGGCAAATATCTTTTCCGCCGACCAAAAAGCGGAGATCACCTCGCGCTTTGACAGAACAGGTGACAAAACCGGCTGGCAGCTGATCCTCTACACAAGCACGCAGGGCGTCAGCAGCGGACTCAGCGATTATTACAACGAAAACTACGTTGACAGGATCAGCCACGACAGCGATGCGGTCGTGCTGGTGTTCGATACCGGCAGCAACAAGGGAACGGTGATCTCCCACGGCAGCGCCGAGTCCTACATCAGCGATCAGCGCCTGAGCGAAATGGGCAGCATGCTGCGCGGCTATATCGACAAAAATGATTACTACGGCGGCGCTTTGGCGTTTGCCGACAAGCTCGACCAATTCTACGCCGACGGCGTTCCGCAGGACGACAGCTACAGCAATGTCAAAACCAACGAAAAGGCAGACAACAAGCTGGTCTATGTGCTGTCGCACTACGGCTGGATCATCGGCATTGCGGCGGTTATCGTAGGCGTGATTTTCTTTGCTGTCAACAGTTACCGCTACAAGAATCTGGGCAAATCCGGCACCTATGACCTCCACGCCAACAGCAAGGTCGAGTTGAACGAGGTGCAGGACGATTATGTCACCCAGCACACGACCGTCCGCGTGATCCGTTCGGAAAGCAGCAGCGGCGGTTCCTCCGGCGGCGGAGGCGGTTCCTCGCACGGCGGCGGAGATTTCTAAAACTATACACTACACGAAAGCTCAACGCGGAAATTCATTGACGCCGAGACCTTTGACAACGACAGCGCACCTGCTTTGGCGGGCGCGTCAGCATGATTTGTCAGGCGGCAGGAGTTTCGGTTCCTGCCGCTCATTTTTATGGAAGAAAGAACTATGCAGACTGAAACAAACACAACGCGCGTGGCGGTTATCAGCATCATTGTCGAGAACCCCGAACGCGTCAGCGACATCAACGACATTCTGCACACAGCCGCGCCGCACATCATCGGCAGAATGGGCATTCCCTACCGCGAAAAAAACATCAGTATCATCAGCGTTGTGGTGGACGCGGCACTCAACGACATCAACAATATTTCGGGCAGGCTCGGCAGACTGTCGGGCGTGACCGTCAAAACGGCTTACGCAAAACAGTGATGAACAATTTATCCATTATTGAACAGCTCAAAACCACCCAAACCGCCACGCGCGAGCAGTTGATTTTTCTCTTGAAAAACATTACCGGCGCGGAGCGTGAAGTGCTGCGCGAAGCGGCACAGCAGACGGCGCAGGCGGTTTTCGGCAACAAAATCTATATTCGCGGCTTGGTCGAGATTTCGAGCATTTGCAAGAGAGACTGCCGCTACTGCGGTCTGCGGCGCTCCAA
>ONGI01000139.1 GCA_900317315.1 uncultured Eubacteriales bacterium
AATTATATGATACCAACGAGGCGCTTGACACCGTTATCAAAACGGCAACCGCCAAGTTTGACGAAACCGTTGAGCTTCACGTAAAGCTCGGCGTTGACAGCCGTCACGCTGACCAGCAGGTTCGCGGCGCGGTTGTACTTCCCAACGGTACCGGCAAAAAGGTGCGCGTGCTCGCAATCTGCAAGGGCGCAAACCAGGAGCTCGCCAAGGAAGCAGGCGCTGAATACGTCGGCGCTGAGGACATGACACAGAAGATTCAGCAGGAAAACTGGATGGATTTTGACGTGCTGATCACCACACCCGACTGCATGGGTCTGGTCGGTCGTCTGGGTCGTATTCTCGGTCCGCGCGGCTTGATGCCTAACCCCAAGGCAGGCACTGTTACCCCCGACATCGCCAAGGCGATCAAGGAGGCAAAGGCAGGTAAGATCGAATACCGCCTTGACAAAACCAACATCATTCACTGCCCCATCGGCAAGGTCTCCTTCGGCACCCAGAAGCTCAGCGAGAACCTTGACACCCTGATGGACGCCATCGTAAAGGCAAAGCCTGCGGCGGCAAAGGGTCAGTATATCCGTTCCGTCGCTGTTGCGTCCACCATGGGTCCCAGCGTCAGAATGAATCCCACCAAGTTTGGTGTTTGATCAATCACGGATTGATTGAATATATACTTTGCAGTTCTAAAGACAGTAGGTGCGTTGCGTAAAGGGGAGACCCTGCCTGCCGAGGAAGGTGCAATTACAGTTTGTAATGAATCACTGCCCGAGGTATGCGCTTCGGGCAGTTTCTTTTAAATTGTCAGACACTGAGAACTGCGATAATATCATTATCGGAGGTGAATTTTTTTGCCAAGTCAGAGTGTTTTAGAGCAAAAGAAAGCAATCGTTGCAGAGCTTTCCGAAAGACTCAAGAACTCCATCACAGGTTTGGTTGTCGAGTACAAGGGCATTAACACCGAGGACGACACCAAGCTCAGAAAGGAACTGCGCGAGAACGACGTCAAGTACACCGTTGTCAAGAACACACTCCTTTCCCGTGCCTGCGACGAAGTCGGTCTGGAGGATTTGAAGCCCGTTTTGGAGGGCACCACCGCTCTTGCCACCAGCGATAGCGAGTACGCTGCCGCTGCGCGTATTCTTTGCAAATACGCAAAGGATCATGAGAATTTCAAGGTTAAGTCCGGTTATCTTGACGGTGCCGTCATCGACATGGACACCATCACCGCGCTTTCCAAGCTCCCCACCAGAGAAGTTCTTCTCGCAAACGTTCTGGGTGCGTTCCAGGCGCCGATTGCGGCATTTGCACGCGTTATCCAGGCGGTAGTAGACGAAGGCGGCTTTGACGCCTGCCTCGCCAAGAAAGAGGCCGAAGCAGCTCCCGCAGAGGAAGCGGCAGAGGCACCCGCGGCAGAATAAGCTGCGTCCCTAAATTTTAAAACAACAACATATTGGAGGTAAATTACAATGGCATCTGAGAAAATTACTGCTATTATTGAAGAATTAAAAGGCCTCACCGTTCTCGAGCTCTCCGAGCTGGTTCACGCTGTAGAGGACGAGTTTGGCGTATCCGCTGCTGCTGCTGTTGCTGTTGCAGGTCCTGTTGAGGCTGCTGCTGCTGAGGCTGAGCAGACTGAGTTTGACGTTATCCTGAAGGGCGTTGGCGGCAACAAGATCGCCGTTATCAAGGCTGTTCGTGAGATCACCGGTCTTGGCCTGAAGGAAGCAAAGGCTCTCGTAGACAGCGCTCCCAAGGCTGTTAAGGAGCAGGTATCCAAGGAGGATGCTGAGGCTGTTAAGGAGAAGCTCGAAGCTGCAGGTGCAGAAGTAGAGATGAAATAATTCGACATTCTTGATACGTAATTGAGAATCGAATAACAGTTTTGTTAAAATGGGAACGTTTGCCGTTTGGCAGGCGTTCCTTTTTTGCGCCTGAAGGGCGTGAAAACCGCCTTGCGAGGGGGATTTGCGCGGCGGATAAAATCGAAAAATCGCATTTTAATAATTGAATTACCGTATCGAATGTGCTATACTATTAAGGATAGCATGATTTATTGGAGGTAGCAATATGAGTGACAAAACAGTCCGTACCCGGTATGCGCCCAGTCCCACCGGCTTTATGCACGTGGGCAACCTGCGCACGGCGCTGTATGAATATCTGGTGGCGAAGTCGCAGGGCGGCAAGTTTATTCTGCGGATCGAGGACACCGACCGTGAACGGCTGGTTGACGGCGCGGTGGACGTTATTTATCATACCATGCAGCTGGCAGGCTTGCAGCACGACGAGGGTCCCGACATCGGCGGCGATTTTGGCCCCTATGTGCAGTCGGAGCGCAAGGAGATGTATTTGCCCTATGCCGAACAGCTGATCCGAGAAGGCAAGGCGTACCGCTGCTTCTGTTCCAAGGAGCGTTTGGAGCGGCTGCAAAGCGAGACCGTCGGCGGCGGCTACGACCGTCACTGCCGCGATTTGCCGGAGGAGGAGATCCGGCAAAAGCTTGCCGAGGGCGTTCCTTATGTCATCCGTCAAAAGATGCCGACCGAGGGCAGCACGACCTTTTCGGACGCGGTGTTCGGCGACATCACGGTGGAGAACAGCGAGCTGCAGGATCAGATCCTCATCAAGACCGACGGCTATCCCACCTACAATTTTGCGAACGTCATCGACGACCACACCATGGGCATCACCCATGTGGTGCGCGGCAGCGAGTATCTGAGCTCCACGCCCAAATACAACCTCCTCTATGAAGCCTTCGGCTGGGAGATCCCGACCTACATCCACCTGCCCCTGATCATGGGCAAGGACGCGGACGGCAACGTCTCCAAGCTGAGCAAGCGCCACGGCGCCACCGGCTTTTATGATCTGATCGACGAGGGCTATCTGCCGCAGGCGATCATCAACTA
>ONGI01000137.1 GCA_900317315.1 uncultured Eubacteriales bacterium
CTCACCACAGCAATTAAGCGCGCACGCCACCTGGCGCTGCTGCCCTACACAGCTGACTAAGATTTTAAGCCGCCTTCGGGCGGCTTTTTTAATGGAAAATGGAAATTGGAAAATGGAAAGTTGAGGGTCGCTTCGCTCCGGATTTGTAATGCCGCGTGCAACGGTCAAAAGATGCTTGTAGGGGCAACCCTTGCGGTTGCCCAAGGACGTTTTCCGCACAATCAACCGTTTCCATAAAGCAATGACCGTCAGCCGATACTGCCTGACAGGGGCAAGCCCTGTCACTACTATCAACCTTATTCCACACTCCAAATTCAAAATTTCCGTTTTCCACTTTCAATTTTCAATTTTCAATTAAAAAATTCCCCTCTTGCTATTTTAGCAAAAAAAGGGTATAATATCAGTTAGATATTTCTAACCGAAAGCAGGTGATGGTGTGCAGCAATATAACGTGACCGGCATGTCGTGCGCGGCTTGCAGTGCGCGTGTGGAAAAGGCGGTCTCCAAGGTCGAGGGCGTCACAGCCTGCTCTGTCAGCCTGCTCACCAATTCGATGGGCGTCGAGGGCTCGGCATCACCGCAGGCGGTCATTCGGGCAGTGCAGGACGCCGGCTACGGCGCGGCGGTCAAGGGCGCTGTCAAAGAAAGATCCGAAGCCGCCGACGCGTTAAAGGATACCGAATCGTCCAAGATCCTCAAACGGCTCATCGCGTCGCTCGGCTTTTTGCTCGTGCTGATGGTTGTCTCGATGGGACATATGATCGGACTGCCGCTGCCGCCGTTCTTGGCGGAAAACCATGTGGCGCAGGGGCTGACGCAGCTGTTGCTTGCGGCGATCGTGATGGTCATCAACCAAAAATTCTTTATCAGCGGCTTCAAGGGCTTGGTACACCGTGCGCCGAATATGGACACCCTTGTGGCGCTCGGCTCGGGCGCTTCGTTTGCATGGAGCGTCTATGTGCTCTTTCGCATGACGGCGGCGCAGCAGAGCGGTGATATGGCGGCGGTCATGGCATATGCGCACGGCTTATATTTTGAGTCAGCCGCCATGATCCTCACCCTGATAACCGTCGGCAAGCTGTTGGAGGCAAAGTCAAAGGGGCGCACCACCAACGCGCTCAAAAGCCTGATGGATCTCTCGCCCAAAACCGCCGTGATAGAGCGCGAGGGTGTTGAGACCGAGGTCGGCATTGCCGAGGTGCAGGCAGGCGAAATTTTTATTGTTCGCGCAGGCGGCAGTATTCCGGTGGACGGCGTGATCGTCGAGGGCAGCTGCGCCGTGGATGAATCCGCGCTGACAGGGGAGAGCATACCCGTTGACAAGACGGCAGGCGACAGGGTCTCGGCGGCGACCGTCAGCCGTTCGGGCTATATCAAGTGCCGCGCCACGCGTGTGGGCGAGGACACCACGCTTTCGCAGATCATCAAGATGGTGAGCGACGCCGCGGCGACCAAGGCGCCCATCGCCAAAATCGCCGACCGCGTTTCGGGCATCTTCGTTCCGGCGGTGATCGGCGTCGCGCTCGTCACGCTCCTTGTCTGGCTGCTGCTCGGACAGAGCGTCGCCTTTGCGCTCGAACGCGCCATTTCCGTGCTCGTGATCAGCTGTCCGTGCGCACTGGGACTCGCCACGCCGGTCGCGATCATGGTCGGCAGCGGCGTCGGTGCGCGCAACGGCATCTTGTTTAAGAACGCCGTCTCGCTCGAAGCGACCGGCAGGCTGCAAACCGTGGTGCTCGACAAGACCGGCACCGTCACCAAGGGCGAGCCGACCGTGACCGATATCCTCGCAAACGGCAGCGAGCAGGCGCTGTTGGAGACGGCTGCCGCGCTCGAAAAACGCAGCGAGCATCCGCTTGCCAAGGCGGTGCTGCGCTATGCGGAGGCACATCATATTTCTATAAACGAAATAACCGATTACGAGACCCACGCCGGCAACGGCTTGACGGCACGCCAAAACGGCGAGCTGCTCTGCGGCGGCAACCGCAGCTTGATAGAACAGCACGGCGCCGTTCCGGCTACTGTCCTGACGGCAGCCGAGCGCTGGGCTGACGAGGGAAAAACGCCCTTATATTTCTCAAGAGGAAATAAAGTCCTCGGCGTTATCGCGGTCGCGGACGTCATCAAGGATGACAGTCCGGCGGCAGTCGCGGAGCTGAAAAAAATGGGGCTGCGCGTCGTCATGCTCACCGGCGACAATGAAAAAACCGCTGCCGCCATCGGCAAAAAAGCCGGTGTGGACGAGGTCATCGCCGGCGTCCTGCCCGACGGCAAGGCGGCTGTGATCGAACGGCTGTGCCGTGAGGGCAAGACCGCCATGGTCGGCGACGGTATCAACGACGCTCCGGCGCTCACCACGGCGGACGTCGGCATCGCCATCGGCGCCGGCGCGGATGTGGCGATAGAGGCAGCCGACGTGGTGCTGATGAAAAGCCGTCTGCGCGACGTTCCTGCGGCAATCAAGCTCGGCAGGGCGACGCTGCGCAATATTCACCAAAACCTGTTTTGGGCGTTCATCTACAACGTCATCGGCATTCCGCTTGCGGCAGGCGTTTTCATCTTTTTGGGCTGGCGGCTCAATCCCATGTTCGGCGCGGCAGCCATGTCGCTGTCGAGCTTCTGCGTCGTCACCAACGCGCTGCGCCTGAATTTCGCGCGGATCTATCCCAAAACCGTTAACGCTTCGGCGCCGCCCGAAGTGACAACCAATATATCACCAACAAAGGAGCAAACCAATATGACAATTACCATGAACATCAACGGCATGATGTGCGAGCACTGTGAAGCCCGCGTCAAAAAGACCCTCGAAGCCATTCCGCAGGTCGAAAAAGCCGAGGTCAGCCACACCGAAAACCGCGCCGTCGTGACGCTCAAGGAAGAAGTGCCCTTCTCCGTTCTCAAGGAAGCGGTGGAAGCACAGGACTATGAAGT
>ONGI01000135.1 GCA_900317315.1 uncultured Eubacteriales bacterium
TGGAACAAAAGCAGGACGATATCGACATTATCGGTCAGTTCGGCGTCGGCTTCTATTCGGCGTTTATGGTGGCGAAGGAAATCACTGTCATCACCAAAAAATACGGCTCCGACACCGCCTACAGATGGCATTCCACCGGCGCCGACGGCTACGAAATTGAGGAATGTGAGAAGGACGGTCTCGGCACCGAGATTATCCTCACCCTCAAGGACAACACCGAGGACGAGAGCTACGACGAATTTTTGGAGCAATACCGCATTTCCGGCTTGGTGAAGCGCTATTCCGATTATATCCGCTATCCGATTGTGATGGATATGACCAAGAGCCGCGTCAAGGAGGAGACTAAGGACAGCGACAAGCCCGAATATGAGGACTACACCGAGCGTGAGACCCTCAACTCCATGGTGCCGATTTGGCAGCGCGCGAAAAAGGACGTCACGCAGGACGAATACGACAAGTTCTATCAGGAAAAATTCATGTCGATGGACAAGCCCGTCAAGACCATCGTGACCTCGGTGGAGGGCGTTGTGACCTACAAGGCGCTGCTGTTCATCCCGTCCTCTACGCCCTATGATTACTACACCAAGGAATACAAAAAGGGCTTGCAGCTCTATTCCAGCGGTGTGCTGATCACCGACAACTGCGAGGAGCTGGTGCCGGAGCACTTCCGCTTTGTCAAGGGCATCGTGGACACCGCCGATCTGTCGCTGAATATTTCGAGAGAAATGCTGCAGCACGACCGTCACCTGCTGACCATCGCGCAGAATATCGAGAAGAAGATCCAGCGCGAGCTGACCTCCATGCTCACCTCCGACCGCGAGAATTACGAAAAATTCTTTAAGGCGTTCGGCAGACAGCTCAAATACGGCGTGGTCGCCGACTACGGCATGCACAAGGACGAATTGCAGGATCTGCTGCTGTTCTACTCCTCCACCGAAAAGAAGCCCGTCACCCTTGCCGAATACGTTGACCGCATGAAGGAGGAGCAAAAGTTCATCTACTTTGCCACCGGCGAAAACGCCGCCGCGATCGACGCGCTGCCGCAGACCGAGCTGCTGCGCTCCAAGGGCTATGAGATCCTTTACTGCACCGAGGATGTGGACGAGTTCACCCTGCAAAGCCTGATGATGTACAAGGAAAAGCGCTTCTGCTCGGCGACAAACGACGACCTCGGCATCGAGAACGACGAAAAGGAAAAGGAAGAGGACAAAAAGAACAGCACCGCGCTGCTCACCTTTGTCAAGGAGACCCTCGGCGACAAGGTGGCAGAGGTCGTGGAGTCCAAAAAGCTCGTTTCGCATCCGGTATGCCTGACGGCAAAGGGCGGCATTTCGTTTGAGATGGAAAAGTATTTCAACTCTGTCCAGCCCGATTCCGGCATGAAAGCACAGCGCGTGCTCGAGCTGAACCTCGGTCACGCCTCCGTGCAGAAGATGGAGAGCCTGATCCAAACCGATATTGACAAAGCAAAGAAGTACGCCGAGGTGCTCTACTGTCAGGCGTTGCTGATCGCCGGTCTGCCCTTGGAGAATCCCTCCGCATACACCGACCTCGTCTGCTCTTTGATCTGATTATCCGCAAATGATCACCGCCCTGTGAACCAAACGGTCACAGGGCGGTTTTTTTCAGAAGATAGTCGAAATATTGCCGTGGAGCACAAGGCGGAGAATACCGACCACCACCAAATGCGCCGGATAATAAATATAGAACAGCCACTTCATTCCCTTCATCCTGCCGCGTTCGCCGTTGTAGCGCGAGAGAATCGGAATGGTGAGGAAGGTAAACATTTGCAGCGCGCCGTAGGGCTTGTCGAGAAAGATAAAGAACACCGTCGCATAGACGAACGACCACAGCACGATGTCGAGCGCCTGCCGCTTAAAGTTGCCGCGGTGCACATACAAAAACAGCGGACACATCACCGCGATGCTCGACCAGTCCGACGGAAACGACACCAGACAAATCAGCACGATCGCCGCGATCTTGACCGCGTCCGGCACGTTGGGACTGCGGTGGATCGCGATCAGCACCACTGCCCACGCCAGCGACCACATGACGCTCGTCTGGTTAAAAACGCCTGTTGACAGCGGCAAAAACGGAATGCCGAACGCAAAGTCATAGGCAAAGTGCGAAACAACGGCAAACAGGAACAGCCTGCCGGCGTAGCGCTTGATATTACGTGTATAGTGACAGCCCTCCGCGACAAAGAACCACATGATCGGCGCCGTCAGTCTGCCGATGATGTGCAGCGCCATCACATACCACTGCGTCTGCAAGCCCGGGAACAGCGCCCATGTCAGGTGGTCGATCGTCATGGCAATGATGGCGATGAGCTTGATTTGATTGGCGTTAAGGCGTATCTTTGACAACACTTTCATCCTCCGTTCACCAGATTCGTCGGGGTACCGTTGAAATAGTTTTTGATATTGTCCACCACGATCCCCATCAGGCGTTCGCGTGTCTCCACCGGCGCCCAGGCGATGTGCGGCGTCATTATGCAGTTTTTGGCGTTCATCAGCAGGTTGTCCTGCTCCATCGGCTCCACGCGGATGGTATCCACTGCCGCCATGCCGAGGTGACCGCTTTCCAGCGCGTCAAACAAGTCCTGCTCCACCACCACGCCGCCGCGCGCCGTGTTGACAAACAAAGCGCCCTGCTTCATCTGGGCAAAGGTGTTTTTGTTGAACAGATCCTGCGATGCGGCGTTGAGCGGACAGTGCACGCTGACGATATCGCTGCGGCGCAGCAGCTCCTCAAACGAAACCGTCTCCACGCCGTCCACGGTCTTGGGACTGCGGTTGCAGCCGATGACGTTCATTTGAAAGGCGCCTGCGATCTTGGCGACAGCCGTTCCGATAGCGCCCAAGCCGACGATGCCGAGCGTCTTGCCGGCAAGCTCGTTGAGCGGATAGACAAACGGCGAAAAGGTCGGGCTGCGCTTCCACAAGCCGTCGTGTACATACCGATCATATTGTGCGGTGCGGTTATACGCCTCCAAAATCAGCGCAAAGGTAGCCCGATATAGCGCAGCTTTTTGGCATAGCGCAGCGTATGGGCGTCCATCAGCGTCTTGTTGCAGACCACCACATCCGCGTCCGCGATCTGCTCGGCGACCTCCTCATAGGCGAGCAAGCCGTGCTCCGTGACCTCTCCCAAGGCGCGCAGGGGATCGGCATTGACCAAATCGTCGATAACCGTCTGCGCGTCGGTCAGTACAATTTTCATTCTTTTCACATCCAATGATCTTGAATTTCTTTCCTATTGTACCATAACGATCGGCTATTTTCAACTTGATTAAACACAAAAGCTGTGATAAAATAGCAGAGAGGTAAGAATAATGATGCTAAAGAACTTTTTATTTGATTTGGACGGCACCCTGCTGCCCATGGACTTAAAACCGTTTATTGAACTGTATTTGCAGGCGTTCTGCAAAAGATTTGCCGATCCGATGCAGCTTGATCCCCAAAAACTGGTGCAGGGCATTTGGGACGGCGCCGTCGCGATGGGGAAAAATGACGGCAGCTGTTTGAACCGCGAGGTATTTTGGAAAGCGCTCAACCGCTGCTGCGGCAAGGATCTGCGCATGCACGAAAAAGACTTTGACGACTTTTACCGCAACGAATTTGCCGCTGCCAAAGACGCTACCTGGGAGAACCCCTATGCCACCAAGACCATTCGACTGCTAAAGGAGAACGGGCGCAGGCTGATCGTCGCCACCAACCCGATCTTTCCGATGGCGGCGACCCACGCGCGCATTTGCTGGGCAGGGCTGGATCCGCAGGATTTTGACTACATCACCGTTTATGACAACTGCTCCTTCAGCAAGCCGCATCTCAGGTATTACCGCGACATCTGCTCCTGCTGCGGCATCAGTCCGAAGGAGAGCATCATGGTCGGCAACGATACAGACGAGGACATGTGCGCCGCGCGTTTGGGCATGCAAACCTATCTTATCACCGATTGCCTGATTAACCGCGGCGGAAAGAGCATTGACTCCTTTGCCCACGGCAGCTTTCGGGATTTGTATGAAAAGCTGCAGGGCGAGCTGTCCAATACATAACCGATTAAGCCGATTCTTGGAACCGGCTTTTTCTTTTGCAGAAAAGCTTTTGGGAGCCTCTCATGCTGCATTACCGCGCAGATATGCGGAGGATTTATGGCAGATTATTGTCAAAGCGCGGCAGTCATACTGACGTGGACAAGGCGTTTTGGCAAGAATATGCGCTAAAAGCCGTGAGTCGGCTATTTTCGGGAGACCATTAGTCATTATCACCAAAAACGCACTTTAAACTTTGTCTATTGCAAATGCTTATAATTCTATAATAGAAATATACGCATATTCAAATTTGATAAAATGATATTATTATACGATGTGAAACTATGAAAATCTATAAACAGGAGTGATAATATGAAATTCAAAAAGTCGTTATCGTTGCTGCTTTCTGCGGTAATGGTTGCCGGCTGCGCTACCGTTGCGGTCACCGCGGCGGAGTCCGACAGCGAGAGCGTCGGCTACAGCAACCAGTCCTTCCTCGAAACAGAGGCAGGACAGGCGAAAAACACAAATGATTTCGGCGCGAAGTATTCAACGGCTTCCACCACATGGAAAACCTGGTCTCCAAAAGCGGACTCGGTTAAAGTCAAACTCTATCACACCGGCTCCGACAACGAGGCAGGCGCAGGCGCCATCGGCGAATACGACATGACCAAGGACAACGCGGGCATTTGGTCTGTTACGCTTCAGGGCGACTACAAGGACGTTTACTACACCTATCTGGTGAATGTAAACGGCGCGGTCAACGAAACACAGGACATCTATTCACAGGCTGTCGGCGTCAACGGCAACCGTTCCATGGTCGTTGACCTCGATTCCACCGACCCCGATGGCTGGGACACCGACCACCATGTTTTCCAGAGCAGCCCCACCGCTTCCGTCGTTTGGGAAGCACATGTGCGTGACTTCTCCATCGCCGCCAATTCCGGCGTCAGCGAAGAGAACAAGGGCAGATATCTTGCCTTTACCGAGGGCGGCACCACGCTCAACGGTCAGGCAGGCGCCATGTCCACCTGCGTGGATTATCTCGTTGAGAACGGCATCAACACCGTTCAGCTCCAGCCGATTTATGACTTCGGCTCCGTCAACGAGACAATCGCCTCCTCCTCCACCAACCGCAACTGGGGCTACGACCCGGTCAACTACAACGTTCCCGAAGGCTCCTACTCCTCCAACCCCTATGACGGCAACGTCAGAATCAAGGAGTTCAAGCAGCTGGTGCAGGCGCTCCACGACAGAGGCATCACCGTCGTTATGGACGTTGTTTACAACCACACCTATCTGTCCGACGGCTCCTGCTTCAGCAAAACCGTTCCTGGCTACTACTACAGAATGACCAGCAGCACAGCCTATTCCAACGGCTCCGGCTGCGGCAACGAGACCGCCTCCGACAAGCAGATGTTCCGCAAGTATATGGTAGATTCCTGCGCTTATTGGGCGGAAGAATATCACATCGACGGCTTCCGCTTTGACCTCATGGCGCTGCATGACACCACCACCATGAACGATATCCGCCAGAAGCTCAACAGCTTCCCGAACGGCAACAAGATCTTGATGTACGGCGAGCCTTGGACCGGCG
This sequence comes from uncultured Eubacteriales bacterium, assembly GCA_900317315.1. Lineage (GTDB taxonomy): Bacteria > Bacillota > Clostridia > Oscillospirales > Acutalibacteraceae > Ruminococcoides. The sequence continues at coordinate 5,631 of ONGI01000135.1, forward strand.
GCACCAGCCAGTGCCCCAACTCCTGCACCCAGTCCAGAGTGACCTCTCTTGACAACGGCGTCGGCATGTTCAACGACACCTACCGCGACGCGATCAAGGGCAGCACCGACGGTGCAGACGGCAACTTCATCCAGGGCAGCGAAACCGACACCGGCAAGATTGCAACCGGTATTCAGGGCAAGAGCTTTGCCGCAAAGGCGCCCT
>ONGI01000133.1 GCA_900317315.1 uncultured Eubacteriales bacterium
TTGTTTTCGGCTTCGAGGATCTCGCGCACCTCGTCGGTGGTGATCGCATCGACGCCACAGCCAAAGGACACCAGCTGCACCAACTCCATATCCTTGCGCGTCGTCACATACTTGGCGGCGGCATAGAGCCGTGAGTGGTAAGTCCACTGGTTGAGCACATGGGTCTTGAACGCGTTGACGCGCGGCGACACCACGTCCTCGCTGACGATCGCCACGTCAAAGCCGGCGATCAGCTTGTCGATGCCGTGGTTGATCTCGGGGTCGATATGATAGGGTCTGCCGGCGAGGACAAAAATCTTTTTGCCCTCCTTTTCGGCTTGGGCAATAATCTCGTCACCCTTGCGGCGCACCTTTTCCATGTGGTCATAATATTCGTCATACGCCTTTTTGGCGGCGATGCGCACCTCGTTGAGCGTCAGATCGGGGAAGTAGAACGACAGCCGCTCATATGCCTTTTTGGGGAAGTCCTTGGGACGGTGGATACCAAAGTATTCCTTGATAAAGTTCACCTTGCGGACGTCCTTCATATTATTCTTGATGACCTCGGGATAGTACGCGACCACCGGACAGTTGTAGTGGTTGTCGCCGAGGTGTTCGTCAAAGTTGTAGGACAGGCACGGATAAAAAATATTCTCGATGCCGTCGTCGATCAGCTTTTGCACATGACCGTGCATCAGCTTTGCCGGGAAGCAGACGGTGTCGCTGGGGATCGTCTGCTGACCGCGCTGATAGAGCTTGCGCGAGGACGCCGGCGAATGGTGCACCTCAAATTTCAGCTCTGTAAAGAAGCGGTACCAGAACGGATACAGCTCGTACATATTCAGTCCCATGGGAATGCCGAGCTTGCCGCGCAGCCCCTCCACAGGCTGATAGCTGTTGATCAGCTTCAGTTTGTATTCGTATATATTCAGCTCTGAGGACGGCGCCTTTTTGGTGACAGGGCGCTCGCAGCGGTTGCCCGCGATAAAGCGTCTGCCGCCGCCGAACGAATTGATCGTCAAACGGCAGTTGTTGCTGCACAGTCCGCAGTTGGTTACTTTGATCTCATGCACAAAGGTCCGGAGCGCCTCAGCGTCGGCGAGCCTGCTTTTGCCCTCGCCCTTTGACTTGCGCTTGGCATAGAGCGCCGCGCCGTAAGCACCCATGAGTCCGGCGATATTCGGGCGCACCACCTGCGTGCCCATCTCCATTTCAAAGGCGCGCAGCACCGCGTCGTTGAGGAAGGTGCCGCCCTGCACGACAATGCGCTTGCCCAGCTCGTCGGGACCCGACGCGCGAATAACCTTGTACAAGGCGTTTTTGACGACGCTGAGCGACAGGCCTGCCGAAATATCCTCAATCGTCGCGCCGTCCTTCTGCGCCTGCTTGACGCTGGAATTCATGAACACCGTGCAGCGCGAGCCGAGGTCTACGGGACGCTTGGCAAAAAGTCCCAGCTTGGAAAACTCCTCGATTTCGTAGCCCAAGGCGTTGGCAAAGGTCTGCAAAAAGCTGCCGCAGCCCGAGGAACACGCCTCGTTGAGAAAGATATTGTCGATAGCGCCGTTGTGAATCTTGAAGCACTTTATATCCTGACCGCCGATGTCGATGATAAACTCCACGTCGGGCATAAAATATTTGGCGGCGGTAAAGTGGGCGATTGTCTCCACAATACCGTAATCCACATCAAAGGCGTTCTTGATGATGTCCTCACCGTAGCCCGTCACGGCGGACGAAACGACGTTCAGCTGCGGATTGAGCGCATAGACCTCCTCCAAAAAGCCCTTGATAATCTCAACGGGATTGCCCTTGGAGGGCAGATATTTGGAATAGAGCAGCTCGCCGTGGTCGTTGAGCACCACGCCCTTGACGGTGGTGGAGCCGGCGTCCATGCCGATATACGCCTTGCCGGTGTAGCCCTTCAGCTCCGTCTGCGGCACATTGGCGGCTGCGTGTCTGGCGGAAAACGCCTCGTATTCTTCCCTTGACTCAAACAGAGGACGGTTGAACGCAAAGTTGCCGGAGCCGCGGTAGTGCTTCACCTTTTCGATAACCGTGCGAAAATCAATCGGCTGCTCGGCACAGAGCGCCGCACCCGCCGCAACATAATAGAGCGAATTGTCGGGGCAAATACCCTTGGTGTGCAGCGTGCGGTCAAAGCAGCGGCGCAGCTCGCTCATAAAGGTGAGCGGACCGCCGAGGTAGACAATCTGTCCCTCAATCTCGCGTCCCTGCGCCAATCCGGCAACGGTCTGGCTGACCACCGCGTTAAAAATGCTCTCCGCAATATCGCTCTTGCGCGCGCCCTGATTGAGCAGGGGCTGAATGTCGGTTTTGGCAAACACGCCGCAGCGCGAGGCGATGGTGTAGGTCTTTTCATATTGCTTGGCGAGCTCGTCCAGCTCCTCGAGCGGAACGTTGAGCAGCGTCGCCATCTGGTCGATAAACGCGCCGGTGCCGCCTGCGCAGGTGCCGTTCATGCGCACCTCCAGACCGCCGCTCAAAAACAAGATCTTCGCATCCTCGCCGCCCAGCTCGATCACCACGTCGGTGCCCGGAATAAAGGTGTTTGCCGCCACCCTGGTCGCAAAGACCTCCTGCACGAACTCAATGCCGCAGTCCTGCGCCACGCCCATGCCGGCGGAGCCGGAAAGCGCCAAGGGAGCGTTCTCGACGCCGGGGATCTCGCCGCGCACGCGGTCGAGGATCTCGGCGATTTTTTCGGTGATCTGTGAAAGATGCCGCTCGTATGTGCTGTAAATCAGCTTGTTGTCGTCGTCGAGCACAACGCACTTAATGGTGGTTGAGCCGATGTCAAGTCCAGTTCTCACAACGAAGCCTCCGTCAAAAATCTCATCATAAAGCGCACCGGGGCACACGCCCCCAAAATGCACCATATCAATTAATTATAAACCGTTTCAATTTGTTTGTCAATCTTTTTTCTGCGTACAAAACAGGCAGAATGTACAGCTTTTGCAGATTTTCTTTCCAAACAGGATATTGACACAGCGCCGAACATCTGCTATAATAATATAAGACGCGCCATTAGCTCAGTTGGTCAGAGCTACCGGCTCATAACCGGTTGGTCCGGGGTTCGAGTCCCTGATGGCGCACCA
>ONGI01000132.1 GCA_900317315.1 uncultured Eubacteriales bacterium
AAAAATGAGGTCATGACCTTCGTTCTAAGGGGAATTGGATCAGACGGGTACAAATTTGTACGCCGTTGTTTTGTGCAGAGTCATAGACAAGCGGCGGTTTTTCTGCTATGATGATGGATAGAAAGAGTTTATGCGAACAGGAATGATCCGATGAAACAAAAAATGAAGCTATGCCCCGAGCCCTTTGAGATGATGCGCAGCGTTATAAGACGATCGAATTCCGTCTGTATGACGAAAAACGAACGATGGCGTTTTGGAAATTGAAATCAAGATGATCGGTTAAAGCTATGAAAACAAAAAGCATTTCACAATTTGAAAAAATGACGCAAACGCCGGTTTCGAGGCTTGTCATCACCCTGTCGATACCGACGATCATCAGTATGCTGATCACCAATATCTACAACCTTGTGGATACCGCCTTTGTCGGTCAGCTCGGCAATTCGGCGAGCGGCGCCGTGGGTATCGTGTTCGGCTTTATGGCGGTCTTGCAGGCGGTCGGTTTTTTGTTCGGCAACGGTGCAGGGAGCATCATTGCGCGTCTGCTCGGCGCCAAAAACGGGGAACAGGCTTCCAAGGTCGCATCAACAGCCTTCTTTGCTGCGCTGATATTCGGCGCGCTTGTGGCAGGCTGTTGTATGCTTGTGCTGAGACCCTTGGTGATGCTTCTCGGCAGCACCGAAACCATCGCGCCCTTTGCCGAGACGTATATCCGGTTTATCCTGATCGCCGCGCCGTTTATCACCGCGAGCTTTGCCATGAATAATATTCTGCGCTATGAGGGCAAGGCGATGCTCGGCATGATCGGTCTGGGCGTCGGCGCGGTGCTGAACATCGCTGGCGATCCGGTGTTGATGTTCGGTTTCAAAATGGGGATCGCCGGCGCGGGTCTGTCCACCTGTATTTCACAGATCATCGGTTTCTTTGTGCTGCTCTCGATGTTCCTGTTCAACAGAACGCAGTGCAAGCTCTCCGTCAAGCTGATTGCGCCCAAGACCCTGCCGGACATCTTTGCGACCGGACTGCCCAGTCTGCTGCGGCAGGGGCTCAACTCGCTGAGCACGGTCGTGCTGAATAACTGTTCGGCGGTTTACGGCGACGCAGCCGTCGCCGCGATGAGCATTGTGTCGCGTGTTATTTTCTTTACCTTCTCCTTTGCACTCGGCATCGGGCAGGGGTTTCAGCCCGTCTGCGGCTTCAACTACGGCGCGGAAAAGTACGGCAGAGTCAAATCCGCCTTCCGCTTTACGGTTCTTTTATCGCAGATCATCATCGTTGTGATGTCGGCGTTCCTGCTTTTGTTTTCGGGTGAGATCATCCGCATATTCCGCGACGACAGCACGGTCGTTGCGTTCGGAACACGCGCGCTGATACTACAGTCGATCGCGCAGTTGTTTTTGCCGTTCTGCATGGTGACGGAAATGGCGCTGCAAAGCGCGGGCAAAAAGCTCGGCGCTTCACTGCTTTCGGTTATGCGCAACGGCTTGTTTTTTATCCCGTTGCTGCTTGTCCTGTCCAATCTGCGCGGCTTCAGCGGAATCCAAGAAGCGCAGCCGCTGTCGATCGTTTTGGCGGTCGTTCCGTCAGCGATATTGGCGGTAAAGTTCTTTCGTGGACTTCCCAAATAAATGAAAAACAACTTTTATTATCCGAATCGTTTTCGGAGCGCCTCGACCAGCAGCTGAGAGACCGGGGTGAAGGTCTGGTATTTGCGCCAGATGATATACATTTCCGCCTTCGGCACATCAAGCAGCGGACGGAACACCAGCTCGCTGTTTTCGCCCGTCTGCACCACATCTATTCCGATTTGCTTCTATGACCATCGCCTTTTTTTGCGGCGGTTTATGGACAAAAGGACTGTTTTCTGTTAATATAGGAGTAGAACGCTCGAAGGACCGGGAGCAAAAAGCAATACGATAGAAAGAAACGGCAAAAGCCGCCATATCTCTTTATCACAAGCACGGCTTTTGTGAGTGCGAGCCATATTATCACAATCCGATGGAGGATGTGATCTATATGAAAAAGGATTTGAAGTCAATAAACCGAGAACATAAGTGAGGAAAAATATGAAGGATTTAGACAAATACAGAGGTTGTTTGATCGGCGGTGCGGCAGGCGACGCCTTGGGCTATGCCGTTGAATTCATGTCCGAGAAAAGCATATTTAAACAATACGGCAAAACAGGCATCACGGATTATGAGCTGACAAACGGCAAGGCGCTCATATCGGACGATACGCAGATGACGCTCTTTACCGCAAACGGGCTGCTCGTCGGAACCACAAGAGGGAAGCTGCGCGGCATCATGGCGCCCTATCCGTCCTATATCGCCATGAGCTACAAGGATTGGTATCGGACGCAAAAGGAGAGATACCCCCTTGATAAGGAAACCCCCTTTGCCTGTTCTTGGCTTGTCGATATACCGCAGCTGTTTCACAGAAGGGCTCCCGGAATCACCTGTTTGTCCGCTATCAGGGCAGGCGCAAACGGCAGTATCAAGGAGCCTGTCAACAACAGTAAGGGCTGCGGCGGCGTGATGCGGGTGGCGCCCGTCGGCTTGTATTTTGAAGATACCGGAGAAGCCGGCGCAAGGTTTGACCTCATCGGAGCAGAGGCGGCTGCCATCACCCACGGACATGCGCTCGGCTATATCCCTGCGGCGACGCTGACGCATATCATAAGGCAGCTGGCGCATGGTGACGTCAGTGTGGATGCAGCGGTCCGCTCCGCCTTATCGGCAACAGCGGAGCTGTTCAAAGAGGAGAAGGAGCTTCCGTATTATCTCCAACTGATGGACAAGGCGGTGGCGTTAGCCGGCGAGGATATCTCCGATTTGGAGGCGATCCATCAGCTCGGAGAGGGCTGGGTAGCGGACGAAGCACTGGCGATAGCCGTTTATTGCGCTTTGAAATATCCCGAGGATATAGACAAGGCGCTGATCGCGTCCGTCAATCACAAGGGCGACAGTGACTCCACGGGCGCGATAGCCGGCAACATCGTCGGCGCGCATGTAGGATTGAGCGGTATTCCGGATAAGTACAAAACGAATTTGGAGCTTTATGATATTATCCTTGAGATCGCGGACGATCTGTACAACGATTGCCAAATGAGCGAGTACAGCGCTTATACAGACGAGGCATGGGTGAGCAAATATGTAAAGCGCACCTATCCAAACGGCCAAACGGACAGAAGCCTACTCCATAAGTAAAGGGCGCCTCTAAAACTATTTTCTGATTAAGCGCTATATAACAGATGTTAAGGCAATTCCGCTGATTTAGGTGTGCGGATTGCAAAGTGAGTTTTTCGTCAGGTCGGAAAAAACGCGGTAAGGCTTGGCGCCTTGCCGCGACTTTTTGGGCAAGCTGACAGAGTGATATTCAAGCAAGGCATACGCCGCAAGTTGTGCGGTGTTGCCTTAATGGGTTTTATTAGATAATCGTATTATTGTGAGGGCGCCGGCAAAAAAATAAAACGGACAGGCGTCAAGCGGCTCCTGTCCGTTTTGTGTCGGGATGACAGTATTAGGGAAGAATGGCAAAGAGAATGCTCAGGTAATGGCACAGGCTGCCCATCAGCACAAAGATATGCCAGACGGAGTGAAAGTACCGCACCTTTTTGATGGCGTAAAAAATGACGCCGACCGTATAGAAAACGCCGCCGGCGACCAGCAGCCACAGGCAGAGGGCGTCCATTTTTTCGAGCAGCGGACGGATGGCGATCACAATGACCCAGCCCATGGCGATGTAGCAGACCACGGAGGGCTTGCGGAACTTTTCAAGATCGACGGAATTGAGCACGATACCCACCACGGCAGCGCCCCAAACCACGCCGAACAGCGTCCAGCCGAGCGCACCGCGCAAAATGGTGAGGGTGATCGGCGTATAGGTGCCGGCGATCAAAAAGAAGATGGTGTTGTGATCCATCACGCGAAAAAACCGCTTTGCCTTGGGATGCGTGATCGCGTGGTAGAGGGTGCTCATGCAGTAGAGAATGATCATGCTCGCGCCGAAAACCGTCACGCTCACCACCGTCAGCGCGTCGCCGAACATCGCCGCCGCGACGATCAGCACGACCGTGCCGCCGACAGACAGCAGTGTGCCGACGCCGTGCGTGACCGAGCTGAAGATCTCCTCGCCGAGCGTATAAGCCTTTTGCTTCATGTAGCTCTCCTTTCAAGCTATGGATTTGCTACCAGTATAACACATTTTTGCGCGGAAAACAAGATGGTATCCCAACAGGTCTCGATGCAGCCGCACATTTTGGAATTATTTCAAATAACCCCTTGATTTTTTTAAAAATGTATAGTATAATACTAAATGTTGCACGCCGGTGTGATGGAATTGGCAGACGTAGCGGACTCAAAATCCGCCGGTAGCGATACCGTACCGGTTCGAGTCCGGTCACCGGCACCAAAAACAGCAGTTTTTCGACTGCTGTTTTTCTTTTGCCAACTTTACTCAAAATGCTCGAAAACGGCTTGAATACTGGGTTTCCGAGTGTTCGTACAGTTAAGTTGAGTAAAGTTGAAATCTGTTAAAATAAGATAAATTACTGTCAAATTTACTG
>ONGI01000159.1 GCA_900317315.1 uncultured Eubacteriales bacterium
AAGCGCTTCGCTTGCCCTCTTCCGTCACACTGCCGCCGACGTTTGCGCTAAACAGCACGATATCTGTTACTAACCAACGATATAAAGACAGCCGGCATCGCCTACACCATCTACTCGGGCATCAAGCCGAATCCCACCATTGAGAACGTCAGGGACGGCGTGGAGGCGTTCAAGGCTTGCGGCGCGGACTCCATCATCACCATCGGCGCTCACTACGACACACCGCACGGCGTTGCCTGCGCCATGATGCTGCCGCTGGTGATGGAATACAACCAAGACTGCACCGGTGAAAAATACCGCGAAATCGCACGCGCCATGGGCGTTGCCGGCGTGGACGAGATGACGCAGGAGGAATATCGCAAGGCGGCTGTGGACGCAGTGAAGCAGCTCTCCGCCGACGTGGGCATCCCCGAAAAGAACGAGAAGGTGCGCGAGGAGGATCTGGACGTTCTCGCCGCCGACGCCTACGCAGACGCCTGCCGTCCCGGCAATCCGCGCGACACCAGCGTTGAAGACCTCAAGGCGCTCTACAGAAAAATCATGCCCTGATAACCCCAAGCAATCACAACAGCAGACTTCGGAAATCCGAGGTCTGCTGTTTTTTTGCGCGTTTTGGGGAATGCTATATGCAGAAACGTTTAAAAATCAGGACGCTTTGCGGTGACGTGACGGAAGAGGGAAAGCGAACCTGTCCTTTTGCTGACCGTCCGAGATAGGAAGCGCTTCGCTTGCCCTCTTCCGTCACACTGCCGCCGACGTTTGCGCTAAACAGCACGATATCTGTTACTAACCAACGATATAAAGACAGCCGGCATCGGAAAGCCGCGCACAAACAAAAACCTTTCCAAAACCGCAACTCCGAACGCGAGCCGCAAACGCCCGATATACTACCACGCCCCGAAACGCAAGAGATGACTTCTCTCGCACACAACTCTGAACGGGCAAAATAAACCCTTCCACCCTCACAACCCAAAACGCGAGTCGCAACGCTTCCAAACCCACCGCGTTCAGAAACGCGGACTGCCCACCGCGGCAGCGGTCGCGGACTGCGCACCGCGGCAGCGGTCGCGGATTGCCCACCGCGGCAGCGGTCGCAACGGCGGGTTGACTAATTGGGAAGATAATGTTATAATTTTAACAAGAAACGACAAAATTCGACACGGAGGTATCGTTATGCAATATATTGAAATCCGCTGCTTCAGCGGTTATATCCGCAACTGGAAAAAGCTTTGCGGCGAGCTGAACATCGACCCGACGCTCAGCCGCGCAGAACGCGAGGAGGCGCTGCTCATTGCCGCCTACCAAAAATGGCAGATGAAGATGATGGAGCACCTCTACGGCATGTTTGCCTTTGCCGTTTGGGACGCGAACGCGCAAAAGCTGTTTGTCGTGCGCGACCAAGTCGGTCAGAAGCAGATGTTCTACACCGTCGCCGGCGGCGAGCTGCTCTGCTCCGGCGACATCAACGAGCTTGTCGCCGACGCGCGCGTCGAAAAGCATCTGAACAAGCGCATGCTCCAGCAATATCTGTTCTACGGCTATCCCATCGGCGCAGAGACCTTTTATGAGGGCGTTTTCAAATTGCAGCCCGGTCACTATTTGGAATGGGACGGCAAGACCGCAAAAGTACACCGCTATTTCCGTCCGGTGTTTGAGCCGGATCACACCAAGTCCCCCGAGGAATTTTCCGAGGAGATCAAGGCGGTCGTCGAGGAGATCCTCGGCGAGGAACGCGGCGACACAGCGCTGCCCTACAAGGAATCCTTCCTCTCCGGCGGCGTAGATTCGTCCTATCTGCTGGCGGCAAGCGACGCACAGGCGGCAAACACCGTCGGCTATGAGGAATCGGGCTTTGACGAGTCCGCGCTGGCACGGCAGACCGCCGAAGCGCTGAACAAGCCGATCAACATCAAAATGATCGCGCCTCAGGAGTATTTTGACCGCATTCCCACCGTGATGGAAAAGATGGGACAGCCCTTGGGCGACGCGTCGGCGGTGGCGTTTTCGCTCGGCTGCGCGGCGGTGCGCGAGCACGCCGAGGTGGTGTATTCGGGCGAGGGCATCGACGAATTTTTCGGCGGCTACAATGCCCACAAGCGCGAGCTTCCCTCCGACTGGACGTATCTGACCTGCTCGCACATCATGTCGGAGGAGGTCGTCAAGTCGCTGATGAAGGACTATTCGGCAGACGTCAGGGCGGTTGACCCGGTCGCGCCGCTGTGGCAGGAGGTGCAGGGACAGCATCCGCTGGCGCAAAAGCTGACAATTGACATTTCGCTCTGGCTGGAGGGCGACATCTACCTCAACACCGACCGCACCAGCACCGCCTACGGCGTGGAGTTGCACACACCGTTCAGCGACCTGCGCCTGTTCAATGTGGCGCGCCGTATTCCGGCGGAAT
>ONGI01000129.1 GCA_900317315.1 uncultured Eubacteriales bacterium
GCCATGTTTGCCGCAGGCAACATTTTGAGGTTGAGCAGGATATGCGACCACCACGACTGGTTGTCGCCGAACCAGATGCCGGCACTGCGGTGTGCGCCGATATAAGAGGCGCGAGAGAACATCAGGATCTTTCCGCTTCCGGCGGTCTTTTCAAAATACTCACCTGCCGCGCGCGTCATGCCGGCGCCGTAGAGGTTGTGCACGCGCTGGTGATTGACCTGCTCGCCGTCGATCGTGTGGTAGATGGATGCATAGTCAGCCTGCGCGTTGGACAGTCCCATAAAGGTATCCTTCAGCTGAAAGAACTTGTTCAGATCTAAGTTTTCGCCGCGCAGTGAAGCCGCCTTGTCGAGCGCGTTCTGCACGCCCTCGGCGGAATAAAAGAGCGCAGGCTCGTTCATATCGTTCCAAAAGCCGTCGATGCCCATATCGAGCAGGGTTTGATACTGTTCGCCGAACCAGCGGCGCACCTCGGGATTCAGAAAATCCGGGAACGCGCACATGCCCGGCCAAACGCCTGCCTCAAAGTCGGAGCCGTCCGCCTTTTTGCAGAAATAGCCCTTTTCCGTTCCCTCGTCATAGACGGAATAGCCGACCTCCTTTTTGACGCCGGCGTCGATGATCGGGATCAGGTGAATACCCTGTGCGCGCTTGTCCTGCACATATTCCGCAAAATGCGGAAACGCGTTTGTGTTGACGGTAAAGTCCTTGTAGGCGTCCATGTAGTCAATATCGAGATACACGCAGTCCAGCGGAATACCTACCGCGTCATAACCGCGGATCACGTCGTCCACCGTCTCGGCGTTGGGGTAGCTCCAGCGGCTCTGCTGATAGCCGAACGCCCACTTGGGCGGCAGATAGCTCTTGCCGATAGCGGCGCGGAAGGTGCGGATGATCTCGCGCGGCTGTTCCCCGTCTATCAAATAGACGGCAAAATCCTCGCCCTCGACCGTGATCTCTGCCTTGTCTGCGGACGTATAGCCCAGATCCCAGCGGATGCGCGCCGGAAAGTCGATGAACAGGCCAAAGCTTTTTTTGCCGCTGACGACGATAAAATTATGCGCCGCATAGAGCGACCGCTTGGTCTCGGTGTGAAAGGGGTCGTCGGTGCAATAGCTCTCATAGATCCAGCCGCGCTTGTTGATGCCGCGCGGCGACTCGCCCAAGCCAAAGACGATATCCTCCGGCGCCAGCTCGAACCAAAAGCGGAAGCAGCCGTTTTCGAATGTATAAGCAAACGGAAAGCCCTCGATCGGCTGTGTGGGGACAGCGGCTGTGAGCGCGTCCGTTTGGATCGGATCGCCGTGTAAAAAACCTTTTAGCATACTCTCTCCTCCTGCAATTTATAGCGGTTATTATAAGTATAAACGATTTTGCCCCGACAATCAACACAAATCTTCACAAAAAACGTGCTTTTCGGTTGAATTTGGTTTCAGCTTATGCTATAATAAAAAAGTCTATAAGAATCCAGTAATATCCTTTGAAGGGAGTTTTTTAATATGTGCGGTATCTGCGGCTTTACCGGTCAGCCCGAACAGCGCGAAACGGTCATCCGTAACATGACGGAGGTCATCACCCATCGCGGTCCCGACGCCGACGGCTTTTACACCGACGACGCCATTTGCATGGGCTTCCGGCGCTTGTCCATCATCGACCTGGATGCAGGCCACCAGCCTATCTTCAACGAGGACAAGACCATGGTTCTCACATTCAACGGTGAAATCTACAACTACAAGCAGCTGCGCGAGGCGCTGGAGGCAAAGGGTCACGCGTTTGCGACCGAATCCGACAGCGAGGTGCTGATCCACGGCTTTGAGGAGTGGAAGGAAGAGATGCTGCCGCGTCTGCGCGGTATGTTCGCCTTTGCGATTTACAATATCGAGGAAAAATCTCTGTTCTTGGCGCGCGACGCATTCGGCATCAAGCCGCTGCACTACACGCAGATCGGCAACGACTTTGTCTACGCCTCCGAGATCAAGAGCATTTTGGAGCACCCGAATTTTGAAAAGCGCTTTAATAAGCGTGCGCTCGACACCTATCTTTCGTTCCAGTATGCGCTGCCGCCCGAAACCTTTTTTGAGGATGTCTATTGTCTGCTGCCCGGCCACTACCTGTGGTACAAAAACGGCAGCTATGATATTTCCCGATACTTTGAACCGCGCTTCCGTCCCGACGAAAAGCTCACCGAGGAGGAAGCGGTCGATCTGATAGAAAAAGCGTTTGAAAACTCCATCAACGCGCACAAGATCGCCGACGTGGAGGTTGGCTGCTTTTTGTCATCGGGCGTGGATTCCAGCTATGTTTCCACCTATTTTTCGGGACAAAAGACCTTTACCGTCGGCTTTGACTTCGGCGAAAAATACAACGAGATCAGCTGGGCGGAGACCGTCAGCAAGCTGATCGACGTAGATCACCACACCCACCTGATCTCGAGCGAGGAATTTTGGGACGCGGTGCCCACGGTGCAGTATTATATGGATCAGCCGCTCGCCGACCCGTCCTGCGTGGCGCTCTATTTTGTGTCGCGTCTGGCGAGCCGCTATGTCAAGGTCGTGCTCTCCGGTGAGGGCGCCGACGAGCTGTTCGGCGGCTACACCTGCTACAACGATCCGCGCGTGTTCCGCATCTATCAACGGTTCGTCCCCCACTTTTTGCGCAAGGGACTGCGCGCCATCGCGCGCAAGCTGCCCGACATCAAGGGACGCGACTATATCATCCGCGCCTGCGACCCGCTGGAGGAACGCTACATCGGCAACGCCTATATGTATGACCTCAAACAGAAAAAGCAGATCTTGAAGGATCCCTCCATCGCCACCGCGCCGGAACGCCACACGCGCCGTCACTATTACCGCTGCCGCCGCTACGACGATGTGACCAAGATGCAGTATCTCGACATCAACCTCTGGATGACCGGCGACATTCTGCTCAAGGCAGACCGCATGAGCATGGCAAACTCTCTGGAGCTGCGCGTGCCGTTCCTCGACAGAGAGATGTTCAAGGTCGCCTCCAAGCTGCCCACGGAGCTGCGCGTTAACAAATCCAACACCAAGTATGCGCTGCGAAAGGCAGCGGCACGTCACCTGCCCGAAACGACCGCCGAAAAAGAGAAGCTCGGCTTCCCTGTTCCGACGCGCGAATGGCTCAAGGACGAAAAATACTACAATATCGTCAAACAAAAATTCCAGAGCGAGACCGCCGAAAAGTTCTTTAACACCGATGCGCTCGTTCACTGGCTGGACGAGCACTACAGCGGCAAGGAGGACAACAGCCGCCGCGTGTGGACGATCTATGTGTTCCTCGTCTGGTATGATATTTACTTTAACGAAAAGCAGCCCAAGGTGAAAAAGCCCGTCCATCATCTCGACGAGCTGCAGGCAGGCAAAAAGCCCGAACAGCCTGCCAAGACCCTGCAATCCGCTGTGGAGGCTGCCTCCGCGTTCTACGATGAGGAAGAGGCGCCGGCACCCGAACAGCCGGCACCCGAACAGTCAACGTCTGAACAGCCGGCAGAAGGTGTCGCAGAGCCTGTTGCGGAACCGAACACCTTTGCCATTGAATCGGTTTTCGGCGATGACACGGAGCCGGAGATCCCCGCGTTTCTCGCGCTTCCGGAAGCAGACGCAGAGGAAGCTGCCGATGAACCGGCGGAAGAACCTGCAAAAGAAGCCGCTGCGGAACCGCTTGAGGGACCCGCAGCAGAAGCCACCGCAGAACCGGTTGAAGAAAACGTTGAAGGACCCGTAGAAGAACCGGCGGAAGAAACCGTTGAGGAGACCTCCTTTACCATTGAATCCGCGTTCGGCGACGACTCCTTTGACGACGAACAGTTCTTTGCGTCCGTACCGGCATTGGAGGACGACTCCCCCTTTGAGGAAGCGCCTGCATGGGAAACCGAAGCCGATGACGCGCCGCTCTCATTAGACGACACACTCTTTGAGGAAGAACCGGAATTTGACGACGAGCCGGATTATGAAGAAGAACCGGCTTGGGAGGAAAGCCCGCGGAAGAAACCGCTGCGGAAGAACCTGCCTCCTTCCAAATCGAATCCGCGTTCGGCGGTGAGGAAGGCTTGGACGACGAGCCGCTGTTTATTCAAGAACCGGATTATGACTACGAAACCGAAGAAACCGACGCTGCTTTTGAAGAAGAACCCGAAGAAGAAACGGACGGAGACTTTGAAGCATTTGAATATGAAGAAGAAGCCGCTGAGGACGACGCGGCGTATGTCGATTATATAGACGAAGAGGACGCCTATGAGGACGCCGAGGCGCTCGACGGTGCGGAGGAAACGGAAGCCTCCGAAGCAGATGAGAATGACGCGTCAGCCGCCGCTCCCGAACAGGAGAACGTGCCCGAGTTGATCGCGGACGGCGCTGCCGAGGATGTGCCCGAGCTAATCGCAGACGGCGCTGCCGAGGACGTGCCTGAGCTGATCGCAGACGGCGCTGCCGAGGACGTGCCCGAGTTGATTGCGGACGACATCGCCGAGGACGAGCCCGAGCTGATCGCGGACGGCGCTGCCGAGGACGTGCCCGAGCTGATCGCGGACGGTGCTGCCGAGGACGTGCCCGAGCTGATCGCAGACGGCGCTGCCGAGGATGAGCCGGAGCTGATCGCGGACGGTGCTGCCGAGGGCGAGCCCGAAGCCGAGACGACGCCCGGAGAAGCGGACGAAGCGGCAGCCGAAGAAGCCGCAAAACCGGACGAGCTGGAAGCAGAGCTGGTTGAGGAGGAGCCGCCGAAGCCGGAGATCATTGATGAAGCCGAGGGCATGGCGGACGAGGACACCGAAGAATTCGTCAATATCGACAACCCCTACGACAACGCCATCTACCGACTCCCCAAAAGGCCTTTCAAAAACAAAAAGCCCGAAGCAAACGAATAAACCGGCGCCGACGGGCGCACTCTCCTGCCTTTGAAAAACACATCCTGATACCTTTTTCATCATCGGCAGGACGGAAAAACTTTTTATATAAACAAAAGGCGCACCATGTGTGCGCCTTTGTAACGGTATAGCACCCTCAGCCGCCATGCAGAAAGGTGAGCAAAATCGCCTTGACAAGCGGATATTCCGCCTCAAAATCGCGCAGCGGCAGCGGGTTTTGTCCCAAGCCCATCTCTACGGTAAAGCCGCAGCGGTAAAAACGGCTGATGAACCAGTCCTTAAAGCCGCCGCCCGTTGCCATCGGCTCGGGACTTGCGACGCGGTAGCCGCTGACCACGCTCATTTTTTGCGCCAGCGGCAAGCTCTCGCGCGGCGTATGCTGCCCGAAATCCCAATAGATCTCGCGCCCTTGGCTGTGCAGTGCCAGCACGCGCGAGGGATTCCGCTGACGGCAAAGCGCCGTCAAAGCGCGCGTCTCCGGCTCGCTCTCGGCATGACAGCCGCCGAAGCGCGTTGCACAGGGAGCGTTGATGCCTGCCGCGCACTCGCGCCGTTTGACGCACTGCCATGCGGCGTCAAAATTATGATTGATATCCACACCGCGCGCATTTGCCTGCCAGCGGTCAGCCATGCCGGTCGAGGCGACAAAGGGCGCATAAACGCCTGCCGCAGCCGCACCGTGCACGGCAATATCCACGCCGTCGGGATTGACGCACGGCACGATCACCGCGCTGCCGCGGTATTCCTCCGCGAAACGCAGCGCAGCCGCCACGGTCAGGTATTCCATGCCGTGAAAGCCGGCGGCGATCAGCGGACAGCCGCGCGCTTCTCCGCACAAAACTGCATAGATATGCCGTCCGCACAGGCTGTTCCCCACTACACGGACGCGTCTTTTTTCGCGCAGACGGCGCACCTGCTCCGTCTGCCGCACATAATCGGGATAAACCAAGCCATCACCCTTTCGGAGGTATTTTGATGAATCTACAGGAGAAAAAGCTTTCGTCCAAGGAAATCTTTAACGGAAAAATTTTGCACATCACCCACGACGAGGTCGAGCTGGAGGACGGCTCCCACGCCATGCGCGAGATCGTGCGCCATCCCGGCGGCGTCTGCGTGGCGGCGATCGACAAGGACGACAACCTGCTGTTTGTGCGCCAGTTCCGCTACCCCTACAACGAGGTCGTTTTGGAGCTGCCTGCCGGTAAGCTCGAAAAGGGCAGCACGCCGCTGGAAAACGGCAAGCGCGAGCTGCTGGAGGAGACCGGCGCGGTCGGCTATTCCTATATTTCGCTGGGACAGGTCTACCCCACTCCCGGCTACACCGACGAGGTGATCCACCTTTATGCCTGCCGCATCCGTTCCGAGGGCGAGGCGCGACCCGACGAGGGTGAGTTTTTGCACGTGGAGCGGATCCCGTTTATCAAGGCGACCGAGATGGTGCTGAACAACCAGATCTTTGACGCCAAGACCCAAATCGCCGTGCTCAAGGCGTCGGCGCTGCTGCAGAGCGGCAGGATCTGATTCTCAACAACGGAACATTCTAAAAAGGGATACATACCTATATGCAGACTTTTTTTACTTTATTCCAGGAAGAAAAACCCACCGCCGTGGCGCTCGGCTTCTTTGACGGCGTACACCGCGGTCACCGCAAGGTGCTGTCCGGTGCGGCAAGGCAGAAAAAAAACGGGCTGTTGCCCGTCTGCATGACCTTTGCCGAGCGCCCCAAAAGCGTGCTCAGCGGCGAGGATA
This sequence comes from uncultured Eubacteriales bacterium, assembly GCA_900317315.1. GTDB lineage: Bacteria > Bacillota > Clostridia > Oscillospirales > Acutalibacteraceae > Ruminococcoides. The sequence goes on from ONGI01000129.1 coordinate 6,635, forward strand.
CGCCTGCGCTGATGACGCAGGACGACAAGCTCGCCGCGCTGAGGCAAATCGGCATAGAGCATGTGTTCTTCGCCGATTTTCGCGCGCTGATGCATTTGAGCGCAC
>ONGI01000128.1 GCA_900317315.1 uncultured Eubacteriales bacterium
AAATTTGCGTAAAAACCTATAATAATTTACACTAATTTATAACACCGTTTTGCAAAATCTGCGTAAATCGAAAAATAGAAAAAGTGCGATAAAACCTGAATAAATCGAGGTTTTATCGCACCACTTAGCCGAAGATAATATTATTTTACCATCGAAGCAACTTCTGCTGCGAAGTCGTCCTGGCGCTTCTCGATGCCTTCGCCCTTTTCAAAGCGAATGAACTTCTTGATCTCGATGGAGCCGCCCAGCGCTTTGGCAGTGTTCTTGGTGTACTGCGCAACGGTGAGCTTGTTGTCCTTGACGAACTCCTGGTCTACCAGGCAGTTCTCCTTGTAGTATTTGCCGATCTTGCCGTCTACGATCTTTGCGAGAACCTGCTCGGGCTTGTTCGCCATCTTGGGATCGTTCTTGAGCTGCTCTACCATGATGGACTTCTCATGCTCGATAACCTCGGCGGGAACCTCTTCCTTGGTGAGGTAGGGTGTGTTGAGCGCGGCAATCTGCATGGCAACGTCCTTGCCGTAGGCAACAAATTCGCTCTTGTCGGCGAGGTCGGTGTCAAAGTTCACCAGAACGCCGATTTTGCCGCCTGCGTGTACGTAGGCAACGCAAGCGCCTTCCATGCGCTCAAAACGGCGGATCTGAATGTTCTCGCCGATGGTGAGCACCTTCTCCTGCAGCATCTCTGCCACAGTCTGCTCGGAGCCGTCTGCCTTGAGAGCCAAAAGCGCCTCGACGTCAGCCGGATTCTCTTTGATAACGGTGTTCGCGCAAGCCTTTACGAAGTCCATGAAGGAATCGTTCTTTGCAACGAAGTCGGTTTCTGCGTTAACCTCAATCACAACGCCGACCTTGCAGTCGTCGGTGGTAACAGCGTAGGCAACGCCCTCCGCCGCAATTCTGCTGGCTTTCTTTGCCTGCTTGGCAAGACCCTGCTCTCTCAGAAAGTCAATAGCCTTGTCCATGTCGCCGTCTGCCTGCGTGAGTGCCTTTTTGCAGTCCATCATGCCGCAGCCGGTCTTTTCTCTGAGTGCTTTTACATCTTTAGCTGTAAATGCTGCCATTATGAAAACATCCTTTCGGTTGGTATTTTTGTTTGGAGATTAAGCCTCTTCGGCTGCCTCTTCCGCAGGCTCTGCTGCCGCAGCGCCCATCTGACCCTCTTTGCCCTCGATAAACGCGTTTGCCATGGTGCTCGCAATCAGCTTGACCGCACGGATAGCGTCGTCGTTGCCGGGGATTACATAGTCGATTTCGTCGGGGTCGCAGTTGGTATCAACGATTGCCACAATCGGAATGTTGAGCTTCTTTGCCTCGGAAACAGCGATTCTCTCTTTTCTCGGGTCAACGATAAAGAGCGCGCCGGGCATTTCGGTCATGTCCTTGATGCCGCCCATGAACTTTTCGAGCTTCTCGATTTCGAGGTTGAGCTTGATGACTTCCTTCTTGGGGAGCAGGTCAAAGGTGCCGTCCTCCTGCATAGCGCGGAGCTGCTTGAGACGGGCAATTCTTCTGCGAATGGTGGCAAAGTTGGTGAGCATGCCGCCCAGCCATCTTGCGTTGACATAAAAAGCGCCTGCACGCTCCGCCTCTTCCTTGACGGATTCCTGCGCCTGCTTTTTGGTGCCGACGAACAGAATGTTCTTGCCCTCGGCTGCCAGCTCACGAACGAAGCTGTATGCTTCTTCGAGCTTCTTGACGCTCTTTTGCAGGTCGATGATGTAGATACCGTTTCTCTCGGTGAAGATGTACTCCGCCATCTTGGGGTTCCATCTTCTGGTCTGGTGACCGAAGTGAACGCCGGCCTCCAGGAGCTGTTTCATAGAAACTACTGCCATTTTGTTTTCCTCCTTAGGTTTTAACCTCCGCTGTGTTTGAATTTTACCGGCGCCAAACAGGACATCCTGCCACCTGACCGGCAACATCAGCGTGTGAAATTCACCAGAATATTATACAACACGCCTGCGCGTTTGTCAAGCATTTTATCGCTTAAAATCCGCAAAAATCACGAAATGCAGGAACCGCCGTCCCTGCATTTCAAGCCGTATTAATTCATCGGAATTGCTTCCAGCCTTGCCGTCGGCTTGCCGTAGCCGTCGTCGCAGACATAGAGCGTGTAATAATAGTCCTTGCCGCCGTCGGTAAAGGTCAGCAGCGCGTCGCCGAGCTTGGACGACTGTATGCGCACGCTGCTCTTGTCGCCGGTCTTGGAGATAGTCGCCTTGCCGACCTTCTCGTTGTCGGAGACCAGCGTCGCCTTGTCGCTGAGCTTGCGGTTGTCGGGCAGCGGCAGCACCGTTTCGAGCGAGATGTTCTCGTTCGGAACAATCACGCGCGTCTGGGAATGACCGGTATCGTCCTCATAGATTTCCAGCGTAAAATTGTAGTGCTTGTCGCCGTCGGTAACCTGCACGTCGGTGGAGCCGTACTGATGCGCTTCGACATTCAGCATTGTAAAGCCGGTTCCGTTGTCGCCGACGGTGACGAGCGCCACATCCTCATTGCCGTTGACAACCGTGGCGGCGCTGCTGATGGGCGGACTGCCGGGAAGCAGCACATTGGTGTACAATTCAAGCTGCGGCGTAAACAGCGCAAACGCCAGCACCGCAGCGAGCGGCACGAAAAAGCCGAGCGCCCTTTGCAGCCACTTGCCGGTGAAGGTGTAGAGATAGACGACCACCTGCAGCAGACAGAACAGCGCGGTGATTAGCATATACGGAAAATGCTTGGCGGCAAACAGAAACGCGTCCGCGTAGGTGAAGGTCAAAAACCCGACAACCGGCAGCAGAATCAGCAGGCTGAGCCAGTTGCGCTTTTTGATGTACCAGCCGACAAACGCCATGGGAAAGGTGAGCAGCGTCCACATAAACCAGTAGCGGTAATACATGAACAGACCCCAGCCCATTTGGCTGAACGGCACCTGCAGCAGATAAATGAGCGGCTGACTGATCAGGAAAAACACAAAGGTTTTGAGCGCGGATTCGAGCGGCTTTTTGCAGTTTGCCATGATGATGACCGCAAAGAAAACCCACGCCTCAAAGGTCACGCCGACGCGGTAAAAGGAGGTGTTCTCAAAAATGGGAATCAGCAAAAATGCGGTTGTGAGCAGCGCCGTGCCGACCGCATAGAGAATCACCACCGGCCAGCCCATCGGCAAGCCGCCGTAGACCTTATCGGTGACGCGGCGGAAGATATTTTTGTTTTCGGATGTCATACTTTTACCTCCGGGGAGAAGATAAGCAGAGAATAACGAATAAAGAATGGTGAATAGAGAAGGGTCGCTACGCTCCCAAATCTCAACTCTCCACTCTCAACTCTCAACTCTCAACTCTCAACTCTCAAAACCAACCACTTCATAGTCCTGTGCTTCCACCGCTTCCTTGAGAACGGAGAAGGGCACTTCTTCCTTGAGCGTCACGACGGCGCGGTTTTCGGTGTGGCTGACCTCG
>ONGI01000127.1 GCA_900317315.1 uncultured Eubacteriales bacterium
TAAAATCGGGCTGTTTTTGGTGCGGATAACAGGACTTGAACCTGCATGAAATTGCTTTCACATGGACCTGAACCATGCGCGTCTGCCAATTCCGCCATATCCGCATATTTAATTTTTTGCAAGTAAGAAACGTGATTTTGCAAGTTCACCGACGTGGTGTAACCTGAACCATGCGCGTCTGCCAATTCCGCCATACCTGCGAGTATATGATTTTTTGTGATCGTTTCACTCACAAAATATATTATAGCAAATAGTTTGCTGATTGTCAACCATTATTTTGAATTTCTTTAAACTTTTTTCAGCCGCTTTCTCCTGTCAGCTCAGCAGCGCATATAAGCAGCCATTCATACCGAATCCAGCTGTGAAAAGACTATAACGGAAGTGACTATATTAATAGTATATGCCGTGATAATGTTGATAACGGCGGAAAAGCCGAAGCTTCTCCGCCGTTGTTGATTGTAATTGAATCGACATCGAGTGTTCGTCATTCATTGAACCGAACGCGTTATAAAAGAGATCAGGCTTCTCCCCTGTCCCGGGGCTTTCTAACGCGCCGTTTATCCGACGTCTCCTCTACAAGAACCTGTCAATAGGCGCCGAAAGTGTCCGCTGACACCTTAGTACATGCCGCCCATGTCGGGTGCGGGTGCTGCGGGAGGCGTGGGCTCTTTGATGTCGGCTACGAGGGATTCGGTGGTGAGTACCATCGCGGCAACAGAGGATGCGTTTTCGAGCGCGGAACGGGTGACCTTGGTCGGGTCAACGATACCGGCTGCCATCATGTCGGTGTATTCCTCGGTCAGCGCATTGAAGCCGTAGCCTACCTTGTCGGCATTCTTGATGTTCTCGACGATAACGCTGCCCTCCAAGCCTGCGTTGGCAGCGATCTGACGGAGCGGCTCCTCGAGAGCCTTGAGAACGATCTGCGCACCGGTCTTGGCGTCGCCGTCAAGGGTGTCCACAAACGCCGCCACTGCCGGGATCGCGTTCATGCACGCAATGCCGCCGCCGGCTACAACGCCTTCTTCTACCGCTGCCTTGGTCGCTGCGAGCGCGTCCTCGATGCGGAGCTTCTTCTCCTTCATCTCGATCTCGGTGGCTGCGCCGACCTTGATGACCGCAACGCCGCCGGCGAGCTTTGCCAGACGCTCCTGCAGCTTTTCACGGTCAAAATCAGAGGTAGTGACCTCGATCTGCTGACGGATCTGCGCTACTCTGCCCTTGATGGCGTCCTTGTCGCCTGCGCCGTCAACAATGATGGTGTTCTCTTTTTCTACCTTGACCTGACGGGCTGTGCCGAGCTGATCCATCGTGGTGTCCTTCAGCTCCAGACCGAGGTCGGAGGTGATCACGGTGCCGCCGGTGAGGGTGGCGATATCCTGCAGCATTTCCTTTCTTCTGTCGCCAAAGCCGGGCGCCTTGACGGCCACACAGGTAAAGGTGCCGCGCAGCTTGTTGAGCACGAGTGTGGTGAGCGCTTCGCCCTCCACGTCCTCGGCGATGATGAGCAGCTTTCTGCCGGACTGCACGATCTGCTCGAGAACAGGCAGGATCTCCTGTGTGGTGGAGATCTTTTTATCGGTGATCAAAATAAGAGGATTGTCGAGCTCGGCAACCATCTTGTCGGTATCGGTGACCATGTAGGGAGCGATGTAGCCGCGGTCAAACATCATGCCCTCGACGACCTCGCTGTAGGTGTCGGCGGTCTTGCTCTCCTCAACGGTGATCACGCCGTCGGTGGTGACCTTTTCCATTGCCTCTGCGATCAGCTTGCCGATGAATTCGTCCTGAGAGGATACGGTCGCAACACGCGCGATGTCCTCGGTGCCGGCTACCTTCTGGCTGTTTTGGATAACCGCGTCAACGGCAACCTTGACCGCCTCGGAAATACCCTTTTTGAGGATCATCGGGTTAGCGCCTGCGGTGACGTTCTTCATGCCCTCACGAATGAGCGCCTGTGCAAGCAGGGTCGCGGTGGTGGTGCCGTCGCCGGCAACATCGTTGGTCTTGATGGAAACCTCTTTGACGAGCTGTGCGCCCATGTTTTCAAAGGGGTCGTCCAGCTCGATCTCCTTGGCGATGGTCACGCCGTCGTTGGTGATGAGCGGAGCGCCGAACTTTTTGTCGAGCACAACGTTTCTGCCCTTGGGTCCGAGTGTGATCTTGACGGTATCGGCGAGCTGGTCAATACCCTTCATAAGCGCCTTTCTGGCGTCCTCTCCGTATGCGATTTGCTTAGCCATAAAACTTACCTCCCAAAATTATTCAACAGTTGCGAGAATGTCGGACTGACGGACGATGGTGAATTCCTCGCCGTCGAGCTTGACCTCGGTGCCTGCATACTTGCTGGCGATGACCTTGTCGCCGACCTTTACATACATTTCAACTTCTTTGCCGTCCACAATGCCGCCGGGGCCGACTGCCACTACGGTTGCGAACTGCGGCTTTTCCTGTGCCGCTGACGAGAGGATGATGCCGCTCTTGGTTTTTTCCTCGGCTTCCTCCACCTTTAATACGACTCTGTCCAGTAAAGGTTTAATACTCATAAAAAATAGCCTCCTATTTTGAATTGATTCGGTTTAGCACTCTTTATCCCCGAGTGCTAATAACTATTTTAATCCTTTTTTTGGATTTGTCAAGGGGTATTTTTGACTTTTCCTGATTTTTATTTTATTTGTTTTGATTATTGCGCAAAGAAGATACTATATTGCGTATATCGATCATAGCTTGCGGCGCCTTGGCCCCTCTGTAATTTATATTGACATTTCCGTTGAAATATAATAGAATGAAATCAGTATAAAACAAACGGGAGGAAACACCATGCGATTTCGTGTTTGGATAAAAAGAGCCGTTTGCCTGCTCTGCGCGGCGGCACTGGTCGCGGCGCTGACAGCCTGCGACAAGAATAAGAAGAAGGCAGGCGTGCGGGAGCCGAACCCCTATGCCCTCTCCGACCCGGGCGAGCTGACGAGCAAGGGCTATGAGCTGCCGTATGAGTACGAGGACGGCTACAAGGCGGTCGTGCCTGCTGTTGAAAATTCGGAGTTCTTCACCGCGAGCAAAACGCCCGGCGGCAACATGACCTTTCACCTCACCACCGACAAATCCGTGGACGAGGTGCAGAAATTCTATGACGAATACTTTGCCAAGCTGCCCAAGGTCAAGGCAAAAAAGAAAACCGATGAAACCACCGGTTACTACGACAAAGACAAGCGCATGATTATTTTTAATTTTTACGTTTGGACAGCCGACGGCAAAACCAACTACAAAATGGGTGCCGCAGCCTGCGACGACATCGAAAAAAGCGATACCTTTGAATTGGCGAAGTAATTTTGGAATGCTTAATGCGTAATGCGTAATTGACTGGAGGAAGCGTTCTGCGCAAGTTTTCCTTGGCATCGTAGGGGCAAACCCGTGTGTTTGCCCGAGGACGTTTTCCTATCAATCAAACGTTTTCATAAAAT
>ONGI01000125.1 GCA_900317315.1 uncultured Eubacteriales bacterium
CGAGGATTCCAAGGTCATCTTTATCGCCGCCACCAACTATCCCAACCGTGTGGACGCCGCCATGCTCGACCGCGCCGAGATCATCCGTCTGTCACTTCCCGACAAGGAGGCGCGCAAGGCTGCCTTTGTCCGCTATTTTGAGAGCATCGTACAGCTCAAAAAGGGCTTGACCTTTGATTTGATGGCGGAAAAAACATGGCGCTTCAACTACCGCGACATCGAGCGCCTGACCTCTGCGCTCAAGCTGGCGCTGTTCCATGACGTGCTCGATCTGTTCGGCGACCAGGGGCTCGCCATCGAAGCGCTGACCTCCGGCAAGTTCAAGCTCTCCGTCGAAAAGTTCGACGAGGTGCTCGAAAGCTTCAAGCCCTCGCCGAAGGAAATGATCATCAACGACCTTGTGACATGGGAAAAGTCCGTTCAGTCCGTGGTGGATTTTGCCGAGACCGACACCGCCTCGCTCTACGACTGCGAGCCGCTCACCGCCCACAAGAACGCGCCCGCCGAGGCTGCACAGGAGCCGGATGAGGAAGAAGCCGAGGAGCCGGAGGAAGCGGCGGAGCCTGCCGCAGAGCCGGAGAGCACCGAGCCGGTCTATCCGCTCAGCGAGAGCTTTACCGTTGACCCGCTGCTGGGCATCGCCGAGATCCGCTTCCGCATCGGCGCGCGTCAGGCAAACGGCGTCAAGGCGTATGTCAACAGCGCTCCCGTTGACCTCGAGACCGACGGCACCGACTACTGGTTTGTCGTGGAGCCGGACGAGGACAGCGACGAGCTGGATGTGTTTGTCAAGGACGAGGCAGGCTACATCGGCGCCTTTACCGCCGTGATCAACCGCGCCATCAGCGACAACAAGGATTTTGATATTTAAGGGTGGAACCAATGGATGCAGAAAACACAGCCGTCCTGCCCTTTGAGCAGCGGTTCCGCACCTGCTTTGGCAACATGCTCGTGTGCAAAACGCCTGCCAATGCCAAGCTGTTTGCCGAGCTGAATCTGCCGTCGTTTATCCGCGACTGGCTGATCATGCGCTTTTCCGACCAAAACGGCGCCATCGACCAAAAAAAGCTGACGGCATATATCAAAAAGACCATTCCCGACAAGGCGCAGTGGAACAACATGCTGGTGGACATGCTCTATCACAACCAAACCGCGCGGTTTCTCGCCAAGGTCAAAATAGATTTTGATATGAAAAAAAAGCAGGCGTTGTTCTCGCTGCCTGCGTTTCAGGTGCCTGCCCACAAGGGCGAGGCAGTGGTGGACTGGCAGGTCATCGAGAAGCACCGCGACGAGCTGCTGTCCTCCGCCGACGTGTGGGGCATCGTCAGCATTCGCTGCGAGTCCGACGCAGAGGGCAAGAACAATCTCTTTAAGCTGGTTGAATTCACGCCTTTCTGTCCGTATAATATCGACCTGAATTACTATATCAACGCGCGTCCGTTCTTCTCCACCGCCGAGTGGATCGACATCGTGCTGTCCGCCATGGACTACAACCCGAACGGCTACAAAAACGAAGCCGAAAAAACAGCGGTGCTCAAGCGCCTGCTGCCCTTTGTGGAAAAGCGCGTCAACCTTGTTGAGCTGGCGCCGAAGGAGACGGGCAAGTCCTACATGTTCTCCCGTCTGAGCCAGTACGGCTGGCTCATCAGCGGCGGCAGCATCTCGCGCGCCAAAATGTTTTATGATATCGCCAAGCGCACCAACGGTCTTGTTTCCAAATATGACTATGTGGCGCTCGACGAGATTTCAAGCATCAAATTCACCGATAAAATGGAAATGCAGGGAGCCTTGAAGGGATACCTCGAAAGCGGCGACTACCATGTCGGCGATTACCGCGGTGTGGGCGAGGCAGGCATGGTGCTGCTCGGCAACATCAGCAGCGCTTTCGTCGCCGAAGGTGATCCACTACTATTCGCTGGGCAACGTGACGGCGCTGTTGAAAAGCGAAAAGCTCGCGCCGCGTTTTTTGTACCGCGTGGAGCAGCTCAAAAGCAATGCCTATGCACACTGCATCTTAACCTGTATTTTTGACGGAGACGCGAGCACGCTGTCCGAGGAGAAAAAAACGCCCTTTTTTGTCCTGAATTTTGACCTGCCGAACGCGTCGGCGCGCACCGAGTATTTCAGCTATCTATGCGACCGCTACCTGAACATCAAGATTGATTATACCGCGGAGGAGCTGGCGGAAAAGACAAAGGCCTTTACCTTTGCCATGATCAAAAAGCTCGGCGCCCACATGATGATGGCGGTCAAAAACGAGATTATCAGAAAGGGACTGAATCCCAAAAACTACGTTCATCAGGCGACCATCAACAAGCTGGAGGTGCTGATCGTCGATAAAAAGAAAATCGACGCCATCCTAAAGCAGATCGGCGGCACAAAATATGTCGCGCCGGTCTCGCAGGACAGACAGGTGGTCATACAGCCGGTACCCGGCGGCGACAGCGGCACAGCCGGCAGCGGAGACAGCGGCACGCAGACACCGCAGCCATCTGATCAAAACGAAACGCCTGACGGCGAGCTGAGCCATGAGGAGCTTGCAAAAGCAATGGTCAAAAAAATCGACAAGCCGGATGATATCACCAGGCTGCGCGACGGCATGCTGGTGCCCACCGGCTACGGTCCCGCCATTCTGATGAACCACGGCATGGTATTCCCCGACAAATTCCGCGAAAAGGACATTTCGCTGCCGCAGTTTTTGCGCCGCTGCCGCGAGCTGGGCTATCTGTCGCTGGACAATATCAAAACCGCGTCCGTCGATCCGCGCACCGGTGAGGTGGAGCTGTTCCCGAATGACGAAAAAGCGCTGCAGCCGACCGCCGACGTGCCCGACGGCATGCTGTTCGGCGAGGTCATCATGGAGGGACAGATCTTGGAGGCGCATCTCCAAAGCCTCGGTCACGACGACGACTGGCTCGGTTATCAGCTGCGCCGAAAGGACATCGCCTCTCCCAAGGAGATCTTTCTTGCCGTGTGCAAGTCCGACGGCGAGCTGGTGCTCTACGCCTATAAATAAATACGATAACATAAAAAAGCGGAACACAGCCTGCGAGGGTCGTGTTCCGCTTAAAAAATGTGTTTCCTATAAGGCAGCTCAAATATTGCTGTGGAGATAATACAGCACGCAGGAATCCGTATCAAAGAAATACACGGAATAATTGTCATATTTTCCGTAAAAGCTGTCGCCGATGGGCTTGCCTTCCTTGGTTTCAATCAGCACATAATCGCCCTCGGAGATGCTGTCGGGATTGAAATCATATGCATTGGCTACATCTGTAGCTGCCGACGACCGAAAATGCGCAAAGTAATTGCTGATGGCGGCAATATCCGCTTTTGAAACACGGCTGTATCGCGCGTCCTTTTCAACCGCCGATTTGTCCTGATAGTAATACTTGCAATAGTCCGTATAGTCTTGAAAGCCTTCTGTATCAAAGTGTTCTTCCGCGTTGATATATCCTTTCGGCACCTTTTGCCCGAATGCACACGCGGACAGAATGAGGGTCATCATAAAGACGAGTATAAAAGTTATTATTCGTTTCATATTCTGCTCCCTTCAAGTTTTTTTATACGGCGAAAAGCCCACTTTACTCACATGAGCCGTATATCTTTTGAAAGGTTTCATCGGATACCTTCTCGGAAAAGAACAGCTTACATCTGATAGCGCGCGATCATCTGTCCGATTTGCAGGATATTGCTCTTG
>ONGI01000124.1 GCA_900317315.1 uncultured Eubacteriales bacterium
AAAAATGCTGAAGCTGCCGCGTTTTGACAAAAGGTCGATAACGCCGTCCTCCGACACAATAAAATAAATCAGCATTGCCGCCGTCATGACGCCCACAATGATATTGAAAATCACGGTGCCGCTGATCCTGCGTTTCTTTTTTTCCTTTTCCAAAAAGATCTTCTCCATATCAGTATAATCAATATTATCATACAACTTCCGGACTGCTTTTGCAACTACAAACTTGTAACCTTTTGCCGACAAACAGGACAATAACTCTCCTTGTAAAACGCGAAGATCCATGCTATAATAAAATCATCACATCATAAGGAAGATAGCATGTCTTTTCTCCAAGTAATCAACCCGTTCGGTCTGCTGTTTGCGGCGCTGCTTTTGCTGCCGCACATCCTCTTTCGCGGTCTGCGCACCGTTACAAAAGAAAATGTCCCCAACCTCGGCATGTACTGGCTCGACCGGCTGGGACGGTTCGGCTCGCTGTTTTTGATGTCGGTGCACACCGGCGTGCTCGAAAAGGGCTTTACAGATCCAAAGGAGCTGATGCAGCGGTTCTGGCTGATCACGACCGCCGTGTTGGTGCTGGCGTACTGGCTGCTGTGGGTATTATTCTGCAAAAGAAACAAAAAAGCTGCCGCCTACGGCATCGTTGCCGCAAGTGCCGCCGCCGTGATGCTCAGCGGTATCTTGCAGGTCAACACCCTGCTGCTCACGGCAGGCGTGGTCTATCTGATTGGAGAGCTTTATATTGTCAGGCACAGAGACAGGGAGGCTTCGCCATGAATGTGTTAATGCTGCTCAAACCAAAGGAAACCGTCAAATATATCTACGAAAACAACACCCTGCGCCAGGGGCTTGAAAAAATGCGCGCCCACAGCTACACCGCGATTCCGGTCATCAGCGAGGACGGAAAATACCGCGGCACCGTGAGCGAGGGCGACTTTCTCTATTATATACTCGACATGCGCACCGGCAAGATCACCGACCGCGAAAAGCACCGCGTGCGCGATATCGTGCGGCACGATTTCAATCCGGCTGTGCGCATCGACGTGAGCATGGACGAGCTGCTGCACCGCGCCGTGAACCAGAACTTTGTGCCGGTGGTGGACGACCTCGGGACGTTTATCGGCATCGTGACGCGGCAGGACATTATCATTGCGTTTATAGACAAAATCGAAAAGGGTTGACTCACAGGAGTCAACCCTATTTTTCTTGTTTGGAATTATAAATCCGCTGTCAGCTCCACCGGACAGTGGTCGGAGCCGAACACCTCGGTGTGGATCGCGGCGGAAAGGAGCTTGTCGTCGATGGACTTGGAGGTGATAAAATAGTCGATGCGCCAGCCGGCGTTCTTCTCTCTCGCCCTAAAGCGGTATGACCACCACGAATAGACACCCTCGGCGTCGGGATAAAAATGGCGGTAGGTGTCGGTGAAGCCACTTGCGAGCAGCGCGGTCATTTTGGCGCGTTCTTCATCGGTAAAGCCGGCGTTTTTGCGGTTGGTTTTTGGGTTTTTGAGGTCGATCTCGGTGTGCGCCACGTTCAGATCACCGCAGAGCACCACGGGCTTTTTGGCGTCCAGCGCTTTGAGATAAGCCAAAAACGCATCCTCCCACGTCATGCGGTAATCCAGCCGCCGCAGCTCATTCTGCGAATTCGGCGTGTAGCAGGTAACGGCGTAAAAGTTCTCAAATTCGGCGGTGATCACCCTGCCCTCCCGGTCGTGCTCCTCCACGCCGATGCCGTAGGTCACGCCGAGCGGCTCCTCTTTGCAAAACATCGCGGTGCCGGAATAGCCCTTTTTTTCGGCGTAGTTCCAAAACTGGTGATAACCCGTCAGCGGCAGGTCGATCTGCCCGGCTTGCAGCTTTGTCTCCTGCAAGCAAAAAATATCCGCGTCGATCTCATCAAAGAAATCCATAAAACCCTTGCCCATGCAGGCACGCAGACCGTTGACATTCCAAGAAATAAACTTTTTCATGCTTCCACTTCCCTTTCTGTTAGTAGTATATAGGAAATCCGCATTTTTCGCAAGAGGAATGAATAAGGTTTAGTAAAAAACTTTTGGGGGAATGGATATGTTTGATTTGATCGGGCTGTTAGGACAGTACGTGTGTTTTTTTATTTTGCACGTCTGCGGCGCCGGACAGTTTCCCAAGCCGCTTTCCGAAAAGCAGGAGCGCGAATACCTGCGCCGCTTCAAAAACGGCGACATGACCGCGCGCAATGTGCTGGTGGAGCACAATCTGCGGCTGGTGGCGCATATCATCAAAAAATACTACGGCAAGCAAAACGAGCAGGACGATCTGGTGTCCATCGGCACCATCGGGCTGATCAAGGCGATCGACACCTTTGATCCCGACAAAAACATCCGTCTCAGCTCCTACGCGAGCCGCTGCATCGAAAACGAGATCCTCATGCACTTTCGCGCCGCCAAAAAGACCGCGCAGGACATCTCGCTGAACGAGACCATCGACACCGACAAGGACGGCAATCCGCTGACGCTGTTGGATATTATGGCGGTGGACGACCGTATCCTCGACGACCTGGACTGCAAGCTCAACAAGCAAAAGCTCGGCAAGTTCATCAGCGAGGAGCTTACCGAGCGCGAAAAGACCGTGATCGTGCTGCGTTACGGCTTGAACGGACAGGAGCCGATGACGCAAAAAAGCGTTGCCAAGCTGCTCGGCATCAGCCGCTCCTACGTCAGCCGCATTGAGACAAAAGCGCTCAAACAGCTGCGGAGACGGTTTGAAACGAGCAGCAACCTGTAAATAATTCATAATTCATAATTCATGATTCGTAATTCATGATTCGTAATTCATGATTCGTAATTATTGTATATCTGCTTCTTGCAGCAGGGCTGTTAATTCTTCTTTGGAATAAAGACAATTGAGGGCGGCGAGCATGGCGTTTGCGGAAAGGTAGGTGGGCAGATCGAGGTGACGAAGGAGCTTTTGCCGGTTGCGGGCGGCATTCTGACCGCCTGCAAGACCGAGGGCGCACAGATCCGCTTTGGTGATCGGCTGCTTGGGCGCTGCGGTCTCTCCGAGGATCGTGGCGCCGCTCTGCCGGATAGCGCGGAGAATCATCTCGTCGGTCATGCCCTCCACGCCGAGCAAGCCCTCCTTGCCGGCGTGCGCCTTGCGCTTTTCTTTTCCCCTGACCTGCGGCACATAACAGTGCTTTATCTGCTCCGGCGGCACCACGCCGCGCAAAAAGTTGCGGATAACAAAGCCTGCGCCGTCGCTGTCGGTCAGCACCAGAATACCGTTTTTGGCGGCGATTCGGCGGATAAGCGCCTGCTTTTCACGGTCGGAAAACACGCGGAAGCCGCCCGTTTCGATAATCACCGCGTTCACCAAGCCGCCGAGCTTGATTTTGTCGTAGCGTCCCTCCACAATAATTGCCTCGCGCACCGTCAGCATCAGCGCTTTCCCTCCCTTGCGAGCAGCAGGAGCCGCGCGGTCAGCTGCTCCAAAAACAGGCGCGGGTTCACGGTGACGGACTTCATTTTTTCGTCCGCTTCACTCAGCGCGTCCAGACAGCTCCGCAGCGCCTCGGTGCTGACGGTCTTGGTCGAGCGACGTGCGCGGTCGAGCGCAAAGGCGCGGTTTTTGTAGTCAAAATCCTTGGCGAGCGTCTTGACGTCCACGCCGCTTTCGTCCGCGACGCGCACACGGTAGGCGTCGGTAAAGGCGTTGGAGAGGACATAGAGCATCATCACCGGCTCCTCCTTTTGCGCATGCGTGCCTCCAAGGTCTGCGCCACCAGCAGGTCGATGGCGTCCATTTGAATCTCCTCGCCTTCGGTATAGGCGCAAAGCTTGTCCACCTCGTTTTTGAGGCGCGTCAGGTCGTTGCCGCACAGCTTGATCAGCCGCGCCGCGTTGAGCCGCGTGATAAATTTTCCCTGTTGATTTGCCCATTTGGCGATGTATTTTTCGAGCTTGTCGTCGGTCGGCTTGTCGAATTTGACGACGGAGCCGTCCTTTTGCGCGCGCTTTTGAATGGCTTCCCACGCCTTTGCGTTGCGCTTGGGCACATAGGACGGCATGGAGAGAATCAAAACGGTGCCCTCCGCTTTCATTTTGCAGATGCTTTTGAGCTTGTCCAACTCGTCGGCGGACATCATATCGAGAAAAATGTCCGTCAGCAGCACGCAGTTGTACTCGCTCATAAACGGCACCACACCGATTGCCGACGCCACAGTGTCGAGATTCACCTCGCCGCTGAATCGGTGAAAATTAAAGTCCGACGGCGCCTTGCCCGTTACGGCGTCGGTGAGCAGCTTGGTGTACTGCCTGATATAGAGCTGCTCGCTGCCGCAGAGCACATAAACCGGCGAAAAGCTGCGGCTTTTTATCTGCTTTTTCAAATCCGCTTCGGTGATGAGAGGCATGCGGTCACTCCTTCCGATACAAAATAGGGTTCGATAGATACCGAACCCTGTAGTGTCTGCTTATTTTTTAAAGACAGGAAGCTCCTCGAGGAAGATAATATCCTTGCGGTTTTTGGCGTCGCCCTCCGCGAGCACGCACGCCTTGCCGACGACATTGGCATTGATTTTGTTCATCAGCGCCTCCAGTGCGGCGAGACTCTCGCCGGTGGAGATCACGTCGTCCACGATCAGAATGCGCTTGCCCTGTAGAAACGCGATGTCGGTATCGCCCAGATAGAGCTTTTGCACCTCGGCGGTGGTGATGGAGTTGACCGAAACACCCACGCAGTTGCGCATATAGACCTTGATGCTCTTGCGTGCAATGACGTATTCACGGCAGCCCTGACGCGCCATCTCGTAGCAGAGCGGAATGCCCTTTGCTTCCGCCGAAACCACGACGTCGTGCTCGGGACAGATCTTGAGCAGCGCCTCCGCCGCCTTTTCGGTGACCTCTACATCGCCAAACATGATAAATGCCGCGATATCGAGCTTATCGCTGACCGGATATTTGATCAGGTCGCGCTCCACACCGGCGATATTGATTTTATAGGTATCCATGCTGTTCTCCTCCTGTCAGACCATCCGTCCGTTGAGCTGTTCGCCGCCGAGCACATGAAAATGCAGGTGCTTCACACTCTGGCAGCCGTGCTGTCCGCAGTTGGTGACAACGCGGTAGCCGTCCTTCAGGCCAAGCTCCTTGGCGATAACGGGAATCGTTTCAAAAATATGCGCAATATCGCCGCTGTTGTCCGCGTTGACCTCATCGACACAGGCGATATGCTGCTTGGGAATCACCAGCACATGCACCTTTGCCTGCGGCTCCAAGTCATAAAAGGCGAGGATCTGCTCGTCCTCATAGACCTTTTTGGACGGAATGCTGCCCTCGGCTATGCTGCAAAAAACACAGTTGTTCATTCAATTAGCCCCTTTATATAATAATTTAAAAATTCACTAAAGCTTATTGTACACCTTTTCGGACAAAAGGTCAATAGATTAACGCTGTTTTGTGGGAGGATTCTTTCTTCTTTTGCGGATAAAGTGCGGCAGCATGCGGAAGGTGAACCAGTCGATCTCGCGGTGAAAATGGACATTGATCTCCGCGCCGATCATCAG
>ONGI01000122.1 GCA_900317315.1 uncultured Eubacteriales bacterium
AGAATACAGTTATGTAAAATTTGACGAGACAAAATACTGGGGCTTCAACGGCTTCATGTTCTGAGGATTAGAGGATAGGTATTATGAGAATAGTTGTTTTGGCAGGCGGCACCAGCACCGAACGCGACGTTTCGATTTCGTCGGGCTTGCTGGTTGCCTCCGCACTGAGAAAAAAAGGGCACCACGTGGTGCTGCTCGACGTGTTCACGGGCTACGAAAAGGACATTTTGGATGTTGACGAGCTGTTCAAGCAGAATTACAGCTTCACCGACACCGCCAAGGTCGGCGAGACGATTTCGGATATTGACGAGATCCGCGAGAATCGCCGCGACAAAACCAACCGCTTTATCGGCGAAAACGTCATCGACATCTGCGCCTGCGCGGACATCACGTTTTTTGCCCTGCACGGCGGCGAGGGCGAGAACGGTCAGCTGCAGGCGACCTTTGACCTGCTGGGACTCAAATACACCGGCTCGGGCTATCTCGGCTCGGCGCTGGCGATGAACAAGGGACTCACCAAGAGCGTTTTGATTCAAAACAAGGTGCTCACACCGCGCGGCGAGATCTTCAAGAGCATCGAAGAAACCGACAGCTGGAAGATTTTTCCCTGCGTTGTCAAGCCCTGCTCCGGCGGCTCCAGCGTCGGCATCACCATTGTCGAGACGCGCGAGGACTTTAAGCAATCGGTCAGGGAAGCCTTCTCCTACGGCGAGCGCGAAATCGTCGTCGAGCAATACGTCAAGGGCAGAGAATTTGCGGTCGGCGTTGTCGGCGGCAAGGCGCTTCCGCCCATTGAAATCATTCCCAAAGAGGGCTTTTACGACTACAAAACCAAATATCAGGCAGGCGCCGCCACCGAGGTTTGCCCTGCCGACATCACGCCCGAGCAGGACAGCGCCATGCGCGAGGCTGCGCTGGCGACCTTCAAGGCGCTGCATCTCGAGAGCTACGCGCGCATGGACTTTATTCTCGACAAGGGCAACAACGCCTACTGTCTGGAAGCCAACACCCTGCCCGGCATGACGCCCACCAGCCTGCTGCCGCAGGAGGCTGCGGTGGAGGGAATCGGCTATGCCGAGCTCTGCGAGCTGATTATCAAATATTCGCTCGAAAAATATAACAAATAAGGTATGCGTATGAAACCGTTTACTTTAGCAGAAATCGCCGCTGCCTGCGGCGGTGAATATGTCGGCGACCCGTCGCTGAAAAACGCCTGCATCACCTCGGTTGAGCGCGACAGCCGCCGTATTCAAAACGGCTCGCTGTTTCTCGCCATTCCGGGCGAGCGCGTTGACGGTCACGATTTTATTGAGAGCTGCTTTGACAGCGGCGCCGTCTGCGCCATCTGCGAAAAGCCGCCCAAAAACGCCTCCAAGCCCTATATTCTGGTGCCGTCCACACTGGCGGCTGTCAAGAAGATCGGCAGGGCGTACCGCGAAAAATTCGATATTCCCGTAGTGGGCGTATCGGGCAGCGTGGGCAAGACCTCCACCAAGGAAATGCTCTATGCCGTGCTTTCGCAAAAATACAAAACCCACAAAACCGAGGGCAACCTCAACAACGAGCTGGGCGTGCCGCTGACGCTGCTGAGCATGCCCGAGGACGCCGAAGCCGCCGTGATCGAAATGGGTATTTCCGGCTTTGGCGAGATGACGCGTCTCTCTGAGATGGCGCAGCCCACCATCTGTGTGCTGACGATCATCGGCTGCTGTCACCTTGAGAACCTCGGCGACCGCGACGGTGTGCTGAAAGCCAAAACCGAGATGTTCCGCCATGCGCGTGACAACGCCGCCTACATTCTCAACGGCGACGACGACAAGCTCTGCACCGTCACCGAGGTCAACGGCAAGGCGCCGATCTTCTTCGGTATCAGCGAAAAGAACCGCTATCATGCGGAAAATATAGAAAACAACGGCGAGGGCGGCGTGCGCTGCACCCTCTGCTTTGACGGCAACAGGCTCGACGTCACCATTCCGGCGATCGGCACCTACATGGTCTCCAACGCGCTGGCGGCTGTGGCGGCAGGCAAGCTGCTTGGCTTGAGCGACGAGGAGCTGAAACGCGGCGTTGAATCCTACAAAACCGTCGGCAGCCGTGCGCATGTCATCAACACCGGCAGCCTGCGCGTGATCGACGACTGCTACAACGCCAACCCCACCTCCGTCAAGGCGTCGCTCGACACGCTGAAAAACTTTGACGGCAGAACGGTCGCCATTCTCGGCGACATGAAGGAGCTGGGCGCCAACGAGCTGGCGCTGCACTACGACACCGGCGCCTACGCCAAGGAGCTGGGCATCGACCGCGTTGTCGGCGTCGGACCGCTTGCCAAGGAGCTTGCGCACGGTGCCGAGGACGTTTGGTTTGAAAGCATCGAAGCGCTCACACCGGAGCTGACTGCGATCCTGCGCAAGGGCGACACGGTGCTTGTCAAGGCGTCGCACTCCATGCATTTTGAGAAGATCGTCGAGATCCTCCGGCAACTGTCATTATAAGAAGGGAAGTCATTTTATGTCGGTATCCTACATGACCCATCCGCTTATCAAACACAAGATCACCCTGCTCCGCAAAACCACCACCGGCACCGGCGAATTCCGCAAGCTGATTGAGGAGATCGCCATGATGATGGGCTATGAAGCGCTTGCCGACCTGCCGACCACCGATGTGGAGATCACTACGCCGATCGAAAATTGCGTTTCGCCCGTCATGAGCGGCAAAAAGCCGGCGGTCGTGCCGGTACTCCGTGCCGGTCTCGGTATGGTGAACGGTATTTTGGCGCTGGTTCCGTCCGCAAAGGTCGGTCACATCGGACTGTGCCGCGACCCTGAGACCCATCTTCCGCAGGAATATTTCTGCAAGCTCCCCGAGGAGATCGACCAAAGACAGGTCGTTATCCTTGACCCCATGCTGGCAACCGGCGGCTCTGCAGTTGCGGCAGTGGACGCCATCAAGGCGCGAGGCGGCAGAAAGATAAAGTTTCTGTGCATCATCGCGGCGCCCGAGGGCGTCAGCACACTGATGCAGGCACACCCCGACATCCAGCTTTATGTCGGCTGTCTTGACCGTTGTCTCAACGGGAACGCCTACATCTGTCCCGGTCTCGGCGACGCCGGCGACCGCATCTTCGGAACAGCCTGAGGCTGATTCAGCGCGGCTTTGGACAGATAGATGGTTAGATGACCGTTGATAAACGCCGCGTCAAAAAAAGCTATTATGGTAGTTTGGGCTATTTCCCTTTTGAACGCGGCTGTAATGGTATTCACATTATCTGGCGTTACAATATAATATGATATAAAAAAGGCTTGGTTTCTTTGACCGAGCCTTTCCTTTTTGGCATTATATTAACTTGCAATTTTCCATACATATGGTATAATAAAATCTCCATACTAAATAAAAAGGAGGAACCCATATGGCAAACAAATATGCAGGCACCAAAACCGAACAAAATCTGAGAGCGGCTTTTTCGGGCGAATCGGAGGCACGCAACAAGTACACCTACTTCGCGTCAAAGGCAAAAAAGGATGGCTTTGAGCAGATTGCCGCCATCTTTCAGCAAACAGCCGACAACGAAAAGGAGCACGCCAAGCTCTGGTTCAAGGAGCTGAACGGCATCGGCACCACCGCCGAGAATCTGGCGGCAGCCGCCGACGGCGAGAACTACGAATGGACAGACATGTATGAGGGCTTTGCCAAAACCGCCGAGGAAGAAGGCTTTGCGGAGCTGGCGGCAAAGTTCCGTCTGGTGGCGCAGATCGAAAAGCACCACGAGGAACGCTATCGCGCCCTGCTGAAAAAATCTGTCCCACCTGTGCCCATCCCCAATCCTTCTTCGAGCTCCAATCCACAAATTATTAAGCGCCGGTGGGCGCCGGTGGGCGCTTTCGGCGGCTTTGGATAGGTTCATTTGAAGATGAACTTAGGCGAACGCCGCGTCAGAAAAGGCTTTTGCGGCAGTTTGGGCTGTTGCCCTATTTGCACGAATCATTTTATCCGCGATTGCCGCTGTCGTTCTGTTTTCAGCAAACGCTGTCACGCAGCTATTAAATAAAGCTATAAAAAGGGCTTGGTTCAAAACGACCAAGCCCATGATTTTTGTATCGTAGTGTTGTAGGGGCGACCACCGGTCGCCCGCAAATAGGAAACCACCGTTTTCCAATCCAAAATCGGTTTAATAGGACAGCGCGGCACAGCGGGCGAGCGCTGCTCGCCCCTACATTTATACGCGAAAACATTTAAGGGAACCTCTAATAAAACAACTGCCATTCACACATTGAAAAAGAGATTTGCCCAAACAACCGCCATCCGCCATGTTCTGACGCGGCGACCGCTGCCGCGGTGGGCAGTCCGCGCTTCTGACGTTTGATTGTCAGATTGCCGTCATAGCCGCGTTCAAAAAGGTAATAGCTAAAGCGACCGCAAAAGCCTTTTCTGACGCGGCGTTAGCCTAAGTTCATCTAACACTGACGCTATCCAAAGCCGCGCTAAAGCGCCC
>ONGI01000121.1 GCA_900317315.1 uncultured Eubacteriales bacterium
CGCAGCAAAAGAGGTTTTACTATGTCTTCATCAAACGCAATCGGCGTTTTTGATTCGGGCTTGGGCGGCTTGAGCGCAGTCAAGGAGTTTTTGCATTTGCTGCCTGCCGAAAAAATCATCTACTTCGGCGATACCGGCAGGGTGCCCTACGGTCCGCGCAGCCGCGAGATCATTCAGCGCTACGCCATGCAGGACACGTCGTTTTTGCTGACCCATCATGTCAAGATGATCGTCGCAGCCTGCGGCACGGTCAGCTCGGTCGCCGGCGCGATGCTGGAGGAGAAGCTGCCCGTTCCCTACACGGGCGTTGTCAATCCGACCGCCTACACCGCCGTGCGCAAAACCAAAAACGGCAAGATCGGCGTCATCGGCACCGCCGCCACCGTCAACAGCCACAGCTATAAGCTGCGCCTGCAAAAGCTCAATCCCGGGGTGCAGGTGTTTGAGCAGGCGTGTCCGCTGTTTGTGTCGCTGGTCGAAAACGGCATCATCCACCGCGACGACCAGATCACGCGTCTGGTGGTGCGCCGCTATATGGCGGAGCTCAAGGACAACGGCGTGGACACCGTGATCTTGGGCTGCACCCACTTTCCGCTGCTGCGAGAGGCGATTTCCGATTATATGGGCGCTGACGTGACGCTGGTGGATTCCGGCTACGAGACCGCCGGCTACGCGGCAAAGGTGCTGCGCGAAAACGGTCTGCTCAACGAGGACGCGTCTCCCAAGCAGCCGGAGTTTTTTGTGAGCGACACACCCGAGGGCTTTGAGAGCGTTGCCGGTTTGTTTTTGGGCAGAGATATGGAGCACACCGTCACTCAAATTGATATTGAACAGTTTTGAGGTGTCTATGAAAACTACGGACAAAACCGAAAAGGAAAACTACCTGATTTCTATCCTCGGCGAACAGAAGCTCGACGGCGAGACCGACAAGATTGAGGTGCTCACCGCCGGCAACTTTATGAAAAAACGCGACCATTTTTATATCGGCTACAAGGAATACGACGAGGACAATCCCGAGACCTACTACAACAATCTGATCAAGGTGGAGGGCGACACCGTGACCATCAACCGCAAGGGTCCCATGCGCTCCCAGCTCATGCTGCAAAAGGGCAGACGGCACCAGTGCATCTATCAGACGATCGCGGGCGACCTGAACATCGGCGTGTTCACCAAGACGCTCGACAACCGCCTCGGCGAAAAGGGCGGCAGGCTGGAGGTCAGCTACACCCTTGACTTTAACACCGACTTGATCAGCGAGAACCGTTTTGTCATCACGGTTGAAGAAAAACAGGACACAGTGAGGTAAGTTATGAATATATATGCACAGGTTGCCGAAAACCTGAAAACTGCGGTCGCTGCGGCAATGAACGCGGCGATAGCGCAGGGCGAGCTGCCCGAAGCGGCGCTGCCCGAATTTATCATTGAGATCCCGGCGGACAACAAAAACGGCGACTTTGCCACCAACGCGGCAATGGCAGGCGCCAAGACCTTTCGTATGCCGCCGTTCAAGATCGCGCAGGCGATCACCGCGCATCTCGATCTGAGCGGTACTATGTGCGAGCGCTTTGAGACAGCCGGACCGGGCTTTATCAACTTCTTTCTCGGCGCAGAATTTTATACGGGCGTGATCCGTGCGATCCAAGACGACCCCGAGGGCTGCGGCTCCTCCGATTACGGCAAGGGCGAGCGGGTGAACGTGGAGTTCGTCTCCGCCAACCCGACCGGCCCCATGCACATGGGCAACGCACGCGGCGGCGCACTGGGCGACTGCCTGGCAGCGGTGCTCAACAAGGCAGGCTACAGCGCCTACCGCGAATTTTATGTCAACGACGCCGGCAACCAGATCGAAAAATTCGCCTGCTCGCTCGAGGCGCGCTATCTGCAAATCTATAAGGGCGACGCGGTCGTCTTTCCCGAGGACGGCTATCAGGGCGCCGATATCACCGAGCTGGCGCAGGAGTTTGCCGACATCCACGGCGACAGCTATGTGGAGCAGGACAGCGCCGCGCGCAAGCAAGCGTTGGTAGACTACGCGCTGCCGAAGAATATCAAAAAAATGCAGGCGGACATGGCGACCTACAAGATCACCTATGACAAATGGTTCTTTGAGAGCGAGCTGCACCAAAGCGGCGCGGTCAGGGCGGTGGTCGATCTGCTGACCCAAAAGGGTCTGACCTACGAGCAGGACGGCGCTGTCTGGTACAAGAACAGGGAGGTCGTCACCGAGCGGCTGCTCCGCGAGGGCAGGACGCAGGCGTATATCGACAACCTCAAGCTCAAGGACGACGTGCTGATCCGCCAAAACGGCAATCCTACCTATTTTGCGGCGGATATTGCCTATCATAAAAACAAATTCGACCGCGGCTTCACCACGCTGATTGACATCTGGGGAGCCGACCACCACGGTCATGTCATGCGCATGAAGGGCGCCATGGACGCCATCGGCTGCGACGGGGACAGGCTCAACGTCGTGCTGATGCAGCTGGTCAAGTTGGTAAAGGGCGGCGAGCTGGTCAAGATGAGCAAGCGTACCGGCAAGGCGATCCAGCTCCGCGATCTGCTCGAGGAGGTGCCGGTGGACAGCGCGCGCTTTTTGTTCAACACCAGAGAGGCGAACACCCAGATGGACTTTGACCTCGACCTCGCGGTCGCGCAGGATAACCAGAACCCTGTCTATTATGTGCAGTATGCCCACGCACGCATTTGCAGCATCTTCAAGTCGCTGGCAAAGGATGGCATCACGCCGCGCACCTGCACCGCAGAGGAGCTGGCGCTTTTGACGGCGCCCGAGGAACGCGAGCTGATCCATTACCTCTCGCTCTACACCAACGAGGTCATCAGCGCCGCCAAGGACTACGACCCCACCAAGGTGACGCGCTACGTCACGCAGCTGGCGACGCTGTTCCACAAGTTCTACAACGCCTGCCGCGTCAAGGGTGATGACGAGGGTCTGACCCAGGCGAGAATGGCGCTGTGCGACTGCGTGCGCACCGTGATCAAAAATGTGCTGACGATGTTTAATATCAGCTGCCCCGACAGCATGTAATCCTGTTATGAATAGAAAGGAAGATACCATGACCTTTGCATATGACAAGGCGTTTGACCTGATTGCCTCCCGCGTGGAGGAGGAGCTGGCAAAAACCGGCTTCACCAGAGAGAAGGTTTCCAGCAGCGATCCCAACGAGCTGGTGGCGCTGTACACGAGCGAAAACGTCGCCTACTCGGTGCTCTACACAAAAGACAAGCAGCAGATGATCCTGCGCACCTGTGCCATGACCGCCGACGAAGGCCCCGACAACGACTGGAAAACACTGGCGACCTGGCTCTATGACGACGCCGACGCCACCCAAAAGGACGCGGAGAGCATTGCCAACGACTTTATCGACGGCGTGTCCGGCGCGGTCGCCGTCAAGCGCACCAAGCAGACAAAGAGCAAAAAGAAAAAGGGCGACGACGGCAACGCCGACCCCAAGTTTCTCGCCAAGCGCTTTATCGCCGTGTTTCCCGAGCTGCGCGAGGAGATTATGGACGAGGAGGATTATTACTATCCCTTCCGCGGCGCGACCTTTGCCAAGGAGCACATCGCGCCCAAGCTTCCGTCCTACATCAACCGCGCGACCAACAAGGATTTGGAAAAGCTCGTGAATATCCTCAACACCCAGTACGGCAACGGCGACACCGACACCAGAGCGGTCATCACCACCGTGCTGATCAACAGCCTGAGCGACGCCGACTACGAAAAGCTCAGGGAATACTTTAACGACGAGCTGACCATCGCCGCCAAATTCGCGCGCAAATACAAGGGCAAGACCGTCAAGCCCGAGGTCGTCAAGGTGAAGAAGCCCGCTGAGAGATCAGTAAGCTGAAAGTGGAAAATGGAAAGTTTCGGTTGGGACGGACAGCGCGGCGGTTCCAAAGCCGCGGCGTCCCGAAGAAATCAATTTAATTCATAATGCGTAATGCGTAATGCATAATTGGCTGAGAGAAGAGGCTGTGCGGTTTTTGCCGTTTTTCCCCTGCATCAAAAAGGCTGCCGCTGCTATGCGTTTTTGATATATGCACGCGGCATTATCAATCCGGAGCGAAGCGACCCGAATCTTTACTCTAAACTCTCCACTCTAAACTCTGCAAAAAATTGCTTGACAAACAGAAAAAAACATGCTAAAATAGTTCTACCTCTGAAAGGGGCTTTATTTTTGTGCCCTGCTGAGGGAGGCTAAAAATATTCCGAATAACCGGGAGGTGCCGTTATGAGAGTTAAAATCACATTGGCCTGCACAGAATGCAAACAGCGCAACTACAACACAATGAAGAACAAGAAAAACAGTCCCGACAGACTTCAGATGAACAAGTACTGCCGCTTCTGTAAGAAACACACTCTTCACAAGGAAACAAAATAAGGAGGTTACTATGGCTGACGCAAAAGCCGCGGCAAAAAAGCAGGACGCCAAAAAGTCCGGCAATAAGCCCGCAAACAAAAAGAAGCCAAATGTCTTTCAGAGACTTTGGAAGTACCTCATCGCTTGTAAGGGTGAACTCAAAAAGATTACCTGGCCTACGCCCAGGCAGACAACAAAGAACTTTCTTATCGTTTTGGTCGTTATCATCATCATGGGCTTGTTCATCTTTGCCCTCGACCGCGGTCTGTTCGCGCTGCTGGGTCTTGTTATGGGTATGTCGCAGACCTGAGTCGGGCGTATTAGCTTACGAAAGGAAGAGAGTGAATGCCTGATTTGGAAGCAAAATGGTATGTCATTCATACCTATTCGGGCTACGAAAACAAGGTTGCCGGCGATTTGATGACGACCGCCGAGAACCGCCAGCTGCAGGATATGATCATCGACGTCAAGGTCCCCACCGAGATCGTCATGGAGACGGTCGGTGACAAAACCAAAGAGGTCGAGCACAAGATCTATCCGGGCTATGTTTTTGTCAAGATGGTCTATACCGATGAAACCTGGTATGTCGTGCGCAATATCCGCGGCTGCACCGGCTTTGTCGGACCGGGATCCAAGCCCGTTCCTCTTACCGACGCAGAGGTCTACAGAATGGGAGTAGAACAGAGAGTTGTCAAGGTCTCCTATGCTGTGGGCGACTCGGTACGTATTATCGACGGTCCCTTGGAGGACTTTGTCGGCACGGTCGAAGAAATCGACACCGACAAAAACTATGTCCGCGTAGTTGTTTCTATGTTCGGACGCGAAACGCCTGTGGAGCTCGAGCTCGGACAGGCAGAACCAGTTGAAGACTGATTGGAAAACGATAATCAGCCCACGGGCTTTTTATTGGGAACCCCGGTTCCCTGTGGGAGGAAACCCTACACAGCGGCGTTCCGCAATTTACCACGAATTTTTGGAGGTTAAAAACAATGGCTCAAAAGGTAGTAGGCTTGATCAAGCTTCAAATTCCTGCCGGCAAAGCTACTCCGGCACCGCCTGTTGGCCCCGCACTCGGTCAGCACGGCGTAAACATTGTTGCGTTCACAAAGGATTTCAACGAGCGCACAAGAGGCGACATGGGTCTTATTATCCCTGTTGTTATCACAGTATATGCAGACCGTTCCTTCACTTTCATTACCAAGACTCCGCCTGCGGCTGTTCTGCTCAAGAAGGCATGCGGCATTGAAAGCGGTTCGGGCGTGCCCAACAAGACAAAGGTTGCAACCATCACCAAGGAGCAAATCAACAAGATTGCCGAGCAGAAGATGCCCGACCTCAACGCCGCTTCGCTCGAAGCAGCCGCTTCGATGATTGCAGGCACCGCCAGAAGCATGGGTATTACAGTAGTTGACTAATTATCCGGGTGGGAGGAACTCTCCGCTTGACCACCTAAACATGGAGGAAAACTGATGAAACACGGTAAGAAATATGTTGACGCTGCTAAGCTCGTTGACAGAACAAAATTATATGATACCAACGAGGCGCTTGACACCGTTATCAAAACGGCAACCGCCAAGTTTGACGAAACCGTTGAGCTTCATGTAAAGCTCGGCGTTGACAGCCGTCACGCTGACCAGCAGGTTCGCGGTGCGGTCGTGCTTCCCAACGGTACCGGCAAAAAGGTGCGCGTGCTCGCTATCTGCAAGGGCGCCAACCAGGATCTCGCCAAGGAGGCAGGCGCTGAATACGTCGGCGCTGAGGACATGACGCAGAAGATTCAGCAGGAAAACTGGATGGACTTTGACGTGCTGATTACCACACCCGACTGCATGGGTCTGGTCGGTCGTCTGGGGCGTATCCTCGGTCCGCGCGGCTTGATGCCTAACCCCAAGGCAGGCACTGTTACCCCCGACATTGCCAAGGCAATCAAGGAGGCAAAGGCTGGTAAGATCGAATA
>ONGI01000120.1 GCA_900317315.1 uncultured Eubacteriales bacterium
CGCATTAAAATATAGAGGAGTAATCAATATGGCAGAATTTATGACAGGCTTAAAGCGCACGCATTATTGCGGCGATTTGCGGATCTCGGACGTCGGCAGCGAGGTGACGGTCTGCGGCTGGGTGCAGCGTGTGCGCGACCTTGGACAGCTGATTTTTATCGACCTGCGCGACCGCACGGGCATCGTGCAGCTCGCGTTCAACGACGAGACCGACCGCGAGATTTTTAACAAGGCTTTTTCGTGCCGCAGCGAATTTGTGCTGGCGGCAAAGGGCGTTGTCTGTGAGCGCAGCGCCAAAAATCCCGACATTCCCACCGGCGACATCGAGATCACCGTCACCGACCTGCGCGTGCTCTCCAAGGCGCAGACCCCTCCCTTTGAGATCGTGGACGATTCCAAAACAGGCGAGGACGTCCGTCTCAAATACCGTTATCTCGACCTGCGCCGCCGTCCCTTGCAGCATAACCTCATGCTGCGCAGCAAGATATCCAAGGCTGCGCGCGATTACTTTGCCGAGAACGGCTTTATCGAGATCGAGACCCCGATGATGATCAAGTCCACGCCCGAGGGTGCGCGAGACTACCTGGTGCCGTCGCGTATTCACAACGGCAAATTCTACGCCCTGCCGCAGTCGCCGCAGATCTACAAGCAGCTGCTCATGCTCTCGGGCTTTGACCGCTATATCCAGCTGGCGCGCTGCTTCCGCGACGAGGACTTGCGCGCCGACCGTCAGCCCGAGTTTACGCAGATCGACATGGAGCTTTCCTTTGTGGACGTGGAGGATATCCTCGAGATCAACGAGGGGCTCTTCAAGCGCCTGTTCAAAGACGTGATGGGCGTTGAGCTGCCCACGCCGTTTGCGCGTATGAGCTATGCCGACGCCATGAACAACTACGGCTCCGACAAGCCCGACGTTCGCTTTGACATGAAGATACAGGACATCTCCGATCTGGTGAAGGACTGCGGCTTCGGCGTGTTCACCGGCGCGATCGCAAACGGCGGCTCTGTCCGCGCGATCGTCGCCAAGGATGCGGCAAAGGTCTACACGCGCAAGGAGATCGACAAGCTCACCGAGTTTGCCAAGGGCATCGGCGCCAAGGGTCTTGCCTATGTGAGATGGGTGGACGAGCCGAACGCCTCCTTCAAAAAGTTTATGACCGAGGAGGAGCTTGCTGCGATCTATGAACGTCTCGGCGCCGAAAAGGGCGACGTGATCCTGATCGTCGCCGACAAGAACAGCACGGTGCTCTCCACGCTCGGCGCACTGCGTCTGACCGTCGCCAAGCGTCTGAACATCATTCCCGACGAATTCAAATTCCTCTGGATCGTCGATTTCCCGTTCTTCGAAAAGGACGAGGAGAGCGGCGAGTGGGTCGCCATGCACCATCCGTTCACCATGCCCAAGGAGGAGTGCATTCAGTATCTCGACACCGACCCGTCCAAGGTGATCGCCAAGGCGTTTGACCTGACGCTCAACGGCGTGGAGCTTTCGAGCGGCTCCATGCGCATCACCGACTATGAATTACAACAGAAGATGTTCCGCGCGCTCAAGCTGACCGACGAGGAGATCGAAGCCAAGTTCGGCTTTTTGGTCGAAGCCTACAAATACGGCGCACCGCCGCACGGCGGCATGGGTATCGGTCTTGACCGTGTGATCATGCTGCTCTGCGGCGCCGACAGCCTGCGCGACGTCACCGCGTTCCCCAAGGTGCAGAACGCCAGCGAGCTGATGAGCGCCTGCCCGTCGCCTGTTGACCAAGAGAGTCTGGACGTGCTGGGCATTCAGATAAAAGAGTGAGGCTATGGGAAATATCATTATTCCGCTTGCGGTCATCGCCGGTCTGGTGGCGGTGATCGTCGGCGGCGGATTGTTTATCGGACACAAGATCAAGCGGTTTTCGCGTTCGGCGTTCGGCACCGACAACCTGATGGAGGGCTACAACGCGCAAAAGCGCAAGCTCGCCGAAACGCCGCGCTCCGTGCAGTCGATGACGGGTATCTATATGCCGAGCATCCTGCGCGACTTTCCGGACTTTGACATCGACCTCTACCGCAACAAGGCAAAGAACGTGGTGCGCGGCTGGCTCAACGCCATCGCCACCGGCTCCACCGCCACACTCCCCGAGGAGGTCACCGAGACGCTCAAAAACCACGCGCTCGAGATCATCGAAACGCTGCAAGCCAACGGTCAAAAGCAATATTACAAGGAGCCTGTGGTGCACGCCTGCGAGATCGGGCGCTACATCAAAACCGGCTCCGAGGTCATCATTCGCTTCAACGTGTCGGTGGGCGTCTACGCCTATCTGGAGGACGAAAACGGCAAGCTGCTCAACGGCGACCGCGACAACAAGCTCCAGACGCTCTTTGAGGTAGACCTGCTCTATGTGCAGGACGCCGACGTGATGGGCGTGTATGAGGAGGGCTTGGGGCTCAGCTGCCCCAACTGCGGCGCGCCGATACGCAATCTCGGACAAAAATTCTGCGAATACTGCGGCACCGGCGTCATCGAGGTCAACACCCGCGTGTGGAAGTTCAACGCCGTCAGAGAGCAGACCAAGCGCAGAACGGCATTTTGACGCGTATTCTTAGCTTCCTAAGAACAATTTCTTATTTGGGATTATTGAGAAAAACCCGGTGTTTATGCGGCTTTTCTCAATATTCCCTTTTTGTTTTTTATTTGGGATTATTGGCGATAATATTACGCTGACACAATATATCATTATATCAACAACACCGAAAAAGGCTTTTTCAGCAGCGCGCAACTAATATGATATTGTTAAAATATAATAATATTGCCAATAATCCCAAATAAGCTTTTTCTTGGGAATATTGTAAAAACCCACTGTTTAAGCCATTTTTATCAATAAT
This sequence comes from uncultured Eubacteriales bacterium, assembly GCA_900317315.1. GTDB lineage: Bacteria > Bacillota > Clostridia > Oscillospirales > Acutalibacteraceae > Ruminococcoides. The sequence continues at coordinate 2,869 of ONGI01000120.1, forward strand.
CCCAAATAAGCGCGTATCTATAGGGACGCTTGGGAATATGGAAGCGATACCCGTTCCTCACCGCCAACGCGCAAAAGTTTTCCGAAACCATCACCCGATTGTCATGATTCTGTCCGTGTCGGTGTGCTATACTGGTGCCATAGAAAAGGGAAATATTCCCGAGAATTATGGTGCAAAGGAGAGACTGATAATGAAAAGAACACATGTGAACAAGGAACTGCTTTTGAACTACACCGAAAACTTTTGCGAAATGGACGCCGCGGCGCTGAGAAAATATTTTACGACCGAACAAAACCGCTGGGGTATCTATGACGAAAAGCGCCACGCGATCATCTCCGTGGCTTGGACAAGAACCGGCTTGCTGAACCTTTTGACCGACGCAAAAGCGATCGTGAAGGGCACGGAGCGCTGCATGAAAAAGAATTTGCAGGACTACTGCCGCACCGAACAAATCAGCACCGTGATCTCCGGCGCCAAGGCAAAGGGCATCCGCTTTTTGTACACGGCAACGGGCACAGACATCAAGCAAAAGGGCGAAACGCTCGCCCTGCGCTGCGGCGGCAAGTTCTATGTGGTGCAGTTTGTCACCCGTGCAGAGGGAGCGGCGGAAAACCGCAGGATGTATGACGCCGTGCTGCAATCCATCGAATTGCCTGCATAACCGCTGCCGCGGTGGGCAATCCGCGACCGCTGCCGCGGTGGGCAGTCCGCGCTGCTGACGTTTGATGGTGAGAAAAAAATCATAGCCGCGTTCAAAAAGGCAATAGCAACATAAGTACAAACGCCTTTTCTGACGCGGCGTTGATGATGGTTATCTGACCAACCTACTTTCCAAAGCCGCGCTGAATGCAACGTCACGTTGCCGCTGCTGCGGTGAGCAGTCCGCGCTGCCGACGTTTGCGCGTGTGGACAAACGCAGACACGCGTTAGAACATGCAGAATCCGAAACACAATATAATGAAAAAACAAACGGCTCGGAGAATCAAATCC
>ONGI01000116.1 GCA_900317315.1 uncultured Eubacteriales bacterium
ATCGCTTCCAGCTTCGTCTTTTGCGGTTGCATGCCCATCTTTTGATAAAACGCCAGCGCGCCGTCGTTGCCTGCCCAGACGTTGAGCGTCACGTTGTAGCAGCCGTTTGCCTTGGCAAAGTCCGCCACATGCCGGTAGAGCTTGGTTGCGATGCCCTTGCCTCTTGCGGAGGCGTCCACGCAGAGGTCGTCGATATACAGCTCTCTGATGGGCGTGAGCATGTGGTTGCGGCTGTGGTCGAGCAGGACGGTGAAGATGTAGCCGCGCACCTGTCCGTTTTCGTCATACACAAAGACCGGCGCCTCGTCGTCCGTAAAAATGCGGCGCAGCTCCTCTTCGGTGTATTTGGTAGTCAGACGAAATAGGTCGGGACGGATGTCGTGATGGACGCGGTTGACCTGTTCGAGCAGGCACAGCACCTGCGGAATGTCCCTGTCCTCTGCACGGCGGATCATGCGGCAGCCTCCTTTTTGTTGCATGCGGTCCGCGCACCTGCCTCGCACAACGCCACAAAGATAAAGAACAGCGGCGTGGCGATGGGCAGCGCGATGTTGACGACCGCCTGCGCCATATAGGCGACGACCGCCGAGGCGAACACGAGCGTGACGGGATTGTGCTTTGCGGCTTTGAAGGCACGTGCCAGCGCACTGCCTGCAAGGGTGAGATACGCCGCCAAGCCGACGATGCCGATATTCAGCAGATAGTTGATATATTCGTTGTGCGCCGCGTCGGTGGAGCCGTCGCCGAAGCGGTCATACAGCTCCGCAAAGTGCGGCGAAAAGGTGTAGTAGAAGGTCTCGGGACCGGTGCCGAACAGCTTTTTGACAAAGCTCAGCTTGCCGAATTCTTCGAGCGCCTTGTTCCACATAAAGCCGCGGTGCGTGCCCCAGCTGTCGCTGAAGCGCAGCGTGCGGTCAAGCTCGCCCAAATCGGTTTTGGTGTCGATGGCGGTAAAATAAATGACCGTTCCCAAGCCGCCGAGCGCCGCCAAGCCCACCAGACTGCCGAGCACCACAGGCACGGCGCGCGGCAAGAGCTTGCCGGGCATTTTGTGATCGAGCAGATACAGCACTGCCGTCAGCACTGCAAGAAAAGCGAGTACCCAATAGGCGGCGTCTGCGGTCATGATCTTGTAGGGGATCGCCTCGAGCTTTTTGTGGGGTGCGCCTGCCGCCGTGATGAGTCCCAACAGCTTGACGCTGCCGAGCATGACGGTCAGCATGAGCAGGAACTTTTTGAGACTGTGCGGACGGCGCGCATAGGCGACCGTGAACACAGCGGCAAAAACGCCGAGTCCCAGCACTGCCGAGTCGCTGTCACAGGCGACAAACGCCATGCCGCCCAATACCGCGGCGCAAAGATAAATGACCTTGAACAGCTTGTTTTCGCTGTGGACAAACATCGTGACCGCCACCGGCAGGGTGACGCAGAGGTGGCTCGCAAACATGTTTTTGTTGCCGATGGTCGTCAAAAACTCGTTGAAAACCTTTTCGTCGTTCGTAAACAGCGCGAACATGTTGAGCGGGTCGATATAATACGTGTTGAGCACCGCCAGCAGCGACACGATGCCGCTCGTGACCGCCAGCCCGACAAACACATATTCCTTATACTTCCAGCAGCGCGTTATCATAAAATAGACGGCGACATACATCAGCATCAGCAGCAGACCGTTGTTGCGGCCGTGCGAGGCGCCGGCGATCGTCACCTCGCCAAAAAACGCCATGTCGATGTAGTCCGACAGCACCGTCGAAACCGCGCAGGCAAGCGCAAACGCAAGCGCCGCGTAGTCTGTAAAGCTCAGGTCGGCGAGCAGCGACTTTGTTTTTGGATTTTTGTCCTTTTGCTCCTGCGTGCTGCGCGTGAGCACCAACAGTACCTCCGCGATCACGGCGGCAGCGCTTGCCACCATCAGAAAGTAGAACTTTTGATGACGGATGGCAAAGTAGCCTCTGTCAAAGTGGATAAAGGGGAAGCCCGTGTCAAACGTCAGGTTGACAAACAGCGGAAACACCGCGAATATCACCAGCAGAAACAGATTGACAAAGGTGTTTGTCAGCGTGTAGCGTTCGCTGACGTCTTTGATTTTTTTCTTTGTTTTTTTTGTATTGCTCATATAAAGCTTGCCTTTCCGATATAATACAAATGCCCTGCCTCCCCGCACAAAACAGACCGAGCCTGTTTGTGCAACGCTCCTTTTGCGGGAAGCCGGAGCACATAACACACAGAACAATTTTATACCTTAACCGTCAGAATGTCAATCGAAAAACTATTGTAATTCTGCATTTTTATGCTATAATGAAATAAATAGCATTTGCAAAACTGATTAAGGAACGGCAGGCGGACATAGTATGAAAAAACTGATCATTTTAGGATTTGACGGCACCATCGCGGACACCGCGCCGGGCATTCTCTATTGCATGAATACGACCGCACTCTCCATGGGCTACACGCCCGTGGCGCACAACGCGCTCTACGGCGTGATCGGCGTTTCGCTGGAGCAGGGCTTTATGAACCTCTACGGCATGAAAGAGGACGAGATCGAGTACGCCATGAACCAGTACAGCAAGCTCTATTCCATAAAGGGCGAGGAGATGATCCTCCTCTATGACGGCATTGCCGAAGCGCTCGAAAAGCTCAAAAGCGAGGGCTTCAAGCTGGCGATCGCCACCCAGAAGAACGAAAAATTCATCAACAACATGCTGGCTGTCTATAGCTTTGTGGGCGAGCTGTTTGACACGGTCTGCGCCACCAACGTGGAAGAAGAGATGGAAAAGGCTGACATGCTGCGCAAGGTCTGCACCGATTTGGACGTTGAGCCGTCCGATGCGCTCTTTGTGGGCGACAGCTATGTGGACGCGCTCGCGGCGGAGGAGGTCGGCATGGATTTTGCCGCCGCGCTCTACGGCTGGGGCTTCCGCAGCAAGGCGGACGCCGAAAAATACCATTGCAAGGCGTATCTGAACAAGGCGGGCGAGATCGGCTACAAGCTTTCTGCGATCGAATAGAGGACGGCAGCATGACGGACAAGGCAAAAACCAAAACCATTCTTTCGCTGATTTGCAACTGCGTGTTTTTTTTCGTGACAACGGGCGTTTTCATCTCCTATTTCTTTGTAAAAAGCAGGGTTATCGAAAACGGCTGGCAGAGCCTGCGCTTTTTCACGACCGATTCCAACCTTTTGACAGCGGTCGCTGCGGCGTTGGTGGCGGTGTGCGACATCCAAAAGCTGCGCGGCAAACGCACGGACATCGCCAAGCCGTTTATGCTGCTCAAATTTATGGGCGTGATCTCGCTGCTGCTGACCTTCTGCACGGTCATGTGCCTGCTGGTGCCGGTCTACGGCGCGGCGATGCAGCTGACCGGCACAGCCTTTCACATGCACGTGACGGCGCCGGTGCTGTCGTTTGTGTCGTTCGTGTTTTTGGAAGCGGACAGAAAAATCAGCCTCGCCCAGTCCTTTTTGGGCTTGGTGCCGATGGCTCTCTACGGCACGGTCTATTTTTTGCAGGTGTTGGTTTTTGAGAACTGGATGGATTTCTACGTCTTTAACCAAGGCGGCAGGTGGTATATCACCGTGCCGGTTATCTTCACGGCGACCTGCCTGATGTGTTTGCTGGTGCGCTTGCTGCGCAACAAGATGACAGAACGCGCACACCGCTGAAATTTACTGAAAATTTGCAGGAATCGGAAATTTTCTGCGTGATGGGCTTGACATTTCCGCAAAAGTGGGCTATAATAAGTAAGCTGTTGCAAAACCGAATCATCGGGGTGTAGCGCAGCTGGTAGCGCGCCTGCTTTGGGAGCAGGATGTCGGGGGTTCAAATCCCTTCACTCCGACCAAATACGGAGGATTAGCTCAGCAGGTTAGAGCGCTTGCTTGACATGCAAGAGGTCACTGGTTCGAGTCCAGCATTCTCCACCA
>ONGI01000114.1 GCA_900317315.1 uncultured Eubacteriales bacterium
GCGCGCAAAATCCGCTTGCCGAGAGTTGCCGCTCTACCGCCGTTTGCGAGCACCTGCCGCACCTCCGATTCCTCAAAGCCGCCCTCGCTGCCGATAAACATGCCGAGAGTTTTGGGCTTGCCTGTCAAAATCTCCTTGACGGAATCGCCGCCCAGCTCGTAGAAGAATATCGTTTGGTCGTTCTCCTTTGTCAGCTCCGCAGCCTGCGCAAAGCTTACGCAGTCCGCCACCTCGGGAATGATGCCGCGGCGGCTCTGCATGGCGGCTTGCAGGGCGATTTTTTGCCAGCGCTCACGCTTTTTGCGCAGCGACTTTTCGTCGGGACGCGAAACGCAGCGTGCCGAGAGCATGGGGACGATGCGGCTGATACCCAGCTCCACGCATTTTTGCACGATGGTGTCCATCTTGTCACCCTTGGGCAACGCCTGATAGAGCGTGACAAACACGTCCGGCTCGTTCTCGCACGGCTTGCGGCTGAGGACGCGCAGCGTGCCGCCGCTTTTGTAGGCACAGTCACACTGCTCGCCGTTCGGCGTGATGACCGTGACCGCCTCGCCGTCGCGCAGACGCAGCACCCTTGCGTGCTTTTGATTTTCTTCGCTCAGCGCATAAACGTCTGAGCGGATATCTTCTTCACTGAAAAACCATGCCATAAAAACACCCTTTTTTATTTGGCATGTGAATCTAATTTAATTATTTCAATGTAATAAGTATGATCAGTTGTAGGGGCGTGCAGTGCACGCCCGCAATGCCGCGCTTCCCTTTCCATTCGTTTTTAAACAGGAAAACCGTGTTGCTCTGTCTGCGGGCGACCGGTGGTCGCCCCTACACCCAAAAAATTATAAATGACAATAACTGACAAATCAGATTCACATGATTAATTTGCAATTTATGGTTTACAATTTGTTATCGGAAGTGCTACAATAGAAGTGAGGTGATGATTGATGGTAACATTAACCGAAAAAGATTTGATGGAGCTGCTGCAAAAAAATAATCTCCGCGAGGACGCGCTCGAAAAAGAGGTCGTGGAGCGCCTCGCAGCGCTGCACCTGAAAACAGCGACCGCCGAAAGCTGCACCGGCGGCTTGATCAGCGAACGCATTACGCGCGTCAGCGGCTCCAGCGAGGTCTTTGACTGCGGCGTTTGCTCCTATGCCAACGCCATCAAAGCCAAGGTGCTGGGCGTGAGCAAGGAGACGCTTGCCGTACTGGGCGCCGTGTCGGCGGAAACCGCTATTCAAATGGCGGAGGGCGTCAAAAAGCTGTCGGGCGCAGACATCGCCGTGAGCACCACCGGTATCGCGGGTCCCACAGGCGGCACCGCCGAAAAACCTGTCGGGCTTGTCTATATGGGCGTCTGCACCGACGAAAACGCCTATGCCGTCCGTCTGCTGCTGTGCGGCGAGAACGGGCAGAACGACCGCGCGACCATTCGCCGTCTTGCTTCTTCCGCTGCGCTGTTCAGCGTGCTGTCGGAATGTCACCGCTTTGTCAAGCCGCCGGTAGACGTCTATTTTTAAAAGCACCGATTGATGCAGGTGCGCAAATCGCGCCATCGGATCATTTTCAGCCTGCCGCGCGCGCGTTCTTTTGGACGAACATTTCGCGGAACTGCGTGGGCGTTCTGCCGTTGATCTTTTTAAATACGCGCGAAAAATACATTTGGTCGGGAAAGCCCACGGAGTATGCCACATCCTTGACCGAGAGGCTGCCGTTGGAGAGCAGCACCTCCGCCTTGGAGATTCGCGTGCGCGTGATGTAGTCGCTCACCGAAACGCCCGTTTTGTCCTTGAACAAACGGTACAGGTAACTGCGGTCGATCTTGAGTGCCTCCACCACATCTCTCACGCAAAAGCCGGGCGTGTTGTAGTGCAGATCAATATAGCGGCAGGCTCGGCTCACGTAGCCGTCCGCCTCCATCGACTTGCTCGGGAATTTTTCTATATAATAAGAAAGCAGCATGAGCAGGCAGCCGCCGAAGCGGTAGAGCAGATAGGGCTCGTCGGAGCGGACGGTCACATCGGGGATTTCAAACAAAAATTCAAAGCCGTCGATGTCGATCTTTCCGAGCACGGGCGATTTTTTTGACACCTCGATACGGCTGAGGATCGCCGCGCTCGCAAAGCCCGAAAACTCCAGCCATGTGTACTTTGCGGTTTTGTTTGTATGGATCGCAAAAACGCACTTGGGGAAGATCAGCACCGAGTATCCCGTTGGTACCTCAAAACACTTTCCGTCTATATTCACGGAGCAGACGCCCTCATAAACATAGACCAACTTATAGCTCTCAAAGTCCGTATTCTTTTGAAAAAGCCCTGTTTTTTGCTCATTATTGCCATTGGAATGACAAATAAAATCCACCAGATTCTTTTTTTCCGTTTTCATTTTTCATCAACATTTATCCATATAAAACTAACAATTCTACATAGAAATAAAAGCCGTTTCCGTATATACTAAATATGCGGTTTTCTTGCCGTTATGTCTATATTACACCATCTTTCTGTTTTTTTCAATAGCGCAAGGAGTCAATTTCAAAATGGATTACAAATATGACGTGGTGAATTATAATAAAAATATTCCCGCGACTATCATGCACCTGCACCTCTCGTCCGACACCCACAAAACCGAGCTGCAATGGCACCGCGAGCCTGAGATCGTTTATGTAGTCGAGGGACGGTCCGAGTGCAGCCGCAACGGCGAATCGCAGATCGTGGAACAGGGCGATTTTATTATCTTTAACAGCGAGGATGTGCATCTGGTACGTCCGGTCGACGGCACCGGCTGCCATTTGCTGTGCGTGAATTTCTCTTTTGAATATATCCGCATGTTCTGCAAGTCGATCGACAGCCTGTTCTTTGACGTGAGCGAGCAGCCGGAGCTCAAAAAGGAGATCATCGGCGTGCTCACAAGCATTGCCGAGGTGGACAACGACAGCGACTATGCGCCTTTGATCCAGATCGCCTACATCAACAAGCTCTATTATATGCTGCTGACACAGTGCGTGCGGTTCAGACGCACCTCCGGCGCAGGCACCAACAGCAAGCGCGATTTTTCCTACGCCAAGACCGCGATCGCCTACATCAACGAAAACTTCAAGCGCGAGATCTCGCTCGATGAGATCTCGAGTGTGGTGAACCTGTCGCCCTCTTATTTTTCAAAATATTTTAAGAACGTCACACAGGTCAGCTTTTCGGAATATCTTGCCAACCTCCGTTTGGAAAATGCCGTCAACGACATGCTCAACTACAACACGACGGTATCGACTGCCGCCTTTGAGAACGGCTTTGCCAACGTCAAGTCGTTCATCACCCAATGCAAAAAGGTCTACGGCTGCACCCCCGCCCAATACAAGAAAAAGCTCTTAACCAAACGGGACGTTTGATCCAATCCGCAAACGTGACGTTTGATCCAATCCGCGCAACGGGCGTTTGTCTGTGAGGATACATCGTGTCACGCGTTATAAATACGGATAGCGACACTGGTTTTTGCTTATCTGATTGTCGGGTATGGATGGATTTGTGCTTTCTTAGCAAAGGCGGCGTGACCCCATGAGGGGCGTTCAGCCGGTATTTTTTCAGATTTTTGCTGACGGTATTTCTTTCTGTTATCTTTTTTATAAAATTATATTGCCGGCACAACCGCTCTCGTTGTGCCGGCTTTTGTTTATGCAAAAAAGTATTGTGTGATCTTGTGAACGTCGCCGTCCATGACGGTGAAGTTGCTGCGCAGCTCGCCCTTGATCTCGGGCGAAATGCTCTGATGGATATACACGCTGTCAATACCAAAATCCGCGGCGCCGCCGATGTCGGAGAGATAATCATTGCCGACCATCACGGATTCCTCTTTTTTGAGCCCGTAGCGGTCAAACAAGATCTCAAAATAGTGGCTGTCGGGCTTGGAACACTCCTCGTCGGAGCTGATACAAATGCCGTCAAAATACGGCGTCAGTCCCAGCATATGCAGCTCATTTTCGGTAAAGGTGCGCTGCGCATTGGAGAGCAGATAGATGCAGCCGCCGTTTGCCTTTATCGTATCGAGCAGCTCCGTCACGCCGTCATAGAGCTTTTCGGCTTTATGCCCTTGCGCGTAAACAGGGCGCGAAACACCTTTTCTATTTTTATATCAATCACTTCATATTCCGGATGACGTCGGCGCACCGCCTTCTTTTCCTTGTCCACCAGCTCGCCGTAAGCCTTGCCAAGCTCCTTATACGTATAAGCGGCGCCGTAGTAGCCGTATAGGATTGCCATTTTTTTCCAAAGCTGTGCGCTCCATTCATCGGTACGAATATCCGCCAGGGTGCCGTAGAGGTCAAAAATATAGTTTTTATATCGCATGCTGCCGCTCCTTTTGTTTTTCTTTATTCTACCAATTTTCGACAGGAATTGCAATACCTTAAAAAATATGGTAAACTCTTTTTGAGGTGGTTTTTATGACAAAAAAACAGCGCGC
>ONGI01000111.1 GCA_900317315.1 uncultured Eubacteriales bacterium
ACCGCATTTTGGAACACACCAATTCCGTTTCGGCACGCGACATGGAGGCGCAGCTGCTCGACGATATGGAGCTCGAGCGCGAACGCGGCATCACCATCAAGGCGCGCGCCGTCAGCGTCATCTACAGCGCCGACGACGGCGAGCAATATCTGTTCAACCTCATCGACACCCCCGGTCACGTGGACTTTAACTACGAGGTCTCGCGTTCGCTCGCCGCGTGCGAGGGCGCTATTTTGGTGGTGGACGCTTCGCAGGGCATCGAGGCGCAGACGCTCGCCAACACCTATCTGGCGGTTGACAGCGGACTGGAGATCGTGCCGGTCGTCAACAAGATCGACCTGCCCAGCGCCGACCCCGACCGCGTGATCTCCGAGATCGAGGACGTGATCGGTATTCCTGCCGAGGACGCGCCCAAAATTTCCGCCAAGGCAGGCATCAACATCCACGCTGTGCTCGAAAAAATTGTCAGCGACATTCCGGCTCCCACCGGCGACGTCAACGCGCCGCTGCGCGCGCTGATTTTTGACAGCTACTACGACAGCTACAAGGGCGTTATCATCTATGCGGTCTGATGCACGCGACGCAGATGGAAAAAACCGACGGTCTGTATGCCGGCGAGGTCGGCTATATCGCCGGCTCCATCAAGACGCTCGCGGACGCGAAGGTTGGCGACACCGTGACGCTTGCCGACAACCCTGCCGCCGAGCCGCTGCCCGGCTACCGAGAGGCGCAGCCGATGGTGTTCTGCGGCATTTATCCCGTGGACGGCGCAAAGTACGGCGACCTCAAGGACGCGCTCGAAAAGCTGCAGCTCAACGACGCTGCGCTCAGCTTTGAGCCGGAAACGTCGGTCGCGCTGGGCTTTGGCTTCCGCTGCGGCTTTCTCGGTCTGCTGCATATGGAGATCATTCAGGAGCGTCTGGAGAGGGAGTATCTGCTCGATTTGATCACCACCGCGCCGAGCGTTATCTACAAGATTCACCGCACCGACGGCACGGTGGAGAATATCGACAACCCGACCAACTATCCCGACCCTTCGCTGATACAAATGGCGGAGGAGCCGGTCACGGACGCGCACATCTATTCGCCCAAGGAGTATGTCGGCAATATCATGGAGCTGTGTCAGGACAGGCGCGGCACCTTTGTGGACATGCAGTATATCGACGCGGACAGGGTGGACTTGCACTATGAGCTGCCGCTCGCCGAGATCATCTATGACTTTTTTGACACGCTCAAAAGCCGCACACGCGGTTATGCGTCGTTCGACTACGAGCTGAAGGGCTATGTGCCCAGCGAGCTGGTGAAGCTCGACATCATGCTCAACGGCGACGTGGTGGACGCGCTGAGCTTTATTATCCACAAGGACAAGGCGTATCCCAGAGCGCGCAAGATGGCGGAAAAATTGAAAGAAAAAATTCCGCGCCAGCTGTTTGAGGTGCCGATACAGGCTTGTATCGGCGGCAAGATCATCGCGCGCGAAACCGTCAAGGCAATGCGCAAGGACGTTTTGGCAAAGTGCTACGGCGGCGACATCACCCGAAAGAAAAAGCTGCTTGAAAAGCAAAAGGAAGGCAAAAAGCGCATGCGCCAGCTCGGCACGGTAGAGGTGCCGCAGGAGGCGTTTATGGCGGTGCTGAAGCTGGATACGGACTGATATAATGCATAATTCATAATTCATAATTCTTAATGCTTAATGCATAATCGGCAGGGAAAGGATAGGTGCTTATGGTATCTGTAAACGGATATTTTGACGGCAATGTTGTCAAGCCGTTGGAAAAAATCGACGCAAAACCCAATCAGCGCGTAATCATCACCATTATGGATGAATTTTTCACGCCCGAGCCTAAAAAGGATATAAAAAGCATGCGCGGTGTATTGGCGCAATACGCCGATCCCGAATTGGCAAAAAAAGAAAAGGAAGCGTGGGAACGCGCTGTGGTGGAGAAATATGATTCTCTGCTATTTGCTTAATTAATAATTTACGGCTGACTCACAACAACACAGTGAGTCAGCCGTTTGTTTTATTTTATATAACTTTATCGCGTCAGTCAGCAGCTTAATCTCCAACACCATTTTATAACGCGGCGTTCAGCCGGTGCCATCTCCACATGGCGTTGTCCAAAGCCGCGCTGCCCACCGCGGCAGCGGTCACATTTCGGTGACGATCTCGTTTACGGTTTTGCCGGGGGGGATCATGGGGAGAACGTTTTCATCGGGACTGATTTGGCAGTCGATGACGACGGTGGTGTGCAGGTCGAGCGCCTTTTGGAGCGTGGGCAAAATCTCCTCGCTCTTGGTGATGCGCATGCCCTCCACGCCGAACGCGTTGGCGAGCTTTACAAAGTCGGTCGCGCGGTGCGGATCGGTCTGGGAGAAGCGGTTGCCGTAGAAGAGCTTTTGCCACTGGCGCACCATGCCGAGCACGGTGTTGTTCATCACCAGCACGATAACGGGCAAGTCGTAGGACTTCATCGTCACCAGCTCGTTGAGGTTCATGTGGAAGCTGCCGTCGCCCGTGAACAGGAACACGCGCCTGTCGGGATGCGATACCTGCGCGCCGATTGCCGCGCCCATACCGAAGCCCATGGTGCCCATGCCGCCGGAGGTCAGCAGGGTCTTTTCCGCTTCGATTTTGGCGTGCTGCGCCACCCACATCTGGTGCTGTCCGACGTCGGTCGCAATGATGTCGCTGTCGGCTTTGAGGGTGTTGACCGCCTCGATAAACTCATCCGGGAACGGATAGTCGGAGAGCGGCTTGGTCGCGTTGTCAAAATGATGCTTCCACTCGTCGATTTTGGCGAGCCAGACATGGTGCTCCTGCTGCTCCATGCCGACAAGAAGCGCCTGAATAATCAGCTTGGCGTCGCCGAGAATGTATTCGTCCACCTTGACGTTTTTGTTGATTTCTGTTTTGTCGATTTCGAGCTGCACAATCTTTGCCTGCTCGCCAAAGCGCTCGCGGTCACCTGCCACACGGTCGGAGAACCGCGCGCCGATGGCGATAATCAGGTCGCACGCAGCCGTCACCATGCCGGTTTCGTAGCCGCCGTGCATGCCGATGTTGCCGATACACAGCGGATGGCTTGCCGGAATACAGCCCAGACCCATCAGCGAACAGCAGACAGGCGCGTCAATCAGCTCCGCAAACTGCCTGAACTCCTCGCAGGCGTCCGCGCTGAGAATGCCGCCGCCGGCATAAATCATCGGGCGGCGCGATTTGCGGATAAGCGCCTGCACACGCGCGATGGAATCGGGATTGGCGATGGCGTCCGGCTCGGGCGTTTCGGGACGGAGCGGCTCAAACTCGGTGACCATGGAGGTGATGTCCTTGGGGACGTCCACCAAAACAGGACCCTTTCTGCCGCTGCCGGCAAGCTTGAACGCCTTGCGAATGGTCGGCGCCAAGTCCTCAATTTTGGTGACAAGGGTGCTCGCCTTGGTGATGGGCTTTGAAATATTGACAATGTCAACCTCCTGAAAGCTGTCGCGTCCGAGCTGGTCGAGGTTGACGTTGGCGGTAATGGCAACAAGCGGAATGCTGTCGATATTCGCGGTGGCAAGTCCGGTAACAATGTTGGTCGCGCCGGGTCCCGAGGTGGTGAGCACCACGCCGGTCTTGCCGGTGGAACGCGCGTAGCCGTCCGCCGCGTGCGAAGCGCCCTGTTCGTGGGCGGTCAAAATATGCTTGATTTTGTCGCTGTACTTGTAGAGCGCGTCGTAGGTATTGAGCGCCGCGCCGCCGGGATAGCCGAATACGGTGTCAACGCCCTGCTCCAATAAACATTCACAGATAATATCTGCACCTGTTAGCTTCATTTTTATACCCCTTTTGTGAGTTTATTTTACACGTTAACTTACATTTTACCGCATTAAAGCGTTGTTGTCAATATGCATAACAAACTCTTTGACCGCACGGACGGTCTTTTTTGCCGCCAAAGCGCAGAATTTGACAAAATCCATGCCCTTGTTCTCGTCCATATCGTCGGAGATCGCGCGCAGGATCACATAGGGTACGCCGCAGCAGACGCAGACATGACCGATGGCGGCTCCCTCCATTTCACAGGCAAGCGCGCCGAAGCGGTCGTTGAGCAGTTGGCGCTTGGAACGGTCGGAAATAAAAACATCACCGCTGGCAATGATGCCGCTCACGGTCTTGGTGTCTTCCAAGCCGGCACAGACCTCCGCCAGCAAACGCGAGGCGACGGCGTCACATTCAAAAAAGAGCACCTTGCCGGTCGGGAAGGACACCTCGCCCTGCTTGTCGCCCAGCGCCGTGGTGTTCATGTCGTGCTCCACCGCTTTGGTGCCGACAACGATGTCGCCGATGCTCACCACCGGCGAGAGCGCACCGGCTACGCCGCTGTTCATCACCAGCGAGGGCTGATAATCGTTGATCAGGGTCGTGGCGCACATGGCGGCGTTCACCTTGCCGATACCGCACACAACCACCACCAGCTCCTTGCCGCAGAGCGTGCCGCGCGTAAAGGTCATGCCGTATTTGACGGTCTCTTCCTTGTTTTCGCAGAGGGCAAGAATGCCGTCCGCTTCGATCTGCATGGCGCAAATAATACCTATCATATTTCTTTTCCTTTCTGT
>ONGI01000144.1 GCA_900317315.1 uncultured Eubacteriales bacterium
CCTTGCGATAGCCTCCGCAAAAATAGGCGCGGTGGGCAGCACGGTGAACTTGTCGATCATCTTCTCCTCGGGGACCGGAATGGTGTCGAGCAGGATGACCTCCTTGATGGCGCTGTTTTTGATCCTCTCCACAGCGGGACCGGACAGCACCGCATGGGTCGCGCAGGCATACACCTCGGTCGCGCCGCCCTTTTCCACGATTGCGTTTGCCGCGTTGCAGAGGGTGCCGGCGGTGTCGATCATGTCGTCCACCAGAATGACCTTTTTGCCCTTGGCGTCACCGATGATGTTCATGACCTCGCAAACATTCGCCTTGGGTCTGCGCTTGTCGATGATGGCGAGACCGGTGTTGATTTTGGACGCGAAGTTTCTGGAACGGGTAACAGAGCCGAGGTCGGGAGAAACAACGATAAAGTCGTCAAAGTTGCCTCCGATTTTTTCCTTCATGTGGTTGGCGAGAATGCCGGCGCCGTGCAGGTGGTCAACGGGAATGTTGAAAAAGCCCTGAATCTGGTTGGCGTGCAAATCCATGGTCAGCACACGGTCAGCGCCCGCGGTGGTGATGATGTCGGCGCAAAGCTTTGCCGAAATCGGATCTCTCGCCTTTGCCTTTCTGTCCTGACGCGCATAGCCGAAGTAGGGCATCACAGCGGTGATTCTCGCCGCGGAAGCACGCTTCATGGCGTCGATCATAATCAGCATTTCCATCAGGTTGTCGTTGACAGGCGTGCAGGTGGACTGCACGATAAAGCAGTCGCTGCCGCGAACGGATTCGTGGAGCGAAACAGCGATTTCACCGTCCGAAAAATGGGTGCAGTCGCTTTTGCCGAGCTGTAAGCCGAGACAGCCCGCAATTCCCTGCGCAACATCGACATTAGAGTTGCCTGAGAAGATTTTGATGTCTTTTCCGTGAAAATTCATTGTGTTTCTCCTTTTTCAGTGTCTCTTTTCTGCGTATATGTATATGATGATTATTTTATAATTCGCACCGATAACCCTTTGCCCGGGCGATTTGGTTCAGCTCCTCGAGCTGCTCCGGATCGTTGGCGCCGAGCACCGCATCGCTGCATTCCGCCGTGTAAGCGCCGACGGTCCTGCCGTCCTTCAGCAGCAGGGCGATGGCGTCGGGCAGATAATATTCACCTGCCGCGTTGTCGGATTTGATTTTGCCGAGCACGCTGAGCAGCAGCTGACAGTCAAACCAGTAGCCGCCGGAGTTGACCTCGTCGATGGCTCTGGTGGCTTCGTCGGCGTCCTTGTGCTCCACGATCGCCTTGAGATTGCCGTTTTCGTCGCGGACGATCCTGCCGTAGCCGGTCGGATCATCCAGCTTTGCCGAGATCACGGTCGCCGCACAGCCTGCCCCGGTGTGCTGCCGCAGTGAGCTTTCGATGGTCTGCGCGGTCATAAACGGCGCGTCGCCGTTGAGAATCACCACGTTGCCGTCGTGCGCGCTCAAAAAGTCCTTTGCCATCATCACGGCATGACCGGTGCCGAGGCGCTCGCTCTGGTAGACGCTCTCCACGGGAAAATCCAGCGTGTCCAGATATTCCTCAATGTATTCCTTGTGATAGCCCTTGACAACGCACACGTCGCTGACGCCTGCCTGTCTGAGCGCGGCAATCACCCATTCCAGCATCGGCTTTCCAAGCACTAAAGACATAGGCTTCGGCTTGTCGGACTTCATCCGCTTGCCCTCTCCGCCTGCCAGAATAATTGCACAATTACTCATACAGTCCCCCGTTTTCTTCAAATATTTCAAAGCCCTAAAAGCCATTAAACGCTTTTATACTCAATACTATTATCTCACAAAAAAATCAAATTTCAAGTCATATTTTCAAAAATTCGCGGTTTTATGGGAAATTAAACGATTTATACAATATTAATAAAAATCACAGTAGTTTTTTAGAAGAAAAAATTTTCAAAAAATTGTAGCTATTTTTGCTAATCTTTGGTATAATAATTGTTAGGCTTAGATATGTTGGGGAAGTTTGCCCAAGAAACTCCCCAACAGCCGCAATATATTTTTTTAGGAGGACTACCACTATGGCAAGAAAATGGGTTTACCTTTTCTCAGAAGGTAACGCAAACATGCGTGAGCTCCTCGGCGGTAAGGGCGCTAACCTTGCTGAAATGACCAGCATGGGACTTCCCGTACCCCAGGGCTTCACAATTACCACCGAAGCTTGTACTCAGTATTATGAGGACGGCAGAAAGATCAACGACGAGATTCAGGATCAGATCAACGAGTACATCGTAAAGATGGAAGAGATCACCGGCAAGAAGTTCGGTGACAAGGAGAATCCCCTGCTCGTCTCCGTTCGTTCCGGCGCCAGAGCTTCCATGCCCGGTATGATGGATACAATCCTTAACCTCGGTCTGAACGAGACAGTTGTCAACACCATCGCTGAGATGAGCGGCAACCCCCGTTGGGCTTGGGACTGCTACAGAAGATTCATTCAGATGTATTCCGA
>ONGI01000130.1 GCA_900317315.1 uncultured Eubacteriales bacterium
GCGTACCATTTTGCCATGCCGAGGTTATGCATCAGATAGTGGCCGCAGTTCACAGGCGCCGCGCCGGGCACCTCCTCGCAGTTTGCCACGGATCGGAACGCGTCAAGCAGCAGGTCATAGATCTCCTGCGGTGCGCGGCTGCCCTTCAAAATCAAATAAAAGCCGGTCAGACAGCCCATCGGGCCCCAATAGATGACCTTGTCCTTCCAATCGGGGTCGTTGCGCAAATAGGTGGCAATGATGTGCTCGAGCGAGTGCATCGCCGCCACGTCGATCACCGGCTCGCGGTTCGGCTTTTTGAGCCGGATGTCATAGGTCGTCACCGTGCCGTCGCCCACCGTGTCAACGCGGCTGGTGAAGATGCCGGGGGTGATTTTGGTATGGTCTACGGAAAAGCTCTGAATCAGTTCCATCATCATTTCTCCTTTTGGTTTAATTTGTATTAAGCACATTTTAACACAAAACGTGAGAAGTGGCAAGAAAAAATACACCTCCGCAGCCATGCAGAGGTGTACGAATTATTTTGTGTGCAAAAGCCGTGCCGTGTAGAGCACGCAGGCGACGCATACGCCGGTGTCGGCGAGCACGGACATCCACATTTGCGCCATGCCGCACATTGCCAGCACGATGACTGCCGCTTTGACGGCGAGCGCAAAGATGATGTTGGTGCGAATGGTGTGGATGGTTTTGCGCGACAGACGCACCGCCTTGGGCAGCGCGGACAGGTCGCCGGAGGAGAGCACCACATCCGCCGCTTCGATCGCTGCCTCACTGCCAAAGCCCATGGCGATGCCGCAGTCGCTCTTGCTCAGCACGGGCGCGTCGTTGATGCCGTCGCCGGCAAAGCAGACGGTGCTGCCGTCCTGCTGACAGTCGCCGATGATCTGCAGCTTATTCTGCGGCAGGAGCGCGGCGTGGGTCTCGATGCCGTCGAGCCGGTGCTGCACCGCGGCGGCGTTGGCTGCGGCGTCGCCGGTGAGCATGAGCAGCCGCTTGATCCCCAGCTCTCTGAGCTGACGGAGCACGCCGTGCGCCTCGGTGCGCAGGGTGTCGCCGATCTCTATCGCGCCGATCAGCGCGCCGTCACAGGTGAGCAGTACGATGTTTTTGCCCTGTAATGCAGGCGGAAGGCTGCCGTGCAGCAGCTTGCTGCCGCCGCAGCAGAGGGTCTTGCCGTTATAGACAGCCGAGGTGCCGACGCCTGCGATCTCCTTGTGCTCCGTGAGCACGGCGGCGTTGTTGCTCTGTGCCCGGATCGCCTGCGCGATCGGGTGAGAGGAATATTTTTCACAGCCTGCCGCCAGCGAGAGGATCTCCTCCTCGGTGTAGCCGTCGCAGGCATAAACGTCCGACACGGTGATCTTTCCGGTCGTCAGGGTGCCGGTCTTGTCAAACGCGAACGCGTCCGCCTTGGCAAGCGCCTCCAGATAGCGGCCGCCCTTGATCAGCACGCCCATGCGCGAGCCGGCGCCGATGCCGGCGTAGTAGGCGAGAGGAACGGAAATGACGATCGCGCACGGACAGCTCGCCACCAGCACCACCAGCGCGCGCATCAGCCATTCGGTAAAGCTGCCCAGTCCGCACAGCGGCGGCACAGCGGCGATCAGCACCGAGAGCAAAACGACGACCGGCGTATAAACATTGGCGAACCGCGTGATGAGCTTTTCGCGCTGTCCCTTTTGCGCCGCCGCATCCTCCACCAGGCGGAGAATGCGCGTGGCGGTGCTGTCGCCAAAGGCGGCGGTGGTTTGCACCGTGAGCAGCGCGTCGCCGTTCATGGAGCCGCTGAGCACGGCGCTGCCCTTTGTCACATGCTGCGGCAGGCTTTCACCCGTCAGCGCGGAGACGTCCAGCTCGGCGCTTCCGTCCGTGACAACACCGTCCAGCGGCACGCGCTCATGCGGTTTTATCACAATGACCGAGCCGATCGCCACGTCGGCGGCAGGCACCTCGCGCTCCTGCCCGTTTTCGAGCAGGGTCGCCGTATCGGGACGGATGCGGCTGAGCTTTTCTATGTCGCGGCGGCTCTTGCCGACCGCCAGATCCTCGATAAATTCGCCGATGGAGAACAGGATCGTCACCATCGCCGCCTCGACGGTCTCGCCGATACAAAATGCCGCGATGACCGCGATCGTGATCAAAACGGTCTCCTCGATGCGCAGCTTAAAGGCGTTTTTGAAGCCCTTAAGAAACACGTCGTAGCCGGCGCAGAGCGTGGCGGCAAGGCTCAGCCCGAACACCGTCCAATGCGCCGCTTCGCCCGCGGCGGTCAGGTGCAGCACCAGCGCCGCGACGCCGAGGACGACGGACGCCGCCAGCAGCACCTTTTTCAGTATGCCGCTCTCGCCGTGGCCGTGACCGTGCGCGTGCTCATGTTCATGCTTGTGTTCGTGTTCACGGCAGTTGCAGTGGTCGTCGTGACAGCCGTGGTGTTCGTGGTGTTCGCGGTGATGGTCGTGTGCGTGCTCGTCAAGCACATGCACGCCGTCCTCAATGCTGTCGCAGATCGCCTGTATCTCGTCCTTCGGGTTTGGCTTGTCGGTTTCAAAGCGCAGCTTTTTGGTGGCGAAGTTGAAGCTGACGCTGCGGTAGCCCTCGGTCTGCGCGATCTTGCTCTCGATTTTTGAGGCGCAGTGGGCGCAGTTCAGGTCGTCCAAAATCAGTGTGTACTGCATACTCTCACTCCAAAATATGATCCATGCCCATCTCGATGATCCGCTTGACGTGGTCGTCGTCGAGGGAATAATACATCTGCTTGCCGTCGCGGCGCACGCGCACCAGCTTGTTTTGCCGCAGGACGCGCAGCTGATGGGAGATGGTGCTCTGCTCCATATTGAGCGCCTCGGCGATCTCGTTGACCGGCAGCTCCGCGTCGGAGATCAGCACCATGATGCGCAGCCGTGTGGAGTCGCCAAAGACCTTGAACAGGTCGGCAAGCTCAAACAGCAGCTCCAGATCGGGGGCATTTTGTTTATCCATATGGTTCACCTCATGCATCAATAGTTGAACATCTGAATATCTGTTCATTTGATAATTTGATTATACCACCATTGTTTCTGTCTGTCAATAGAAAATAAAAAATCGCGGCAGTTTTATACGCTGCCGCGATGATCGTTGTGAATGATTATTTTGTGCTGCGCCCAAACCGCACGCTGAAGGTGGTGCCGTCGGCGTCATTGCTCTCGACGGTGATTTTACCGTTCATGCTCTCCACGATGCGCTGGGCGATGGAGAGCCCCAAGCCGTAGCCCTTGGTGGTGCGGCTCTTTTCGGCGCGGTAAAAGCGGTCGAAG
>ONGI01000110.1 GCA_900317315.1 uncultured Eubacteriales bacterium
TCAGTTGCGCGGATTGGGTCAAGCGTCACGCTTGCGCACGCGGAAACATTTCTGCGCAAAACAAGCTTGACCTATTTACAATACATATGAAAAGCAGTGCTACGCTTCCTCGACGACGTAGGGGCGCACCGATGTGTGCGCCCGGATAGGACAACGTTCGTTTCCTTGGTAAAAACGGCATGACAGGACAACGCGGTCGGGCGAACACACGGGTTCGCCCCTACACATAAAATCACAATGCACTGCGAAAAACATATGTCGCTATTGCCTTTTATAACGCGGCTATGTTGGTAATCTCACTATCAAATGTCAGTTGCGCGGACTGCCCACCGTGGCAGCGGTCGCGGACTGCCCACCGCGGCAGCGGTCGCGGCAACGGGGGGGTTGACTTTTTGGAAAAGTGTGCTATAATAGATACGATAAAGATACGATGAATACTTGAAACTAAAGGAGTGGACAACAAAGTCCGCTCCTTGTTATTTATCTTTATTCTCGCAAATCATCACAAAATCTGTTTGGAGGGATATGATGGCAAAAAGCAAGGGCGGCGTCACGGTCGCCAAGGTTTGGGCGCTCTGTGAGCCGATCGTCACCGAGATGGGGCTGACCCTGTGGGACGTTCGCTATGTCAAGGAGGGCGCCGACTGGTATCTGCGCATTTTCATCGACAAGCCCGACGGCGTCGGCATCAGCGACTGCGAGGCGGTCTCGCGCGCGATCAACGACCCTCTCGACGCGCTTGACCCGATCGAGAACGCCTACTGTCTGGAGGTTTGTTCGCCGGGCATTGAGCGCGAGCTGGTGCGTGACGAGCACTTTGCGCGGTTTATCGGCGCCGACGTCATGGTAAAAATGCTGCGTCCCGTTGAGGGGATCGGCAGGGAGTTTGACGGCGTTCTCAAAGCCTACGCCGACGGCGAGGTCACGATCCAAGACCACGCAGGCGAGAATGAGCTGACCTTCAACAAAAAGGAAGCCGCTTGGATCAAGCTCGACGATTTTGATTGATATACAAAAACCAAGAAATACGATTCCGTATTAATTCGAAAGGAATGGTTGGAAAAATGAATAACAAGGAACTGTTTGAAGCGCTGCGTATGTTCGAAAAGGAAAAGGACATTCCGATGGACTACATGCTGCAGCAGATACAAAAGGCGATCGAGATCGCCTGCAAAAGCTACTACGGCGGCAACGAAAACGTTGTTTTCAAGGCTGACCCCGACAAGAACACATTGGATGTAAAGCTCGTCAAGACCGTTACCGACGACGTGCTCGACCCCAATTTTGAGGTGACGCCCGAGGAAGCGGCACAGATCAACAAGAGAAAGAAATACGAGATCGGCGACGAGATCGAGGTGCCGCTCGACCCCAAGCGACTGGGCAGGATCGCGGTCGCCTCTGCGCGCAACGTTATCCGTCAGGGAATACGCGCCGGTGAAAAGGGCGTCAGCCTGATCGAATTCCAGAGCAAGCTGGGCGAGATCGTCACCGCCACCGTGGAGCGTATCGACCAAAAGTCGGGCGTCGCCACCATCCGCATCGGAAAAAGCACCGCCATGCTGCCCAAGGCGGAGCAGGTGGGCTTGGAATCCCTGCACGAGGGCGACATGGTAAAGGTCTATATCGCCGACGTCAAGGACAACGAGAGAGGACCGCACGCGATCATTTCGCGCTCGCACCCGGGCTTTGTGCGCCGTTTGTTTGAAAAGGAGGTACCCGAGATATTTGACGGTACCGTTGAGATAAAGTCGGTTTCACGCGAGGCAGGCTCCCGCACCAAGATGGCTGTCAGCAGCCAGAATCCCGACGTTGACGCCATCGGCTCCTGCATCGGCCCCAAGGGCGCGCGCGTCAACACGATTGTAGCCGAGCTGGGCGGCGAGAAAATTGACATTGTAGAATACAGCGACGACCCGCAGAAATATATAGCGGCAGCACTTGCGCCTGCCACGGTCGTCAAGGTAGATATCGTTGACGAAGAAACCAAGAGCTGCAAGGCGACGGTTCCCGACGACCAGCTTTCGCTGGCTATCGGCAACAAGGGTCAGAACGCGCGTCTTGCCGCCAGACTCACCGGATGGCGCATCGACATCCGACCCGAGAGCGGCTTCTTCGGCGAGGACGACGAAGAAGAAGAAACCGCTCCGGCTGTTGAGGCGCAGGACGACTCCGAACAGACAGACGAGCAGACAGACGGACAGACAGAAGAATGAAAAAGATACCATTGAGAAAATGCACCGGCTGCGGCGAAATGAAGCCCAAGCGCGAACTGATCCGCGTTGTCAGGGCGCCCGACAAAAAGGACGAAAACGGCAATGTCGTCGCGTCCGGCGGCGTATCGCTCGACCTCACGGGCAAAAAGTCCGGCAGAGGCGCCTATGTTTGCAAGAGCATGACCTGCTTTGAACAGGCGCGCAAGGCAAGGCGCTTTGAGCGCTCGCTGAGCTGCCGTATCCCCGAGGAGGTCTATGAGCAGATGAGCGCGGAGCTCGGCGCTGCGGAGGGCATATGAACGACAGGGTATTATCATTTTTAGGGATATGCAGACGGGCAAAAAAGCTGGTTATCGGCGCCGAGGTCACGGAGGAATCCGTCCGCTGCGGCAAATCGCGGTTGGTGCTCCACGCCGCCGACGCCTCGCCCAACAGCCTCAAACGCGTGCGCAGGGCTGCGCAGGAGCAAAACGTTCCGGTGCTGTGCGCAGAGCGCAGCAAGGAGGAGCTGAGCCATGCACTCGGCAGACTCTGCGCGGTGCTCTCCGTTGAGGACGAGGGCTTTGCCAAAAGGCTGCGCGAAATGATTGATTAGTACGAGAGGAGAATTCGATGATTAAATATAAAGTAAAGGACGCGGCGAACGACTTCGCCCTGCCGAACAAGAAGATTACCGAGATACTCAAAAAACACTGCAACGTAGACAAAAAGACCATGACCACGCTCACCGAGAGCGAGCTGGACGTTTTGTTTGACGTGCTCACCAGAGAGCATGCCGTCAAGGACTTCAACGCCTATTTTGCGGTGAGAAACGCCAAGCTCGAACAGGCGCAGGAGCCTGTCAAGGAGGAGCCGAAGGAGGACAAAAAGCCCGCGGCAGACAAGACCGCTGCCAAAAAGGACGGCAAAGAAGGCAAGGACGGCAAGCCCGCACCGGCTGCCAAGCCTGCCCAGCCCAAGGAGCAAAAGGGCGAATCCCCGAACCACCAGCGCAAGCGCAAGGTCATCGACACCCGCGCCACCAATGTGGACGTGGAGCGCTACAATTCCAAGTATGACGATCTGGCGAGCGACACCTCCAAGTCGCGCAGCACCGACCGCGACCACACCACCAAAAAGCAAAAATTCTCCAACCGCACCCAAAAGCAGCGCGGCAGAAAGCAGGGCAAGCGCGAGACCGAGGCGGAGCGTCTGAAAAGAATCGCCATGGAGCGCAAGCAAAAGCCCATCACGGTGCAGATACCCGACGAGATCACCGTCAACGAGCTGGCGCTGCGCCTGAAAGCCACGGTCGCCGAGGTCGTCAAAAAGGCGTTCCTCATGGGCACCATGGTCACCGCCACCGACACCATCGACTTTGACACCGCCTCGCTGATCGCAATGGAGTTCCACGCCAAGGTCGAAAAGGAGGTCGTCGTCACCATCGAAGAAAAGCTCATCGACGACAGCGAGGACGACGAGGCGAACCTCATCGGCAGAGCGCCGGTCGTGGTCGTTATGGGTCACGTTGACCACGGCAAGACCTCCATTCTGGACGCCATCCGTCACGCCAACGTCACCGCAGGCGAGGCAGGCGGCATCACCCAGCACATCGGCGCCTACCGTGTGCAGGTCAACGGCAAGCCGATCACCTTCCTCGACACCCCGGGTCACGAGGCGTTCACCACCATGCGTGCGCGCGGTGCGCAGGTCACGGATATTGCGATCCTTGTTGTAGCGGCGGACGACGGTATCATGCCGCAGACCGTTGAGGCGATCAACCACGCCAAGGCGGCAGGCGTTTCGGTCATTGTTGCCATCAACAAAATGGATAAGGTGGGCGCGAACCCCGAACAGGTCAAGCAGCAGCTCACCGAATACGAGCTGATCCCCGAGGAGTGGGGCGGCGACACACCCTGTATCCCCGTTTCCGCCAAGACAAAAGAGGGTCTGGACGACCTGCTCGAAATGGTCGCGCTCGTCGCCGAGATGAAGGAGCTCAAAGCCAATCCCGACCGCGCCGCCAAGGGTACGGTCATCGAGGCACGTCTGGACAAGGGCAGAGGCCCCATCGCCAC
>ONGI01000109.1 GCA_900317315.1 uncultured Eubacteriales bacterium
CGAGCGAAAGCGCACTGTGAAAAACGGCGATTTTGTCGCCGAAGCGCCGTGCACACTGCTCCACAAACTGTGGCGTCAGCGAAATCTCGGGCACCATGACACTAATGCCTCTGCCCTCGTCCAGCACGCGCTCGATCAGCTTGAGAAACACACTCGTTTTGCCGGAGCCGGTAACGCCGTAGAGCAGGCTGACATGCGGTCGGCTGTCGCGGTACTCCGCGTACAGGTTGTCGCACGCCTGCTGCTGTTCGCCGGACAGGACAATCGGCTTTGCCTCGCCGCTCACCTGCAAATCGCCGGTGCGAAAAACCTCCTCGTCAAAGAAATAGATGACGCCCTTTTTGAAGAGCGCGTCGATGACAGACGAAGAAACACCGGTGAAATAGCGGATTTCTCTCACGGATACCGCGCCGCTCATGGCGAGCAGCTCCGTGATCTCCTGCTGCTTGGGCGTGAGCGTTTGGGACTGCGGGTCAAAGTCGGGCGACAGCGCCGCCATCTTCATCACCGCGTCGTTGACCTTGCGAAAGACCTCCTCCGACTTATAGAGCAAGCCGCGCCGGGTCAATTCGTCGGGCAGCGAGCTGTCGGCGAGTCCAAAGTCCTCGGTCAGCTTTTCGAGCTTCACCGCGCCGCGCTTCTTTTTGAGATAGTCATACAAGCGCTGTTCTTCTTCCGTCAGCGAAGCTGCTTCATCCGTCTGCCGCACGCCGTAAACCGTGGTGACACGGTAGTTGATGCCTGCCGGCAGCATGGTCTTGACCGCGTCGTAGAGGGTGCAGAAATAATGCTCCTTCATAAACCGCGCGACCGCCAGCATCTCCGGCGAGAGCACGGGCGTTTCGTCAGTGACGGCGAGAACGGGCTTCAGCCCCTCCGCTTCCTCATAAGCAAGTGCGGTAATGATCCCCTGACGGCGGCTGTTGCCTCTGCCAAAGGGCACCAGCACGCGCTTGCCGACGGCTGCCGCGGCGGACAAATCGTCCGGCACCGCATAATCAAATTCTCTGTCAAAGGAATAGACTGCCTTTTCGACCGCGATTTTGGCAACAAGCTTACAGCTCATCCTCGTCGGGCTCTAAAAGATTGATCTCATGGTTCTTGATCTCATCAATCGCGAGCAGAACGGGCTTATCCTCGGTGACGATGCCCTCCTCCTCAAAGGTTCGGGTGATCTGTCTGGCGCGCTTGGAAACGCCGACGACCAGCGCATATTTGCTCTGCTTGCCCTGAAATAATTCGTCTACATCTACTCTGTGCATGCTGCATTCTCCTTTTTCTATAATAAATGATCGTTGTTATCCTTATTATCTGTATCGCTGCAGGATGTCGAGCACCTCGTTCACGGCGGTGTTCAGATCGTCGTTGACAACGCGGAAGCGGTACTGCTGCGCTACAGCCAATTCATTTTTGGCTTCGGCAAGGCGCTGCCGGATGACCTCCTCGGTCTCGGTGCCTCTGCCGCGCAGACGGTTCTCAAGTTCCTCTATAGAGGGCGGAAGAATAAAAATACTGAGCACGTCCGGGAATTGTTCCATGACCTGCAAGCCGCCCTGCACCTCGATTTCGAGAAAAACGTCATAGCCTGCGGCAAGCAGCTCCTCGACATGCTGCTTGGGCGTGCCGTAAAGATTGTCGCAATACTCGGCATACTCGATATAGCCGTCGGCGTCCGCCAGCGCAAGAAACTCCTCGCGTGTGACAAAGCGATAGTGTACGCCGTCGATCTCTCCATCGCGCGGCTCGCGCGTGGTGTTGGAAACCGACAGGCGGATATTGGGGTCACGCCTGAGCAGCTCCTTCATGATCGTGCCCTTGCCGACGCCGGAGCAGCCGGTGTAGAGCACCAAAATACCTCTATTGTTCATCCTTTTCCCCGCTTTCTTCGGCGCGGTTCTGGATCGTCTCACAGGAAACCGCGGACAGCACCACATGATTGCTGTCGTTTATCAATACGGATTTGCACTTTCTGCCGCAGGTCGCATCGATCAGCAGTCCGTTTGTTTTTGCCTCCTGCACAATGCGCTTGACAGGAGCCGAATCCGGCGCCACAACCGCCACCAGCTTATCGCTGCTGACCAGATTGCCAAAGCCGATATTAATCAGTTTCATAATACACCAAAAAACTATTCTATATTCTGCACTTGCTCGCGGATTTTTTCGATCTCGCTTTTGATGTCAACTACCTTGTGTGCGAGAACGGCGTCCTGCACCTTGGAGCCGATGGTATTGGCTTCGCGGTTCATTTCCTGAATGATAAAATCTATTTTTCTGCCGACGGGCTGGTCGAGCGACAAAAAGGCGCGGAGCTGTTCAAAGTGGCTGCGCAGACGGACGGTTTCTTCCGCGACCGCGACCTTATCGGCAAACACCGCCACCTCGGTGAGGATACGCTGTTCGTCCACCTCTACGCTGAGATTTTCGAGCGTCTGGCGAATGCGCTCCAACAGGCGGTTCTCGTATTCTCTGACCGTCTGCGGCGAGCGTTCCTCAATCTCGGAAACGATGGAGAGGATCGTTTCGGCTCTGCTCAGAATGTCCGCTTTCATGCGTGCGCCCTCCGTCTCGCGCATAGCGACAAAGGAGTTGAGCGCGGCGTCGGCTGCCGTGAGCACATCGGAGGTCAGCTGCTCCTCGTCCACCGGAGCCTTGTTGACGGTGAACACATCGGGAAAACGCGAGAGCGCCACGACCGACGCGTCGTTGGGAACGCCGTAGGTGTCGCTGATCTCCTTCATGGCGGCGAGATAGCCCGACACCAGACTGTGGTTGACCGCCACCTCGCACGGCACGTCGTCAGCGGCGCCGACCGAAACGAACATGTCGATCTTTCCTCTGGCGACGCGTGCATTCACAAACGCCTTGAGCTTATCCTCCAAAAAGCTGTAGCCGCGCGTGATGCGGCAGGAGAACTCAAAATAGCGGTGATTGACGCTTTTTATTTCAACGGTGATGGCTCTGCCGTTAATCTCGGTTTCACATCTGCCAAAACCGGTCATTGATTTAACCATTTTCGGGACATCCTTTCAGCTATTTTCACGTTAAAACTTCTCAAATCACATTTATCTGTATATTATAGCACAAAAGATTCCGTTTGGCAATGGATTTGTTACAATATTGTAATTATTATTTATAAATAATCTCTCCTGCCTTGATTTATTCAAAAAAATATAGTATGATGATGAACAAGACCAAAAAGGAGGTTTTACCGTTGGAAGAAAATAAAGAAATCTTCACCGCCGATAACGAAGCGGAGGCTGCCGCCGAAGCCGAGGCAGCAGTTGAAACAGCAGTTGAGACAGAAACCGATACTCCCGAGCTCCCGACCGAAAAGGAAGCCGAGGACGATACCGTAACCGAAGAGCCTGCTCCCAAAAAATCACGCAAGGTGCAGACAACGATCATCATCAGCGCCATAATCGTGCTGCTCGTGCTGGTCGGCGCCGTCGCCATTCGCCTGTTTGCGACGCAGGGCGTTGTGGACACCGGCATTTTCGGCAACAAAAAGACGACCGTGTGGCACTTTAAGCCCGATGTGAGCCAAGCCGAAGCCACTGTGGATGAGGCGCTGGTTCCCGATTACTATTTTATATTCGAGCCGGACAACACCCTCAAGGTGGAAATGGGCTCCTTTGAGTACAAAGGCTCCTACGCCATTCAGAACATGGAGGAGAGCGACCTGCTCGGCGTGAGCAATGAGAACGCGAAGGTCGGCACGCAAATGCTGACGATCGAGAACACCTCCCTGCTCGACGGCAAGTTCCTGTTTGAGCGCACCGGCAACGCCTTTACCGAAAACAAGCTCAACCTGACCGGGCTGAGCACGCAGGAAATGAAGCTCGAGCTGGATGCCAAGGCATACACGCCCGTCAGCATTGAGCGCAAGGGTGAGTTCACCAAGGACGACGCGCTTGTCGGCAACTGGGTTTACAAAAATGAGAACGGCTCACAGACCTTCTCGTTCAAGGACGACGGCACCTATGCGATCATCACAAAAGCGAACGGCGGCTACCAGAGCCAAAGCGGCATCTACAACTGCAAGGACGGCACCGTGACGATCAACTTCAAGGCTCCTTCCGACCAGGAAGCGAACATCAAATACACCATCAAGGACAAAACGCTGTCGCTGTCCATTGTGGCTGACGTGATGGGTCAGCAGGTGGAGCAGCCCATCGGCGATTTCACAAAAGAAGCGTGACGCTTCACCCGGTCCGCCTATTGAATAAAACCATCATCAAAAGCGGAACATAATCGCATTATACAGCAAACACGATAAGGCTGCCGGACGCTTTTACTCTCTAAGTGGTTACAAAATTGTAACCTTTATTTACAGAAACAGGCGGCTATGCTATAATTTGTTAGATAAACAGTAAAGGAATGATGACATGTCAGGACATAACAAATGGAGTACCATCAAGCAGAAGAAGGGCAAAAACGACGCAGCGCGCGCCAAGGTATTCACCAAGATCGGCAGAGAGCTGATCGTGGCGATCAAGACCGGCGGCAGCGCTGACCCCAACGTCAACTCCAAGCTCAAGGACACCATTGCCAAGGCAAAGGCGGCAAACGTGCCGAACGACAACATTGAGCGCATCATCAAAAAAGCGGCGAACGACAACGACGCCACCAACTACGAGGCGGTCACCTATGAGGGCTACGGTCCCAGCGGCGTGGCAGTCATCGTGGAAGCGCTGACCGACAACCGCAACCGCACCGCAGGCGAGGTCAGACACTACTTTGACAAATTCGGCGGCAACATGGGCACACAGGGCTGCGTCAGCTTTATGTTCTCCCAAAAAGGCGTGCTGGTGATCGAGCGCGAGGACTTGGAAAAGGATGAGGACACCGTCATGAGCGACGCGCTGGAATGCGGCGCTTCCGATTTTGAGGCGGACGAGGACATCTTTACCGTCTACACCGAGCCGGAGGACTTCGGCACCGTGCGCGACGAGCTCGAAAAGCTCGGCTACACCTTCGCTTCGGCGGAGCTGGAGATGGTTCCCAGCACCTACACCAAGCTCGACGACGAGGACACCGCCGTCAA
>ONGI01000151.1 GCA_900317315.1 uncultured Eubacteriales bacterium
AAGTAGGCGCAGAGGTTGTCCTGACCGTTGAGCTTGCGGATGATGACCGTCACCTTTTTGATGTGCGGCTGCGCGGCGATCAAGCCCTCAATTTCGCCCAGCTCAATGCGCAGACCTCTGAGCTTGACCTGGTTGTCGAGTCTGCCGAGGATATGCACAAAGCCGTTTTTGTCCCACTTGGCGTAGTCGCCGGAGCGGTACATACGCGCGTTGTCATATGCGACGAACGCCGCAGCGGTTTTGTCGGGCAGATTCTTGTAGCCCTTTGCCACGCCGACGCCGCCGATATACAGCTCGCCGATGACCCCGTAGGGCGCCGGGTCGCCGAACTTGTCCACAATGATCTCGTGATAGTTGAGCAGCGGTCTGCCGACGGTGACATACTCGGCGTCGGTCAGATCTGCCGCGTTGCAGGAAACCGTGATCTCGGTCGGGCCGTAGGTGTTGATGATCTTGATGCTGTCGGAGCACTTGCGGATCGCGTCGCGCAGCGCCATCGGATAGCCCTCGCCGCCCGACATGACAAGGCGGCATTTGGCGAGCGCGTTTTTGAACGGCTCATAGTCCATGTACTGCTGCAAACGCGAGGGCGTGGCGTTGATGCAGTCAACCTTATATTTGTCCATCAGCTCCGCCAGCGCACGCGGATCGTTCATCTCGTCCTCGGCGGCAAACACCAGCGTCTTGCCGTTGCAGAAGGCGGCGGTGTGCTCCTTGAAGGACATGTCAAACGAAATGGTGGTGACAGAAAGATAGGTGGAAACGTTCTGTTTGAGATAATAGATATGGGAATTTGCCGGATGCGGCGTGAGGTAGTTGCAGATGCCTCTGTGGTGGAGCATGACGCCCTTGGGCTTGCCGGTGGAGCCGGAGGTATAAATCATGTAGCTCAGCTCGCGGTCGCTCATTGCGACATCCGGGTTTTCGGTTTGGTCGCCGAGGAGGATATCCGCCACGTCGATCGCCTTTTCGGCAGGATAATCGGAGAGCTTGTCGGCGGTGGTGATGATAAAGGAAGCCTCGGAATCGGCGATGATGTGATTGATGCGGTCGGCAGGATACTGCGGGTCGCACGGAATGAACGCCGCGCCCGCCTTGTTCACACCGAACAGGCACGCAAAGAAGCAGCTCTCTCTGGGCAGGAGCAGCGCCACGCTGTCGCCGGTCTTGATGCCTCTTGCGATCAGATTGTGGGCGACGATGTTTGCCCTTTCGTTGAGCGCACGGTAGGTCAGCGTCGCGTCCTTAGCGATCAGCGCGGTCTTGTCCGCGTTCTCCGCCGCGCTGCGCTCAAAGAGCTTGTGCAGCAGGGTCTCGGAGAGCTCGGCGGTCGCCTCGGTCTTGAAGCCGTCGAGCACCTTTTGCTGTGCTTCGGGCAGCCGGAGCGCGTCGCGCACGGTCTTTGTCTGCGTGCCGAGCAGCGAAAGAGTGTATTGCAGCTGACCGATAAAGTTCTCGATCACCGCGTCCTCAAACAGCTCGGAGGAATACTGCACCATAAAATGCAGTCCCTTGGCGCCCTTGCGGATCACGACGCCGATGTCGCGGCTCATCTTTTGCAGCGGCGAATACAGCTCCACGCTCAGTCCGTCGCGGTCGTAGGCAGGCGGATTCCACATGAAGTTGACGCTCACGTCAAACATCGGGTTGCGGCTCTCGTCGCGCTGCTTCACAAATTCGCCGACAACATCCTCAAACGGCAGATAAGCGCCGTAGGTGGCGTTGCGCACGGCGGTGCTGACGGAACGCAGATAGTCTGTGAGGGCGGCGTCGCGCTGCGGCTTGACGCGGACAGGCGCGGTGTTGACAAACATGCCGATCACGCCGTCGGCGTCGGTGGGACGCATATTGGTGGGGATGCCCAGCACCACATCCTCGGAGGCGGTGTATTTGCCGAGCACCATGGAAACGGCGGAGAATATCAGTTCAAACTCCGTCACGCTGAAACGGCGCGCGGTGTTGTCGATCGCTTTGAGCTGCTCGTTGTTGTAATCAAAGTTGATCTCTCTGTCGGAAAGCGGATGCACCTTGGGGCGCTTGCCCTTGACCGGCATCTCATTGACGGGAACGCCGTCGGCAAACAGCTCGCGGTAGAACGCCATACCGCTCTCGTATTTTTCATTCAGGCTGTCGTCATACAGATCGGACAGGTCGATGGCAGCGGCGGTCACTTCTTTGCCGTTCAAGCCGTCGATCAGGCTGCCGTCCGCGACCGCATAGAGAGTCGGACGAACAGGGATTGCCGCGTTGAGGTTAAACGGCTCGGCGTAGCTGTCGATGACGGCAATGACCTCCTCGCGCGTTGCGGCTGTTTTTTCGGCGATCTCGGGCAGCTTATCGGAGAGGATGCGCACCGGCAAGCCGTTTTCTTCTCCATAGTAGGAGGTGAACGCCTCGTGCGCCCTGAAAACTGCATTAAGAGATTTTTTGATGGTTTCGATATCGGAGCCCTTGATGACGGCGGCGATATTGAGGTTGTAGACCGTGGAGGCTTCGTTGAGCTTTTGCTCCAAATACATGCCGCGCTCGGAGGGCGTCAGCGGATAGACCCTGACCTTTTTGTCCTTTTTGACACGATCCTTTTTGCTTGCCTTTTGGATCAGCAGGCGCTCGATCATGCGCGGCGTTTTGCCGGCAAAGATGTCGGCGGTGGAGATCTTGTAGACGCCGCACTTCTCCGACACCATGGCGCACTTGATGGAATCGCCGCCGAGGGCGAAGAAATCATCCTCTACGCCGACATTTTCCACGCCGAGGACCGCTTCAAACGCGGCGCAGAGCGTCTTTTGCATGTCGGTTTCGGGCGCGATATACTCGCTCTTGAAGCTGCCTGCCTCCGGCGCGAGCAGCGCGGCTCGGTCGAGCTTGCCGTTTGCGTTGACCGGCAGCTTTTCGAGCTTGACAAAGAACGCCGGGATCATATACGGCGGCAGCTTTTGCGCGATGGCTTCTTTGATGTCCTCCGGCTCAACGGGCTTGTCCTCCACATAGTAGGCGACAAGATACACCTGACCGTACTGGTTCTTGAAGTCCTTGAGCGCCGCGTCGTGCACGCCGTCGGTCTGCTTGATGATCGCTTCGATCTCACCCGGCTCCACGCGCTGACCGTTGATCTTGACCATCCAGTCCTTGCGGTTGAGGTAGATGATATTGCCGTCGGGCGCCTTTTTGACGATATCGCCGGTTTTGAGCAGCTTGGGATAGCTGTCCTCTGCGGCAAACGGGTTATCGACAAAGGTCTTGGCGGTCTGCTCGGGCAAGCCGAGATAACCGTCCGCAAACACACCGGCAAGGCACAGCTCTCCCTCATCCGCCTCCTTGCCGTTTTCGTCGAGGATATGGGTGCGGATGTCGCCGATCGGTTTGCCGATCGGGGTATTTTCGTAGGGCTTGTCTATCTTAAAGGCGAGAGCCGCCGAGGCGGACTCGGTCTGTCCGTAGAATACATACAGATCGAACTCGTCGCTGTAGGTGTTGGAGACGCGCTCGCTGCCCGTGACGACGGTTTGGAGAGAGTTGCCCTTTTGCTTGAACACCTTTAGCATTTTGGGGCTGATAAAGGTGCGGTTGATTTGGTTGTCCGCGACAAAATCCGCCAGCAGGATCGGGTCGCGCATGGCTTCATAGGGCATCAGAAAGGAGGTGATGGCGGCGCACAGCGGCGCAAAGATACCCTGCACCGAGGCGACAAAGGTAAACGGCGCGCCCATTGCCGCGCGCGCACCCTTTGGGGTTTGCATGTAGTTGTTGTAGCGGTTGACGGAATCCGTGATGCTCGCGTGAGAATGCAGCACGCCCTTTGGCTTGCCGGTGGAACCGGAGGTATAGATCAGCAGCGAAGGGTCTTCGGGATTCGGAGAAACCGTCTCCTCTATCGGCGCTTCGTCCTTGATGCCGCGCAAAAACCTTTCATTGATGA
>ONGI01000108.1 GCA_900317315.1 uncultured Eubacteriales bacterium
GTTTGGTGGGAGAAGGTGGATTCGAACCACCGAAGCATGACGCAACAGATTTACAGTCTGCCCCCTTTGGCCACTCGGGAATTCTCCCATATGAAGTTGTTTGGTGGAGCTGGTGGACGGACTCGAACCCCCGACCTGCTGATTACAAATCAGCTGCTCTACCAACTGAGCTACACCAGCATATTATTTTCAAGTGCCTAATTACTATAACACAAACTGCACCGTTTGTCAACACTTTTTTTGATTTTTCAGACGATTCTTTTTGATTCTTTCGCCTTGCGGTTTTATTGTGGCTTGGAAATGGTTTTTTGTCTTTATTGTGCGGCGGCAGCGCACTCCTTTGACAAATCGCCGATCCTGCTTATAAATGCAAACAGGCTGCGCATAATAATGCCGAATCTATCCGGAAAGGAACCTGTTATGCCAACCGTATCTTTTGCCGACAAGCCCGTGCGTGCGGGTCGCTATTCATTCTATCACAAGCTGTTTGTTCTCTATCTGCTCAATCTGGCGGACTGGCTGTGCACCGAGGCGCTGCTTGCAACGGGCAAGTTCTTTGAGGCGAATCCGATCATGCGCCCTGTGCTGTCGGGCTTTTTGCCGACGCTGCTGCTAAAGGGCTTGCTGCCGCTGGGGCTGAGTTTGCTGTGCGCCCTGCTCCACAGGCTCTCGCGCGTTGACGACAGCCGTTTCAGCTCCGCGCTGCTCAACACGGGGATCGTTGTCTACAGTCTGGTCAATCTGTGGCATATCGTCAATTTCCTCTTGCTATTTTTCGCGTTTTAGGATAAAATAGGGTTGTTGCAAAAAAAGGAGGGATGATCGTGCCGGCACTTTCTGTCAGAAATCTCGGCGTCACGTTTGTGGAGCGCGTGCTGTTCAGCGGCGTGTCCTTTGATGTGGAATCGCGCGACAAGGTGGGCTTTATCGGCGCCAACGGTGTGGGCAAGACCACGCTGTTCCGTGTGCTCAACGGCGAGCTGTCGCCGACCGAGGGCACGGTCGCCTTTGAAAAAAATACCCGTGTGGGTTATATGGAGCAGCACGCCTGCCGCGATCCCGAGGTGGACGTCTATCACGAGCTGCTGAGCGTGTTTGATTATCTGGCGCAGATGGAGAGCGACCTTGCCGTGCTCAACCGCCGCATCGCGCGGCAGCCGGAGAACATCGACGCCCTGATCGAGGAGCAGATGCGGCTGATCGAGGAGCACGAGCGCCTCGGCGGTCTGACCTACAAAAGCCGCACGCGCGCGGCGCTGCTGGGCTTGGGCTTTTCCGAAAAAGAGTTTTCGATGCCCGTGGGCAGCCTGAGCGGCGGTCAGCGCAGCAAGCTGTGTTTGGCAAAGCTCCTGCTCTCGCGCAGCAATTTGCTGCTGCTGGACGAGCCGACCAACCACCTTGACATTCAGTCCGTTAACTGGCTGGAGGACTTTTTGCGCGACTTCAAGGGCGCGATGATCATCATCAGCCACGACCGTTATTTTCTCGACAGCGTGACCAACAAAACCATTGAGCTGGAGCACAGCAAAACCATGTGCTACAAGGGCGCCTATTCGGAATTTATGAAGAAGAAAAAGGCGTATAACGAGTCGCTGAAAAATAAGTATGAAAACGATATGAAGGAGATCCGCCGCATCGAGGGGATCGTGGAGCAGCAAAAGCGCTGGGGACGCGAACGGAATTTTATCACCGCCGCCAGCCGTCAAAAGGAGGCTGACCGCATCAAGGCGCAGCTGGTCGCGCCCGAGAGCGAGCTCGAGACCATGCGCATGCACTTTGAGCCGCGCTGCGAGAGCGGCAACGATGTGCTGATGTGCCGCGGCATTGCCAAGAGCTTTGGCGACAAGCACCTGTTCCGCGATGTGAATATACATATCCGAAAGGGCGAGCGCGTTTTTGTCCTCGGCGAAAACGGCTGCGGCAAGACCACGCTGTTCCGCATCCTGACCGCCTCGCTGCCGCAGGACAGCGGCGAATTTGAGTACGGCGCCAACGTCATGACGGGCTATTTTGACCAGATGCAGCAGGATTTGCACCTCGACAAAACCGCGATTGACGAGGTGTGGCACACCTTTCCGAGCCTCACGCAGACCGAGGTGCGCAGCGCGCTGGCTTCGTTTTTGTTCAAGGGCGACGACGTGTTCAAGCCGCTGGCAAAAATGAGCGGCGGCGAACGCGCGCGGATTTCGCTGCTCAAGCTCATGCTCAGGGGCGCCAATCTTTTGCTGCTCGACGAGCCGACCAACCACCTTGACGCCGCCTCGCGCGAGGAGCTTGAAAACACCCTGCTCGACTACAGCGGCACGCTGCTGATTATCAGCCACGACCGCTACTTTATCAACAAGCTCGCCGACCGTGTGCTGGTGCTGCAAAAGGACGGCGTAAAGGAATATTTGGGCAACTATGACTACTACCTCGAGCGCACCAAGGCGGAAAAGGAGCAGGCAAAGCCTGCCGAAGCCAAGCGCGAAAAGCCGCAGAACGACTACTTTCTGAAAAAACAGCAGGCGAGCGAGGAACGCAAGCGGCAGACCAAACTGAAAAAAGCCGAGGAAGAAATTGAGCGGCTGGACGCCGCCATCGGCGAGGTGCAGGCGCTGCTTGCCACCGACGCGGTCGCCGCCGACTACGAGCGGCTGCTGGAGCTGACCGCCGAGCTGGAAGCGCTGCAAAAGGAGCAGGAGCAACAATATTTGCTCTGGGAGTCACTTGCCGATTGATTTTTTTGAAAAAGTGTAGTATAATAGATGACGGGGACAAAAATCCCCGTCCATAACCGCCCGTGGCGCAGCTGGATAACGCAACGGATTCCGATTCCGGAGAACAGGGGTTCAAATCCCTTCGGGCGGGCCAGAAACGCCGGAAACGCCGTTCCGGATCAACGAATAGAGAATAGAGAAGAACGAATAGTTTATAACAGCTGACCCTTTGAGGCGTTTCTGTATTATTCGTTATTCACTATTCTCTATTCTTTATTCATTAAATAGTCCATGCTATAACAGTAACGGAGTGAAATTGATTTGAAAATAACAGATTATATCGGCGACCGCATACGATAAAAAGCAGCAGCTTGAAGAACGCAAGCCGAAAAGTTGGCGCCGGTTTTTCGTTCAACGCCAACGTCGTTTTTTGTAACGCTATATAATCTGAATTATCGAATTACAGTTGAAAACACGGACATTGATAAAACAAAACAAGGACATTCAGAGGAAAAAGCGGACTTTGAAATGCGGGTTTCCGCTATAAAAGCAAACCAACCAACAAAAAATAACATCATCAAATTGTTTCGTCAATTCGGATTTGAACAGATGTTTTCAAGGTCTGATATTATTTCAATCACGGGATTGGGTTCATCAGCAGCGAGTGAATTAGCAAACAAGATGAAGCGCTTCGGACTGACAGAACCCGTCAGCGGACTGGGCAAAGGAAAATACAGATTTGTGAGAATATCCAAATAACAAATCAGATTGACCTGTCCGCCTGCCAAAAAAACCTTGATTGATCGGAACTTTTGTGATATAATCAATTGGAATAGGCAAATTAGCTGTGAAAGGACAGATTTGATGATAAAACCGAACCAATACCGCACCGTCAGCTGCGGTGAATTAAGAGAAGAAAATATCGGTCAGCAGGTGCGCGTTGCCGGTTGGGTGGAGAATATCCGCGACCACGGCGGCGTTATGTTCCTCGATATCCGCGACCAATACGGTGTGCTGCAGGTGGTCGTACACGACGACGCGCTGCTCAGGGGCATCAACAAGGAGTGCACCGTCACGCTCAGCGGCGAGGTTGTCAAGCGCGACGAGGAAACAATCAATAAAAAAATCGCCACGGGCATGGTCGAGGTACACACCGAGGACATCACCGTTTTGGGCAAGTGCAAAAACGTGCTGCCGTTTGAGGTCGCCACCTCCACCAACACCGGTGAGGACGTGCGCCTGAAATACCGCTTCCTCGACCTCAGAAATCCCAAGGTACACAAAAATATCATGTTCCGTTCGCAGGTGATCGCATTCCTGCGTCAAAAGATGACAGAGCTGGGCTTTACCGAGATCAACACCCCGATTTTGTCCACCTCCTCTCCCGAGGGCGCGCGCGACTATCTGATCCCCAGTCGCAAGCACAAGGGCAAGTTCTATGCGCTGCCGCAGGCGCCGCAGATCTTCAAGCAGCTGTTGATGGTGTCGGGCTTTGACAAGTATTTCCAGATCGCGCCAGTATTTCCAGATCGCGCCTTGCTTCCGCGACGAGGACGCACGTGCCGACCGTTCGCCGGGTGAGTTCTATCAGCTCGACTTTGAAATGGCTTTTGCTACGCAGGAGGACGTCTTTGACATCGCCGAGCAGGTGCTCTATGAGACGTTCACCAAGTTTTCCGACAAAAAGGTCTCCAAGCCGCCGTTTAGGCGCATCCCGTTTGCCGAGTCCATGCTCAAATACGGCACCGACAAGCCCGATCTGCGCAATCCGCTTGAGATCGTCGAGATCAGCGATATGTTTGTCGAGACCGATTTCGCGCCCTTCCGCAAAAAGTGCGTCCGTTCGCTCAACGTGCCGGATGCTGCCGCGCAGAGCAAAAAGTGGTTCAAGCGCATGGAGGAGTTTGCGCTTTCCATCGGCATGAAGGGTCTGGGCTACGTCAAGGTCAACGACGACCTCACCTTTGACGGTCCGATCGACAAGTTCCTCAAGCCCGGCGACCGCGAGGAGCTGATCGCACGCAACGGCTCCAAGGCAGGCGA
The DNA here is from genome assembly GCA_900317315.1 of uncultured Eubacteriales bacterium. GTDB lineage: Bacteria > Bacillota > Clostridia > Oscillospirales > Acutalibacteraceae > Ruminococcoides. The sequence goes on from ONGI01000108.1 coordinate 4,743, forward strand.
CGTCATTTACTTTATTGCCGACACAGCCGCCGAAGCGCCCAAGCTCGCCGGTCAGATCCGCACCGAGGTGGCAAACCGCCTCAAGCTGATCGACACGAGCCGCTTTGAGATGTGCTTCATCGTTGATTTCCCGATGTTCGAGCGCGACGAGGACGGCAAGATCATCTTCACCCACAACCCGTTCTCGATGCCGCAGGGCGGTCTGGACGCGCTGGAAAACCAAGCCCCCGAGACCATCCTCGCTTATCAGTACGACATCGTCTGCAACGGCGTGGAGCTTTCCTCCGGCGCGGTGCGCAACCATGACATCGAGATCATGAAAAAGGCGTTTGACATGGCAGGCTACAGCGAGGACGACCTCAAAGCCAAGTTCTCCGCGCTCTATAACGCCTTCCAGTACGGCGCGCCGCCGCACGCCGGCATGGCGCCCGGTGTTGACCGCATGCTCATGCTCCTCACCGGCGAAGAAAATATCCGCGAGGTCATCGCGTTCCCGATGAATTCCAACGCCCAGGACGTGCTTCTCGGCTCGCCCGGCGAAGTCACCGAGCAGCAGCTCAGAGAAGTGCACATCAAATTAAGATGATTTTTTGGAATATGAGCCGTCTCTTTTATGGGACGGCTCTTTTGCATTCTCGGCAAAGCAATACAAATCCGGAGCGCAGCGACCCTTATCTCAACTCTCAACGTTCAACTCTCAACGCTCAATGTTCATCTCTGTCAAAAAAACTATTGAAACCCACTCCAAAATAGTGTATAATGAAATGGATAGTTTATTTTAGAAGGTGATTCAATGGTAACAAGAGAAGATGTGGAAAACATCGCTTTGCTTTCCAAGCTGTTTGTGCCGGAGGAGGAGCTGGACGGGCTGACCAAGTCTATGCAGGAGATCATCGACTTTGCAGACACCATCAGCAACGCACCGGCGAGCGCCGAGGGCTTTGACAATATCAACAACCTGTCCAATGTGTTTCGTGAGGACGAGGTGGTCCCGTCCTATCCGGCTTCCGAGATCTTGAAGAACGCACCGGAGCAGGCGGAGGATCATTTCCTCGTCAGAAACAGAGAGTGAGGCGCGCTATGGGAACAATTGCTGCAATACATGAAAAGCTTGTCTCCAAGCAGGTTTCCTGCACGGAGCTGACAAAAGCTTATTTGAAAGAGATAGAGAACGCCAACGGTGAGCTGAACGCCTATGTCTGCGTCACACCCGACGAGGCGCTGCAAACCGCGGCGGCGGTGGACAAAAAAATAGCCGCAGGCGAAGCGCTCGGGCTGCTCGAGGGCGTGCCGATGACCCTCAAGGACAACATGTCCACCAAGGGGATCGACACCACCTGCTGCTCCAAGATCCTCACCGGCTACAAGCCGATTTTTGACGCGACGGTTTGGGAGCTGCTCAAGGCGCAGAACGCCGTCATGCTCGGCAAGACCAATATGGACGAGTTCGCCATGGGCTCCTCCTGCGAAAATTCCTGCTTTGGCGGCGCCATGAATCCGTTTGACGTCAACCATGTGGCAGGCGGCAGCTCCGGCGGCGTGGCAAGCGCGGTCGGCGGCAATATCGCTGCCTACGGCTTGGGCTCCGATACCGGCGGCTCCATCCGTCAGCCCGCGTCCTTCTGCGGCGTTGTCGGACTAAAGCCCACCTACGGCGCGGTCTCGCGTTACGGCCTGATCGCCTACGCCAGCTCGCTCGACCAGATCGGTCCCATCACCAAGAGCGTAGAGGACGCGTCGATCGTGTTTGACGCCATCGCCAAGCAGGACAAGCGCGATTCCACCTCTCTCGGCGCGGTCGGCGGCGAGACCTATTCCAAGCTGACAAACGACATCAAGGGCATGAAGATCGGCATTGCGCGCGAATATCTCGACGGCGTGCGCGACGACGTGAAGGCGGCTGTGCTCGACGCGGCAAAGGTCTATGAGTCCCTCGGCGCCGAGATCGTCTACTTTGATCTGCCGGTGCTCAAATTCGCCCTGCCCGTCTATTATATCATCGCCTGCGCGGAGGCTTCTTCCAACCTCGGCAGATACGACGGCATCCGCTACGGCTACAAGACCGCGCACTACACCGGCACGCATGACATGATCTGCCGCACCCGCAGCGAGGGCTTTGGCGAGGAGGTCAAGCGCCGCATTTTGCTCGGCACCTATGTGCTCTCGGCAGGCTACTACGACGCGTATTACAAAAAGGCGACCGACCTGCGCGGCACCATCATCAAGGCATTTAACGACGCGTTTGCGCACTGCGACGTCATTTTGGCGCCGACCGTGCCCATGACCGCGTTTGAAAAGGGTCACGCCACGAGCGACCCGATCGAAACCTATCTCACCGACATCTGCACCGTGCCGGTCAACATCGCCGGACTGCCCGGCGTTTCCGTGCCCTGCGGCTTCAACGAAAAGGGCATGCCGATCGGTATGCAGCTGATCGGCAAGAGCTTTGGTGAGGCGACGATCCTCAACGCCGCTTATCAGTATCAGCAGGCGGCTCCCGAGAAATTTACGGATACAAAGTGGGGTGTTAAGCTGTGAAATACGAATTAGTTTCGGGTTTTGAGACCCACATCGAATTATCGACCAAAACAAAGATCTTCTGCGGCTGCACCACGCAGTTCGGCGGCGAGCCGAACACGCACTGCTGTCCGGTTTGTATCGGCTTGCCCGGCACGCTGCCCGTGCTCAACCGCGAGGTAGTGCGCTACGCCATCAAGGCAGGCTTGGCAGTCCACGGAAAGATCGCCGAGATCGCCAAAATGGACAGAAAGAACTACTGCTATCCCGACCTCGCCAAAGCCTACCAGATCAGCCAGCTCTATGCGCCGCTGATCATCGGCGGCTACATCGAGCTGTCCAACGGCAGAAGGATCCGTCTGCACCATATCCACATCGAGGAGGACGCCGGCAAGCTGATCCACCGTCACGGCGACACCTATGTGGATTACAACCGCGGCGGCGTGCCGCTGATCGAGATCGTCTCGGAGCCGGATATCCGCTCGATCGACGAGGCAAAGGAATATGTCGAACGCCTGCAGCAGGTCATGCGCTGGGTCGGCATTTCCGACTGCAAAATGCAGGAGGGCTCCATGCGCTGCGACGTGAACATCTCCGTCCGTCCGCAGGGCAGCGAGGCGTTCGGCACGCGCACCGAGATCAAGAACATGAACTCCATCACCAACATCGCCCGTGCGATGGAATACGAATATGACCGGCAGGTGGACCTGCTCGAGAGCGGCGGCAAGGTGGTGCAGGAGACCCTGCGCTTTGACGACGCGACCGGCACCACCTCCTCCATGCGCAGCAAGGAGGACGCGCACGACTACCGCTACTTCCGCGACCCCGACCTGGTAACGATCAACGTGCCGCGCGACGAGGTGGAGCGGCTGCGCGCCGAGATGTCCGAGCTGCCGGAAGAAAAGCTCGAGCGCTACACCGACGACTACGGTATTCCCGAAAAGGACGCGGCGCTGCTGACGAAGTACCGCAATATCAGCGAGTTTTTTGACAAGGCGATCGAGGGCGTCAAATCCCCCAAAACGGTCTCCAACTTTATTATCGGACAGATCTTCCGCAGGGTCGAGACCGAGGCCGACAAGGAGGTCTTTGCCGTGGCGACCACACCGGCGCAGCTCAACGAGCTGGTCAAGCTGCTCGACAGCGGCAAGATCCGCAACAACCTCGCCAAG
>ONGI01000138.1 GCA_900317315.1 uncultured Eubacteriales bacterium
CTGTTGTTTATTATACGTTTGATGGTGAAAATATTTATTCACGCGTTATGAGTTGCGATAGCGACATACTATCCTGTTGTTTATTATACGTTTGACCGTGAAAACATTTATTCACGCGTTATAAGTTGCGATAGCGACATAACCCAAAGAGCCATTTCTGACGCGGCGTTCGCCTAAGTTCATCTTCAAATGAACCTATCCAAAGCCGCCGAAAGCGCCCACCGGCGCTAATAGAACATGGTGCCGATGCCTTCGTCGCTGAAAAGCTCGAGCAGGATGGAGTGCTCGAGTCTGCCGTCGATGATGTGGGCGCGGTTGACGCCGTTGCGCACCGCCTCCACGCAGCAGTCGATCTTGGGGATCATGCCGCCGGTGATGATGCCGTCGCGCTTGAGCATAGGCACCTCGCTGACGTTGACAACGGGGATCAGGCTCTCGTCGTCGTGGATGTCGCGCAGGAGACCGCGAATGTCGGTCATCAAGATCAGCTTTTTGGCGCCGAGCTTTGCCGCGATTTGGGCTGCCGCCAAGTCGGCGTTGATGTTGTAGACGTTGCCGTCGTAGCCGCCTGCGACTGTGGCGACAATCGGGATATAGCCGTCCTTCATGGCGTTTTGGAGCGGCTCGGGATTGACCTCGCGGATTTCGCCCACAAAGCCCAAATCGACCGCGCCCTTGACCATTTTGTCCGCCATGAGCAGCTTGCCGTCGAGTCCGCACAGACCGAGCGCCCTGCCGCCGTGGCTTTCGAGCAGCTGCACCAGACTCTTGTTGACCTTGCCCGCGAGCACCATCTGCACGATGTCGATCGTCTCCTTGTCGGTGACGCGCATACCGCCCTCAAAGCGGCTCTCCTTGCCGATGGCGTTGAGCATGGCGTTGATCTCGGGACCGCCGCCGTGCACCAGCACCACGTTGATACCGATCAGCTGCATGAGCACCAAGTCGCTCATCACAGCGGATTTTAAATCATCATTGATCATCGCGTTGCCGCCGTATTTGACCACAATGGTCTCGCCCGACCATTTTTTGATGTACGGCATCGCCTGTATTAAAACCTTTGCACGTTTTTTGTTGTCCATTGTTTGCTCCGTTTATGATGTGATATAAAAACAATCTTCTTCCCATTTCAGAGGATTATTATCAATATATTCATATATTTTTGAATACTCTTTTTCATTACGAATGATTCGGTCATGAAAGGATTTTTGCCAAACAGATTGGTGGATCTCTTTGGTAACAGCACCTTTAAATTGTTGAACAATCCTTGAAAGAGTGGGTGTAGGGGCGAGCATTGCTCGCCCGCTGTCGTCGTAGTAATGTGATAAAAGCAGATGAATGTGGTTGGGCATGATGACATAGTTATCAATGCTGACATTCGTGTAGCGTTTTGATATTTCAGCGATTTTTTGCTCTATTATTCTTCCGTAGAGAGAAAGACAGTCGGCGGCTTGCGGGCGACCAATGGTCGCCCCTACATTCCAGAACAGCCATTGTTTGTCCTTTGAACAAATAGTAATGAAATATGCACCGGGTCTTGCATAATCATAATGCTCCAACCGATTGGTTTTGCGAACGGGAAGTGTCATGTCCTGTAGTCTCCGTTAATCTTCACATAATCATATGTCAAATCGCAGCCGTAGGCTTCTGCCTGAGCGGCGCCGTCGGAGAGATGGATCAGAATGGTGATCTCGTTTTCGAGGAGAATTTGTTCCGCCTTGGCTTCGTCAAACGACAGTCCGCAGCCGTTTTGACAAACCGGTATTTCGCCTGCGGCGGAACGGTAGGCGACGTCGATCTTGTGCACGTCGCGCACGTCGGCGCCGCTGTAGCCGATGGCGCAGAGGATCCTGCCGCAGTTGGCGTCCGCGCCGAACATCGCCGCCTTGACGAGGGAGGAGCAGATGACGCTCTTGGCGATCACCTTTGCCGCCTGTTCGTCGGCAGCGCCGTCTACCTTGCAGATCAGGAGCTTGGTCGCGCCCTCGCCGTCGGCGGCAAGCTGCTTGGCGACCGCCTTGAACGCCGCGGTGAGCACCTCCAAAAAGGCGTAATAATCCTTGTTTTTCTCGGTAATCTCGGCGTTGCCGGCGTAGCCGGAGGCGAGGATGGCGAGGGTGTCGTTGGTGGAGGTGTCGCCGTCCACGCTCACCATGTTGTAGCTCACGTCAGCCGCCGCAAGCAGCGCCTCGTGCAGCATGTCGGAGGAGATCGCCGCGTCGGTCGTGACAAAGGAGAGCGTGGTGCCCATGTTGATATGGATCATGCCGCTGCCCTTGGCGATGCCGCCGATGGTCACGGTCTTGCCGCCGATCACGGTCTGCACCGCCCATTCCTTTTTGACGGTGTCGGTGGTCATGATCGCCTCCGCCGCGTTGGTGCCGCCGTCCTTGGAGAGGATGTCCTTCAGCTCCCTGACGCCGCTTTCGATCGGCGCGAGCGGCAGCGGCTGACCGATAACGCCTGTGGAGGCGACGATCACGTCGTTCTCGTCAATGCCGAGCGCCTGTGCCGCAAGGCGTGCCATCTGCTCCGCCTTTTCGTAGCCGTCGGGGTTGCAGGCGTTCGCGTTGCCGGAGTTGACGATCACCGCCTGCGCCCTGCCGTTTTGCAGGTGCTTTTGGGTGACATAGATCGTATCGCTTTTGACAAGGTTCTTGGTGAAGATCGCGGCGGCATTGCACACCTTGTCGCATGCAATCAGCGCCAGATCGCGTTTTCCGTTGGGGATCACGGCGGATTCGTTCGCCTTTGTTGCTTTGGTGATGGCTTCGGAGGTCGCCTGCTTGACGCCTGCGCAAACGCCGTTTGCCGTAAAGCCTGCCGGCGCCGTTACGCCGCCGTTTATATATGTATAGTTCATAGTTTTAGCCCTTGTTTTCAAAGTGGTTAGTGGTTAGTGGTTAGTGGTTAGTGAGTGGTTAGGTCGCGTGTGAGAGATGGCGGTTTGCCATGCCGTTTTTGCACGCGTTTGAAATGGATTTTGTGGTCACGTTTTGGTTTTATATAATGTGAAATGAAGGGGTGCTGCGTGTGATCCATGTGTAGGGGCGCACCTGTGTGTGCGCCCGGGTAGGGAACCGTCGTTTTCCTCGGATCATACCGCTTGACAGGGCAACGCGGCTCGGGCGAACACATGGGTTCGCCCCTACACATAAAGGAAAATATGTAGTGCTGTTATGCAGCAGCGGTTGCATTACTATATATAAATAGTATGGAGAAACGCTCGTATATGGCAACGTTAGTATATGGCAACGGTCTGACGCGCCGTTGATGGAGGTCGTCTCTAAGGAAAACGTTTCCAAAGGCGCACTGCCCACCGCGGCAGCGGCTAAAAGGCGGGGGGGACGATGATTAGGCCGG
>ONGI01000107.1 GCA_900317315.1 uncultured Eubacteriales bacterium
ATTCTTTCTTCTTTTGCGGATAAAGTGCGGCAGCATGCGGAAGGTGAACCAGTCGATCTCGCGGTGAAAATGGACATTGATCTCCGCGCCGATCATCAGGCAGACCATACAAAAATAGAGGAAGATCATCACGATCGCCAGCTGTGTGAGTCCCCTGTAGATCGAAAAGCCGTTGAAGTCGGTGACATAAACCGAAATGGCGAACAGCAGCACATGCCATGACGCCGCGCAAAAGAGGGCGCCGGGCAGCTGACAGCGGAAGCCGTATTCCTTTCGCTTTTCGCGCGTCAGGTTGGGCGTGTTGCGGTAGAGCAGCGCGAACAAAAACACCTGATACAAAAACACGATGATATAGCGCAGGCTGTAGATCGCCACCAAATAGCCGGGCAGCTTTTTCAAATACGGCTCGATCTGATTGCCCAGCCCTTTTCCGAGAACCATCACGCCGATCGTCACGGCGATGATCATCAAAAACACAAAGGTGTGCAGCATGGCGTGCAGCCGCAGCGACAGCCATGTGCGGCTTTCGTAGGTATTGTGTACGCGGTTGAGTCCGTTGGTGATGGCGTGCAGCCCCTTTGACGCCGACCAGAGCGTGGCGATGAGGGTGATGATGGAGATGCTCGTGGGCGCCGTGTACATATCATTCAGCGATTTGAACCATTCACTGACCTGTGTGGAGCTGTAGGTGTCGCCCAAAAAATCGCCGAGCGTCTCGGTTGACAGGTGCAGCGACTGCAAAACAGACACCGTGAACATCAGCAGCGGCACAGCCGACAAGATTAAAAAGAACGCCGACTGTCCCGCGATGGCAAAAATATTGTCAAAGATTATTTTTTTGTAGAACGGCTTGAGGGCGCCCCATATTCTCCGAAAAATAACAAGAATCATGACTTTCTTCCGTCTTTTGCGGACTGAATGTTATAGGAAACACGCGTGAGCGCCTTTTCGCTGAGAAAACGGGAAAAGAATTTTGTCAGCTTCATCAGCGTGCCCGGGATAATCACCGGCTTTCCCTTTTCGGTCTGCTGCAGCGCATAGGCGGCGACGTCGCGCGGAGACAGTCCGCTAACCGAAAAGCGCACGTTTGCCGCGTTGTTGAAGTTGGTGTTGACGGGTCCCGGGCAGAGCACCGAGATCTTGACCTTGCTGTTTTTGCGGCGAAGCTCCTCGTGGATCGCCTCGGTCAGGCGCACCACATAGTTTTTGGAGGCGTAGTAGCTCGACAGCTTGGGACCTGCCGAAAAGCCCGCCATGGAGCCGACGTTGAGGATGGTACCGCTGCCGCGTGCGAGCATGTCCTGCAAATACAGCTTGGTGAGGATATGCAGCGAGCAGACGTTGGTGTGGATCAGCTCGATCTCGCGCTGCAAGGGCACATCCGCAAAAAAGCCGTAAGCGCCGAAGCCGGCGTTGTTGATCAGCATGTCGATGTGTTCTTCCTGCAAATGCTCATAGAGGTCGTAGGCGTCCTGCTCGCGCGAGAGGTCGATCGTGATAACGCGCACATGCACGTTGCTCAGCTCGTCTCTCAGCTCATAGAGCTTGTCGGTGCTGCGCGCCGCCACAATGAGGTCCCAGCCGCGCGCCGCCAGCAAACGGGCAAACTCTCTGCCGATGCCGGAGCTTGCCCCCGTGATTAAAGCTTTCATTGGATCACTCCTTTTCGGCTACGGCACAAAGCCATGTGGTGCCGCTTTTGACATGGGTGCGGATGTTTTGGTAGCCGGCGCGCAGCAGCATTTCGTGGATGCCCTCACGGCTGACCGCGTCGATATGCAGGCGCTCCTCCACCGCCTTCCAGCGGTCGGGGTCGTTCCTGCTTTTGAGCATCTCAAACACGAGCAGCAGCTTGCCGCCGCTCTTCAACACGCGGAGGATCTCCATGAGATCGTGCAGCTTGTCCGGCCAGAAGTAGTAGGTCTCCACGGCGGTCACCAAATCAAAGCTGCCGGTGTCAAAGGGCAGCTCGGAAACGCCTGCCTGACGGATCTCCGCCTTGCCGCAGAGGACGTTTTTGCGGTTGTATTTGGCAGATTTTTCGACGCAGAGCGCGGAATAGTCGACGCCGTACACCTTGCCGCTTCCCACACGGTCGCAGAGCTTGGAAACGGTTTTTCCGCCGCCGCAGCCCACGTCGAGCACCCGGAAGCCGTTTTCGACAGGGACATAGCCGAGCGCCCAGTCGGTCAGCTCGTGGTGCCCCTTGTTCATGGAGCGAATCATCAGCTTGCCCCAAAAGCCCTCCGGCTTGACGGCGTTCTCGGTCAACTTGTGGTATTTCATAATAGCCTCCTCAACATGTGCTTATTTGTCCGATAATGTGATGCCGAACAGTCTTTCGGCGTTTTTGTACATAATATTGTCGTAGTCCTCGCGGCTCACCATATCCCGAAACTCGTGAAAATACTCCTGACAGAGCGAGCGCTGACCGGCGCGGTTGAACTCCATATGGGTCTCGCCGTCGATCGGGTTGTCGGTGCCAAAGAGGATCTTTTGGCTGCCGCAGGTTTGCACGGCGTAGAGCGTGCTCTTAACCGGCACCCAGGTGGTGTCGCCGTAGAGGTTCGGGAGCTGTGCGATCAGGTCGATCGCCTCCTTGTTGCCGCTCTCCAAGTCCATGTGGACCGCGATAAATTTGACGTCGGGATGCGCCTTTGCCGCGTTGAAGAGCAGCGCGGTTTGGGCGCACGCCATATCGCCCGTATGCGCCGCCACCGGCAAGCCGAAGCGCTTTGCCAGCGCATAGACAGGCTCCATGCGCGGATCGTCGGGCGCGACCTCGGAACGGTAGGGATGGATCTTGATGCCGTAGATATATCGTCTGTTTTTTTCGATAAAGCGGCTCAACCGCTCGACCGGGATTTTTCTGCCGGTTTGGATCCACAGCAGCGCACCGAGCTTGTCGGGATGTCGCCTGACTGCTCGGACGGTCTTTTTGCATACGCGCAGGGTACTGCGGCGCAGAAAGAACGGGAGCCGCTTGTGGGGCTTGTAGTATTCGGTGCTCTCGATGCTGCTCACCAGCGAAAAATCCACGCCGTAGCGCTCCATGGAACGGAGTACCTTGCCGACGCTGAGATTGAGCACCACCATATTGCCGATATGGGCGTGAGAATCAATGATCATATTCCATAAACCTTTTGAGTGCTTCGAGCTGCCGCAGCGCCGTCTGTCTGCCGGTATCATACGCCTTTTGCAGCTGTTCGGGATCGTGCTCCATTCTGCCGACCTCGAGCGGCTTGTCGGGGCAGATGACAAACGCCTTGCCAGCCTTTTCCTGCGCGAACACATGGGTGCGCTGCTCGTTATACATCAGATGGCGCTCCGTGACTGCACGAAGCATGTTGGGATATTTGCGGAGTGTGAGCCGATAGAGCCATGGCTTGGACGCCGGTTGCTTTTGGTAATCACGCGGACGCGTCAGCACCACCACATTGCGGTCATACTGCCGCTCCATGAATGCCAGCGGGATCGAATCCGTGACGCCGCCGTCGAGGAATTTTTTGCCGTCCAGCTCCACCACACGCGACACGATCGGCATGGAAGCCGAGGCACGGATCCATTCATAGGCTGTGTCATCGGCATGGTCGATTTTTTTATAGAAAGGCGTTCCCGTCTCGACATCGGAGGCGACGAGATAGAACGCCATCGGGTTTTCATCAAACGCCTTGACGTCAAAGGTGTCGAGGGTGTTGGGCACCTCATGGTAGCAGAACTGCGCACCGAACACGTCGCCTGTTTTGAACAGCGAACGGAACGAGCAGTAGCGCGGGTCGCGGCAAAACCGCTTGTTGTAGCGCAGTGCACGACCGATCTGACGGGATTTGTAGTTGCAGCCGAACGCCGCGCCCGCCGACACGCCGACAAATGCCGGAAACTCAATGCCGTTTTCCATCAAAACGTCAATCACACCGGCGGTGAACAAGCCGCGCATGGCGCCGCCCTCGAGCACAAGTCCGGTATTCTTATTATTCATAGGTATCATCTCTTTCATACAATCAATTGACTGTCAGCTTCCGCGCCGCTCCAGATGCGCGCGGATTTGTTCATAGGTCACGCCGTATTTTTGGGCAATATCCTTGGCATAGCTGACGCCCTGCGGCGGCGCGACCGCGACCTTGAAGCTGCGCTCGCCGTGCTGCACGCCGGTGACCAGACTCTCGACGCGGCTGTCGCCCTCGGCGGCGTTCAGCTCGTCCAGGCTGCGTGCCAGCTCGTGCATATGTGTGTTGAAAATACAGCGCACGCCGAGATAGCGCATCGCCTTGACCACGTCCTTGGCGATAAACAGACCTTCGGCGACGCTGGTGGTTGCCAGACTCTCGTTGAGCAGCATAAAGCTGTGCGGTGTGGCAATATCGAAAATCTCGGAAAGACGCTTGCTCTCCTCGCCCAGTCTGCCCAAATCGACGGTGTCGTTCTCATCCGCCGGAAAGTGCGTGAACATGTTGTCACAGGGA
>ONGI01000106.1 GCA_900317315.1 uncultured Eubacteriales bacterium
TATCTTAATCAGCATACTTTGAAATTAAATTGAACCGCCGTATGCCGAACGGCACGTACGGTGGTGTGAGAGGGCGGAGAAATTCCGCCCTACTCGATTGCCTTGCGGCGGTTCACAAACTGAAAATTAATTAAAAAATAAATAATTTAACGTTTATCGTAAAAAACATATTGACAAATGAAAATAATCTGCTATAATACAATTAACGATTAACGTTAAATATTTAATTTTTCGGAGGCAATCCATTATGGAAAACAAGATCAAAAGAAAAATCAACACATGCGGCAGGGTCGCAAAGATACTCACGATGATCGTCATCGTATGCTTGCTTGTCGCAGAGGGCTTCCTGCTTGCCGGCGGCGTCATCGCGGCGGTCGTTCCGAAGGACAGCGTTACGGTTGAGACCGACTCACGCACCGAAATCCTTGTAGATACAAAATTCTTTGGCGTTGAGGAAGAGAAGCTTTATATAAATGTCGGCGGCGGAAAGCTGTACATCGCAGACTTTGACAACGATGGGTTTGCAATCGGTAATGAAAAAAACGGCGCGCAGCGCAGCGTTAATATGCAGGTTCGGCAATATGATATGAATACAGCGTTGTGGTGGATCATCTGTGAGGCGGCAGCATTGGCGGCTGTTATTGTTGCCTTGTATTTCTTCAGAGCGCTGATGAAGCAGTTTATGGTCTGCGATACCCCGTTCAGCGACAGCGTCGTCAAGAAAATGCGCGCCTTTGCGATCGCGCTGATCCCCTGCATGGTCGCTTATCACGCCGCAAGCGCCGCCAAAAACTATGTCCTCGGGAATGACGGCAGCCCCGGTCTGATCTTATCCGTCGTTTTTGTGCTGGCGATCTTTGTGCTGACGATGATCTTCAAATACGGCGCCGAGCTCCAGAAGGAGCATGACGATACGGTCTGAGGTGCGGTATGGGAAGAATAATCGTAAGGCTCGACCGCGTGATGGCAGACCGCAAGATAGGGCTGAATGAGCTGTCCGAGCAGGTCGGGATATCTAATGTGAACCTGAGCAAGCTGAAAAACGGACACATCAGCGCCATTCGCTTTTCCACACTGACAGCGATATGTGGGGCGCTGCGCTGCCAGCCCGGCGATCTGCTCGAATATGCAGAGGATTAGGCGCAGCAGGGACTTGCTCACGGCGACCCCGAAACCGGTCTGCATAACAGGTCATGCAGAGCATGACCGATCGCATATGATAAAAAGCAGACCGAAACGGAAGGGAGATGTTCAAATGACCACCGTTGAAATCGTAATGGCTGTTGTGATGTTTGCAATTGCAGGTTTATGGCTGTTTTTGGGGATCAGAAGCTTTATGGAGCGCGGCTTTTTGCTCAATAACGCCTATATCTACGCAACAAAGGAAGAACGGAAAACAATGGATAAAAAGCCGTATTACCGGCAATCGGCGGTTGCGTTTTGCCTTTTGAGCGTTATGTTTGTGATCATCGGTTTATCTGTTCTTTTCCAAAACGATACAATCATGTTGCTTGTCATACCGTTTGCCGTTGCCGTTGTCCTATACGCAGTCGTGTCTTCTGTTTTGCATCATAAGCGCACAAAGTAACACGTATCGCTTCAAACATACGCTCCCCGAGAGCCGCAGAAACCGGCGGCTTTCGGGGAGCGTTGTTATGCCGGAAACCGGTCTCCGCGCTCCGGCTGTCAAAAAACTTCTGTGATTCGGCAAAAACTGCGCGACAGAAATTGATTTTTTTGCCGAAGCGTGGTATGATTGATTTGTACGATTTGCTTGCGGTATGCGCGGACGTTTTTGTGGAATACGCCCGTGTGCGCAACGGAACATGAATGCAGGATGGGGGGAAAACAAATGATAAAGCAACTGAAAAAGCGAAAAACAAGACGGAAAAGAAAACAGAGAAAACCGATCGTCACCTTTTTGGCTGCGCTGGGCGTGACGCTGCTGGGCGTCATCCTTTTGTTTATGGAGGATGAAACCGTTGAACATTTGCTTGTGCTCATCGTTTCCGTCAGCTTGCTGATGGGCGGCGTCTCATTTATGATCCAAGGGTTTCAGATAAAAAGATATGCGGCAGGCATTTTGGGACTGGGCGCGTATCTGCTGACGGGAATCGTTTTGGTGCTGCTCGAATATTATTTCGGCGTCATTTCGCTTGCTCCGTGCGTGCTGATAGGCTTGGTCGCCATAGTGGTCGGCATTGTCAGAGGCGCGATATGCGTCAACTGCTTCCTGAACGGCTACCGCGGCGGCATGATGAACGGCGTGTTTGCCGTCATTCTGGTCGTGACAGGCGTTTCGCTCACCTTCTTTCCGCTCGAGAACTTTGCGGCGCTGCGCTATTTTGTCTCCTTCTATTTGATCATCTATGCGATAACGATCTTCGGTGATTTTTATGCCGAGGTCACCCGTTCCGAGCTGGAGGAGGATCGCATGCACCGCCGTATGCACATTGCCCTGCCCAACCTGATCACGGCGTTTAAGATCAAGCGCATGGTCCGGCAGATCTATAGGGGCATTGAAGAAAACGAGGTCGAGAAAAAAATCTATGTCGAGGACAAAGAGAACAGCGACCTTGACACGGTCAACCTCGAGATCAACCTCCATCTGACCGACCCCAAGGGCAACCAGTTCGGTCATATGGATATCGCCATCGGCAGCACGGTCTACTCCTACGGCACCTATGACAAGAGCAAAAACAAGCTGGCGGGCTTTGTTTCGCAGGGCACCTATGCGGAGATCCCAAAGCTGCCGTATTACAAATACTGCATTGACAACTGCGGCGACTATCTGATCAGCTACGGCGCGAGCTTTTCCGAAAAGCAGCTCCAAACCGTCAGGGACAGGCTCGCACAGTTCAAGGAATACTGCGAGCCGCTGACCTTTGCGCTCGACCATCCCGAAAACAACGTTCCGGAGCCGGGCAAGCGCTACGGCGACTCCGGAGAGGATCTGGTGCGCTACGTCAACGCCAAGATCTTTACCGTGGTGGGCGGCTCCTTCAAGAGCTATTTCGGCGTCAACGTCAACTGCGTGCAGTTTGCCGACTGGCTGCTCGGCGACACGGGCATCGACGCGGTTTCTCTGGGCGGTCTGCGCACGCCCGGCGCATTCTATTACATGCTGGAGAACATGTTCCATCGCCCGAAAAACCGCATTATCCGCAAAATATCCTATTTTTCAACGGAGCATATCGACGAGATCATCAAGCTCGGAAGCAATGCGAACTGACGGCGGCATCTGTTATCCGACAGTCAAAGACAGGAGAATCATATGAATTTAAATAGATTTAGAAAACAAATCACCGCCGCTGCTTTGGCGGCTGCCCTTTGCGCTTCGCTTTGCGCCTGCGCAAACACTCCCGCAACACAGACCGGCACCACCGCCGCGCAGGAAACAACGGCTGCGCAAACCGTAACGCCTTCGTCCGAGCACAGAAAAGTGATCATCGACACCGACACGGGCGCCGATGATGCGTCGGCGCTGATCCTTGCGGCAAAGCAGAAGAACGTTGAGATCCTCGGCGTGACGGTCTTGGTCGGCAATGTCGATCTGGAGCGGAGCACCAAAAACGCGCTGGCGGCTTTGGAGCTTGCCGGATGCGACGCGCCGGTCTATAAGGGCTCTGCGGATACCCTTGACGGCACGATCAAAAACGCCTTCAGCGTATTCGGCACCGACGGCATGGGCGACGCCGGTCTGGTCGATCCGAAAAAGCAGGCGGCAGAGGGCGACGCGGTCGATTTTATCATCAATACGGTAAAGAACGATCCGAACGAGGTGGAGCTGATCGTGCTCGGACCCGCGACCAATATCGCCAAGGCGATCCAAAAGGCGCCGGAGGAGATGAAAAAGGTGAAGCGGATCTGGTCGATGGGAACGGCAGGTCTCGGCCCCGGCAACGCGTCTCCCGTTGCGGAATTCAACGTGTATGCCGACGCTGCCGCCTATAAGATCATGCTGGATTCCGGGCTGCCGATCACGGTCATCGGACTGGATATGTGCGACGGCGCGGCGCAGTGGACGGACGCGCAGATCGAACAGCTCGAAGCGCTGAACGGCACAGGCAGCTTTGTCGCCAAGTCCTTTGGAAAGATCCGCGAGTTTTACAAGGCAAACGGCAGCGAAACCGTCATGAACTGCGACTCGCTGGCGATGATGTGCGCGCTGTATCCGGGCTTTGTCAAAAGCACGGTCAACACGCACGCAAGCTGCTTGACCGAAGAAGGGGAAGCCTATTCGCAGGTGATCTTTTACAAGGAAGGCTTCACCTATGATGTGGTAAAAAATGATTTTGCTTACAATACGGTTCTGGTCACGGAGGTCAGCAAGGACGCCTATTTCAACACGTATCTGGAAGCGATCAAATAGAGAACGACAGCAAAAAAGCTCAGCCTTGCGCCGAGCTTTTTCTGTGTGATTGGCAGTCTGTTGTTACAGTTGCGTGATAAGAAACTGTCTTGCGTTCCGAAAATAAGAATTGTC
>ONGI01000105.1 GCA_900317315.1 uncultured Eubacteriales bacterium
GGGCACCATGCAGTACACCGAGCCGATGAACGGCATCTACAACAACACTCTCGGCGCCGAGAAGATGACCGTACTGATGATCAGCGCCGGACTGAGCCTGCTGCGCTTTGGGCTCATGGCGTTCAGCGGACTGAGCGCCAACAAGCTCTATCACAGCCATTGCATGAATCGTATCCGGCAGATCAAGCAGGATTGCAGCGACGGCAATCTCAACAAGGAGCTGGAAGCAAAGGGCGGCGTGAACCTGCCGATGGCGATCAGCTTTTTTGCGTCGTATCTCGTGATTTATGAGATCTGCAACATGTATCTATTTTTTCAACTCTAATAACGGAAGGACATTGCACCATGAAAATCACCAAGGCGGTTATTCCCGCAGCCGGCTTCGGCACCCGTGTGCTGCCGGCGACAAAGAGCTTTCCAAAGGAAATGTTTCCGATTGTGGACAAGCCGACAATTCAGTATATCGTGGAGGAAGCGGTACAGGCAGGCATCACCGATATCCTGATCATCACCAACCGCGGCAAGGGCTTGATCGAGGATCATTTTGACCGCTCGCCCGAGCTGGAACAGATTTTGGAAAGAGGCGGCAAAACGGAGTTTTTGAACCTTGTGCGAAGCATTTCGGACTTGGCGAACATTCACTTTATCCGTCAAAAGGAAATGAAGGGCTTGGGTCACGCGATACTCAAAGCCAAGCCGTTTGTAGGCAACGAGCCGTTTGCCGTGCTGTTCGGCGACGGCGTGATCATCAGCAAGACGCAGCCGGCTATCGGGCAGCTTATGGCGCACTACGGCGAATACGGCGAGGGCGTTGTCGGCGTCAAAAAGGTTGCCGCGTCCGAGATCCACAAATACGGTTCCCTAAAGGTAGCGAATCTGCACGACAACGTATTTGCCTGCACCGATATGCGCGAAAAGCCGCAGACGCCCGAGGAGGTGCTCTCGCTCTATTCGATCCTCGACCGCTGTGTGCTGCCGCCTGAGATCTTTGATATCCTCGAACACACCGCGCCCGGCGTCGGCGGTGAGATCCAGCTGACGGACGCCATGCGTGAGATCGCCGTCACCAAGGGCATGACCGCCGTGGAGTTTGAGGGCAAGCGCTACGACATGGGCAACAAGTTCGGTATTTTGCAGGCGCAGATCGAGGTGGGACTTGACCATCCCGAAACCGCCGCGCAGCTGAAAGCCTACATCAAGGATCTGGCAAAAGCTTTATAACAGTAAAAACAACATACCGTTACAACAAAGACGGAATGCTTTCCCTATCTTCGGGAACGGTGTTCCGAATAACCAAAGACAGGCTTGTCTGCGGCGGCTTCTTCCTTTGAAGCTTCCGCAGACAAGCCTGATTTATTCTATCCTATCGCAAATGCTATTCTCTGTCT
This sequence comes from uncultured Eubacteriales bacterium, assembly GCA_900317315.1. Taxonomy (GTDB): domain Bacteria; phylum Bacillota; class Clostridia; order Oscillospirales; family Acutalibacteraceae; genus Ruminococcoides. The sequence goes on from ONGI01000105.1 coordinate 1,389, forward strand.
TTGTCGTCCGTTGTGTCCGCAGACGGCAGTTTCTTTTTTGCTCGATGCTCCTTTAGCAGCTTCGGGATAAACCAGCTGAAAAAGATCATGCCGCCGACAACGGACACCGTGAGCACGGCAACGGCGACCGCACGATCGCCGCCGCTGTCATGTTTTTCCACGGTGATCGGCACCGTCGGCTTGGTCGTTTCCGTCTCCGTTTTGTCGGCGGACTGTGATTTGGCGGAGCTGCCGCTTTTTGTGCGGGACTGTCCGCTGCCGGAGGTGTGATCGCTCTTCTTTTCGGCGGCTGCACTGTCGGTTTTCGTGTCTTTTTCGGCGGTGACACTGCCGCTGGTGCATGTGCCGATCTGCATAAACTCCACATCGGCATCCACACAGTCGCACACCTCAAAGCTGATCGGCGTAGTGCCTTCCCCCGTCGCTTTAAATTCAAGCGTAAAAATCTCGGGAGCTGCCGACAGGTCGATCCCGTCGGCGTGAACATACGAAATCTTCAGCGTGTCCGCTTGATGGAACACCGCCTTTGCACCCTTGTACGGCGTGACCTTGCGGATCTCCAGCAGGCTCCTGTCAAATTGGAAGCTGAACGTAGCGGCGCAGAATTTGCCGGTACCGGTGGCAACGCACGGAACTTGTATCAGCCGGTTCGGCGCGCAGCGTACTTCGGGCAATGAAAAAGAGACCGTTTGTGCCGCAAAAGCCTTTGCCGCGCTGCCTGCGGCAAGCAGCCATATCAGGAATGTGATCGGGAGTGTTTTCTTCATATCCATCGCCTGCTGTTCGTCTGTTGTAAAGAAATAATGTTATGGTGCAGCGTAATTTAGTGCTCTTTCATCATACCATGTTTCAAAGGATTTGGCAAGCCTAACCTTGTTTAATGCGAAATCGGCGCAGCAGGCAGCAGGACGGTTGTTTCTATATTGAAAAAAACGGCGATCCATGCTATAATGCATAGTATCAAACGAAGGAAGGAAAATAAGATGCTGATCAGAAGCTACGAGAAAAAAGATTTGAAGGAAATGACGGCGATCTGGAACGAAGTCGTCGCGGACGGGATCGCCTTCCCGCAGGAAGACATCTTGGATGAAACGACCGGTGCGGCGTTTTTTGCCGAACAAAGCTACTGCGGTGTGGCGACCGACGATAACGGAAGCGTCGTCGGATTATATATCCTGCACCCGAACAACATCGGGCGCTGCGGTCACATCTGCAATGCAAGCTACGCCGTCAGCGCCAAATGCAGAGGTCAGCATATCGGCGAAAAGCTTGTGCTGGATTGCATGGCACAGGCAAAAAAGCGCGGCTTCATGATCCTTCAATTCAATGCGGTAGTCGAAAGCAATATCCACGCCAGACACCTGTATGAGCGGATCGGCTTTAGGCAGCTCGGTGTGATCCCGAAAGGCTTCCGCATGAAGGACGGTCATTATGAGAATATCTGTCCGTATTACATTGAGCTTTAGTCAAGCCCGGTCCTGTTGTGCAGCGGCGCTCCCAAACAAAGCAACAGGAGATGACGCCGACAAAGGCAACAGCCGGTTGCTTGCAATCTAAATGGATTTGTATTAGAATAAGGACAAGGGAGGTGCTTTCATGAACACGAAAGACATTATTTTTGAGTTGAGGACAAAAAACGGCATGTCGCAGGACGAGCTTGCCGAGAAAGTATTTGTCACGCGACAGGCGGTGTCGCGCTGGGAGAACGGCGATACTGTTCCGAACACGGAAACGCTCAAGCTGCTCTCTCAGTTATTCAACGTTTCCATCAACACCCTGCTCGGTTCTCCGCGCCGTTTGATCTGCCAGTGCTGCGGTATGCCGCTGGAGGACGCCATCCTCAGCAGAGAAAAGGACGGCTCGCTGAATGAGGATTACTGCCAATGGTGCTATGCCGACGGACAGTACACCTACAGCGATATGGACGAGCTGATAAACGTTTGCATTCCGCATATGGTCGCGCAGGGCTTTTCCGAAGAAGAAGCACGCGCCTATATGAAGCAGAATTTACCGAATCTTGATTATTGGAAGCGATATGAGGAGCTCAGCGACAACGGAGAGTTTGATGCCTTCAAAAAGCAGCTTATCGAGGAGATCAACGGGCTGCAAATCGAGGGGCTGCCAAAGGTTGAACGGCTCAACGCGCTGGTCGGCAGCTATGTCAATCTCGCCTATCCCCTGCCGAGCGGCGTCAGCGTAAAGTTCCTCAACGACGGAACGACCTATCTCGGCACCCAGCTTGAATCGCAATTCGGCGGCGAGCGCTGCTTTGGTGTTTTGGCGAACATGGATTTTATTTTGATCTGCACCTATGAAGCAGAGGGAAAAAATCCGGAGCTTGTACTGTATAAGAAAAGATAAATCCCCAAATAGTACGGTCAGCAGTTTTGTGCACTGCTGACCGCTTTTTTATGATTGGATTTTTGCGCCGTCACGAAAGCTTTTTTTGCAAAAAAACATCGTGAGCGAACCCACGATGTTTTTAATGGTTTGATTCAATTAGAACTCTCTTCTCTTTCTTGCGAGAAAGAATACGCCGATAGCTGCGAGCATAACGCCGCCGATGATGAAGTAAACGGTGTCGCCCTCACCGGAAGTAACGGTGGAGGTGCTGCTGCTGGAACCGGAAGAAGAGCTGCTGCTGCCGGAGCTGGAGCCGGAAGAAGAGCTGGAGCCGGAGCCGGAAGTGGAGCTGCCGGAACCGGAAGAAGAGCTGCCGGAACCGGAAGAAGAATCGGAACCTGCGGGAGCCTTCCAATCAAAGGTTCTGCCGGACTCTTTGATAGCCTTCTCAACATCTGCGGTGCTCAGACCGAGCTTTGCAGCGGTATCGTCGATGGTCTGCTGTGCGCTCTTGCCGTTGAACTTGAGAGCGTTGTCGATGCCGTCAGCGCCGGTGGAGCTGAGGAACTTAACAAACAGGGAGTAAGCAGTTTCGCCTTCCCAATAAGCGTCGCCGATCACGTTACCGATGGAGGTAACGCAAACGGGGTTGCCGTATTTGCCGCTATTCCACTTTACAACAGCAGACTTCTTGTTGGAGTCAACGTTGTTTTCAACCTGCTCGCCGGTGCACTTAGCAGTGTCGCCTACGCTGTCGGGTCCGAGAATGAGGTCGCAGGTC
>ONGI01000104.1 GCA_900317315.1 uncultured Eubacteriales bacterium
TGTTCGCCGTGATCTCGTAGACGATGTTGTACCGGTCGATCATGAACTGCATGCCGCCGATGGGGCCCGGGTCGTGCAGCACGTTGAGCACGGTTCTGGCGCCGCTGTAGTCAACGGTGCAGACCGTGACGTCGCCCTTTATCACCAGTCCGATCTTGCGTGCGCTGCCCGGCAGGACCGTGATGCTGTGCTCCGGCTCCAGCTCAATGTAGTCCGGCGCGGCGTGCTGCAAAAAGGCGGCTATCTCATCGTCGGCGAGTCCCTTTAGCAGCGGATTTGCGCGGAGCAGTTCCATATTCTCTTCCTGCAGCAGCTCGTGATAGTCGTTCATCTTGTTTCTCCTGTGTTTGTCGGATGTTTGCTAATTGTCTATTATAGCATAAAATTTTGCAAATGCAACCGGTTTTTCACCTTTTCCGATACAGACAGAAAAAAAGAGAACAAAAAACAGGGTTAGCCGCTGCTATATAGCACTTTTGTACAAAATAGGGGCAAATAGTTGTTGAATGTGCATATTGGATAAAAAATCGGAATGTGTTAGAATAATAATATATGCGTTTTTTCTGTCAGCTTATTTATGCGGAGGATAACTATGAAACTAAAAGGTATCAGGGTACCGCACAAGAAACACACCGCAGCGAGTGCGCCGCAGCGTATTCCCGTGCCCAAGCTGGTGACGATCCCGATGTCCATGCACATCGGCAGACCTGCCAAGCCGATCGTCAAGCGCGGCGATACGGTCAAGGTGGGACAGCTGATCGCGGAAGCGGACGGCTACATCTCGGCGCCGGTGCATGCGAGTGTTTCGGGAAAGGTACAAAAAATTGACGAAATGGTGACCGCGATGGGCGCCAAGGTGCAGGTCGTGGTGATCGAGCCGGACGGCTTGCAGGAGATCAGCGAGGAGGTCAAGCCGCCGGAGGTCAACGACCTCACGAGCTTTGTGGCGGCTGTCCGCAACAGCGGCTCCGTCGGCTTGGGCGGCGCGGGCTTTCCGACCTTTGTCAAGTTCAGCTTTAACAACGATTTGAGCGTGGTGGACGCGGTGGTGATCAACGCCGCCGAGTGCGAGCCGTATATCACCTCAGACACGCGCACCCTGCTCGACCGCGCAGACGATGTGTTCGCCGGTATTGAGCTGCTCAAAAAATACCTCAAGGTGCCGCGCTATGTGATCGGCATCGAGGACAACAAGCCCGACGCGATCGCCAAGGCGCGTGCGCTCGCCGCCAAAATCGAGGGCGTGGAGGTGCAGGTGCTGCCTGCCATGTATCCGCAGGGCGGCGAAAAGGTGCTGGTCTACAACACGCTCGGCAGACTCATTCCGCAGGGCGGCTTGCCGCTCGATGTGGGCGTGGTCGTGATCAACGTCACCACGCTGGCGTTTATCGCCAAATATATAGAAACCGGCATGCCGCTGGTCGAAAAGTGCCTGACCGTGGACGGCTCCGCCATCAGAGAGCCAAAGAACGTGATCGCGCCGATCGGTACGCCGATCGCCGACGTGATCGAGAGCGCCGGCGGCTGCAAATCGGAGCCGGCAAAGGTGCTCTACGGCGGTCCCATGATGGGCATCGCGGTGCCTGACCTCAGCGCGCCGATCCTCAAAAACACCAACGCCATTGTGGTCATGGACGAAGCGGAGGCGCGTCCGCCCAAAACAACGCCGTGCATCAACTGCGGCGCGTGCCTGACAAATTGTCCGCTGCGGCTCGACCCGCGCGCGATCGCAAAGGCATACAAAATGAATGAGCCGGAGGAGCTCAAGGCGCTCTGTGTGGATCTGTGCATGGAATGCGGCTGCTGCTCCTATGTTTGTCCGGCAAAGCGCCATCTGGTGCAGACCAACAAGCTCGCCAAGGCGGTGGTGCGTTCCTACGACGCCGCCCAAAAAGCGAAAAAGGAGGGGACAAAATGAACAAGCTGATAGCCACCGCTTCACCGCATTTTCACCGTCCCCGCACCACGCGCTCGATCATGCTCGATGTGATCATTGCGCTGATCCCTGCTGTGATCGCGTCCGTCATCTTCTTCGGTCTGCGCAGCCTGCTGGTGCTTGTGGACTGCGTGGCGGTCTGCGTGTTCTCCGAATGGGGCTTTGAAAAAATATGTAAAAAAGAAAACACCATCGGCGACCTCTCAGCGGTCGTCACGGGCGTTATCCTCGCGCTGAACCTGCCGGTGGACGTGCCGCTGTGGCAGGCAACGCTGGGCGCCGTGATCGCGATCGTCGTGATCAAGCAGCTCTTCGGCGGTATCGGTCAAAACTTTGCCAACCCTGCCGCGACCGCGCGCATTGTGCTGATGACGGCATTCTCCGGCACCATGACGAGCTGGGCTGTGCCGCAGGCGTTCAATCTGCTTCCCGACGCCACCACCGGCGCCACGCCGCTGGCGCTGATGACAAAGGGCGACCTCACCCATCTGCCGTCCTATCTGGACATGTTCCTCGGCAACACCGGCGGCTGTCTGGGCGAGACCAGCGTGCTGGCGCTGGTGCTCGGCGGTCTCTACCTGCTGTTTAGGGGCGTTATCACCTGGCACATTCCGGTCTCATTCATCGGAACTGTCGCGCTGATGTCGCTTGTCTGCGGACAGGACGTGCTCGCGCAGGTGCTCTCCGGCGGTCTGATGATCGGCGCGTTCTTTATGGCGACCGACTATTCGTCCTCGCCTGCCACCAAATGGGGCAAGATCATCTACGGCGTGGGCTGCGGTCTGATCACGATCCTCATCCGTTTTTGGGGCAACTTCCCCGAGGGCGTCAGCTTTGCGCTGCTGATCATGAGCATCCTCACGCCCTATATCGAAAAGCTTACGCGCTCCAAGCCGCTGGTAGGGGAGGTGGACGAGTCGTGAAGGACATCATAAAGCCGATCGCAGTGCTCGCCGCCATCTGTCTGGTGGTCACGGCGCTGCTCGCCTATATCAACTCCGTCACCGCACCCATCATCGCCGACGCAAACGCCAAGGCGGAGGCAAAGGCGCAGCATGAGGTGCTCACCGAGGCGGATGCGTTTGAAAATATCGACGTCGAAAACGCCGGGCTGCCCAAGGAAGTCACAAAGGCAGTCAAGGCGACAAACGGCGCCGGCTACGTGTTCTCGCTGACCGTCAAGGGCTACGGCGGCGACATCAAGCTGACCTGCGGCATCAAAAGCGACGGCACGATCGAGGCGACAAAGACGATCGAACACAGCGAAACCAGCGGTATCGGCTCGCGTGTGGTGGGCAACGACAGCGACTACCGCCATAATTATGAGGGAAAAACCGCCGAGACCTACGAGAGCGTGGATGCGCTGAGCGGTGCGACGATTTCCTCCAAGGCATACAAGAGCGCCATGAAAGCGGCGTTTGAGGCATACGACATTTTGACAGGGGAGGCGAAGTGATGAATAAACTGCAAAACTTTTCCAAGGGCTTGATCAAAGAAAACCCTGTGCTGGTGCTGGTGCTCGGCACCTGTCCCACACTCGCCACCTCTACCAGTATCATAAACGCGCTGGGCATGGGCGCGGCGGCTACCGTGGTGCTGCTCTGCTCCAATGTGGTCATCTCCGCCCTGCGCAAAATCATACCCGACAAGGTGCGCATTCCCTGCTACATCGTGCTGATCGCCGGCTTTGTCACCATGGTGCAGATGCTCGTCAAGGCGTTTGCGCCGGCGCTCGACCAGTCGCTCGGTATCTATCTGCCGCTGATCGTCGTCAACTGCATCATCCTCGGCAGAGCGGAAATGTTCGCCAACAAAAACACCGTCATCGACTCCGCGATCGACGCGCTCGGCATGGGCGCCGGCTTTACGCTGGCACTCAGCCTGATGGCGCTGATCCGTGAGGTGTTCGGCAACGGCACCTTCTTCGGCATAGATATCCCGGTTCTGGTCGATAACAAGATCGCGATCCTCACCATGGCGCCGGGCGGCTTCTTTGTGTTTGGTCTGCTGATCGCCATTGTCAACAAGTTCGGCAAGCACAAGCCCAAAAAGAAGGAATTCGGCTGTGCCGGCTGTCCGCAGGCGGCTGCATGCGGCAGAGCGGATCGCGGCGGCTGCGGTGAAGAGAAAGCGGAGGTGGCTGCAAAATGACAAAATTTATTGTGATCCTGCTCTCCGCCGTCTTTGTCAATAACTATGTGCTGTCGCGGTTCTTGGGTATCTGCCCGTTTCTCGGCGTTTCCAAAAAGCTCGATTCCGCGACCGGCATGAGCTTGGCGGTCATCTTCGTCATGCTGATGGCGACTGCCGCGACCTATCCCATCCAAATGCTGATTTTGGTGCCGAACCACCTCGAATATTTGCAGACGATCGTCTTTATTCTGGTCATCGCGGCGCTGGTGCAGCTCGTCGAGATCGTGCTCAAGCGCTATCTCCCCTCGCTTCACCGCTCGCTGGGCGTCTATTTGCCGCTGATCACCACCAACTGTGCCGTTTTGGGCGTGACCATCCTCAACATTGATTCGGAATACACCTTCCTCGAAGCCATGGTCAACTCGCTCGGCAGCGGCTTGGGCTTCTTCCTCGCCATGGTGATGTTCTCGGGCGTGCGCTCCAAGATCGAGGGCGCGGACATTCCCGAGAGCTTCAAGGGCTTGCCGGTCACGCTGATCGCGGCTTCCATCACCTC
>ONGI01000097.1 GCA_900317315.1 uncultured Eubacteriales bacterium
TCGTATAATCTGCCGTTCTATCCGCTGACGCTCGTCTTTTCCAAGCCCAAAAGGGGAGATGTGAACGGTGACGGCAAGGTGGATATTGCCGACGCGACCACCCTGCAGCGCGCTCTGGCGGAGTTTGACGGCGCATGGCTCGACTTTTCCAACGGGAATGTCCGCTATGCCTGCGACATCAACGACGACGGCAGTGTGGACGTCCGCGACGTCACAGGGCTGCAGCGCATGATCGCCGAAATCAAAGCATAGGACGGATTTCGGTTATATTTGATAGTAGAAAAGCACAAAAAAAGAGAGCTGACTTTTGACAGGTCAGCTCTCTTTTCGGCAGCCTATAGCTGCAAGATCCATTTGTCAGCGCTGTGTCTTTTTCTTGCTGGACAAAGCGCGTTCCAGCCATATGTCGGCAATATCCATCGCCAAAAACAGGCCGTTCTTTTCGCTGGAGCCAAAAACAGGCCGTTCTTTTCGCTGGATTTCACCAGTTGCTTGCGCGGAGAAAGATAGGGGTCGGTCGCCATCAGCTGCACCGTCACCTTATCGGCAAGCTCCTCGCCGTTGACTACTTTTTTGCTTTTGATTTGGAGACGGATCACATACGGCTCCTCCATGTTGCCGTAATAGATCTCGTCGCCACAGCGCACAAGGGGTCTTCCCTTATAGGTGAAGAACTCGCCCGACTTTTTGCTGTCTGCCACAGGGCATCAATCCTTTCTATACATTCAGGTATGATTTTACCAGTGCTTCCAGTAGGTCGTCGCGGTCAATCTTGCTGATGATGTTGCGCGCATTGTTAAAGGTGGTGATATAGGTGGGGTCTTCCGACAGAATGTAACCCACGATTTGGTTAATGGGATTGTATCCCTTTTGTCTCAACGCGTCATATACGATGGTAAGTCCCTTTTTTATCTGGTCTTCTTTTTCTTCACCAAGCGAAAAAATCATCGTCTTATCTAACATACTGAAACACCTCCCAAGTTATCTATTTTATTATTATACTATATTTTATCGGAAAGTGCAAGTGTTTTCTGCAAATCCGCTAAAAAATGGCTTGGCTATGCGGTTTGTGTGAGACGTGCAGGCGGTGTAGGCGGTGTAGGCGGTGTAGGTTCGGTGTAAGTATATTTTTGCGGACATACACCCGAAAAATGGCTTACCTATGCGGTTTTTGAGGTGTATGTCTTCTGCCCTTCCACATACGCTGACATACACTGACATACACCAAAGCAAAGGCAAGAGCCCGTCGACGGAGCTCTTGCCTGTGGGTTTTGTATGATTTGCGTTACCGCAGTGTGACGTTGATCGCCTTGAGGTTTTCGATAATGCGGTTCATGATCTCCTGCACCTCTGCGGAGGAGAGGGTGCGCTCGTTGCTGGAGAACTCAAAGCGCATGGTCTCGCTGTGGAACACGCTGGTATCGTAGCTGTCCACGATGCGCACGCCGCGGAGAATGCCTGCGCCCTCGTTTTCCCAGCATGTGCGCATGTCGGCAAACAGCACGCCCTTGGGCACCACGACGCTCAGATCGTAGTCCATCGGCGGGAACTTGGACGGCTCGGCGTAGAGGATCGACGCATTTTCCTGCTCGCCGAACGCCTGCATGTCGATCTCGGCAAACACGATCGCCGCCTTTTTGTCGATCTTTCTGCCGATTTCGGGATGGACGATGCCCATCATGCCGATCTCCGTACCGTTCATCAGAATGGTGTTGCGGTTCACGGGATGCTCAAACGCATGAGCCGGTTCGGATGCGGCAAAGGTGAGCGGCGTGTGCTTCACGTCGTCCGCGATCACGGCGAGCATGTCGCGCAGCGCAAAGTAGAGCGTCTTGACGTCCTGCGTCTTGCTGTAGAGCGTGACGGCGAGCTTTTTCTTCTCGACGACCAGATCGTCCTCGGTCATGCCGGTCACGACTCTGCCGATCTCAAAAATGCCAAAATCGGGCGCAAAGCCCACGTTGGTCTTGACCTGACAGAGCTGGGTGGGGATCATGGCGTTGCGGATGGTCTCGATATTCGGGTTGGTGGCGTTGAGGAGCTTGATGTTGTCCTCGACCTCGATGCCGAGATTTTTCAGCTCGTCGTTGTATGCCCACACATAGGAGTGCAGCTCGTGGAGGTTGTAGCGCTTGACCAGAATATCCTTGATCTTTTCTTCATTGCGCTTCACCTCGTCCATGCGGACAGGGTAGAGCGGTGAGCGCGTGGTGTGAACGGCAAAGTTGTCATAGCCGTAAATGCGCGTGATCTCTTCGATGATGTCCGCCTTCATGGTGACGTCCTTGGTCGCACGCCAAGAGGGAACCACCACGTCAAACACGCCGTTTTCTTCCCTGACGGCAAAGCCGAGGCTCTCAAGCGTTTTGACGATGGTGCCGTTGTCGATCTCAATGCCGGTGTAGCGGTCAACAAAGGACTTGTCAAAGTTCAGCTCCACGGTGTCATAGCGGAACGCAGTTTCATCGGTGAGTGCCGACACGACCTGCACCTCGTTGTCATATTTCTTTAAAAGATTTAAGAACCGCGCGATCGCCACATCGGTCATCTCGGGGTCAAGGCTCTTTTCGTAGCGCATGGAGGCGTCGGTGCGGTGCGCCAGACGAACGGTCGATTTGCGGATAGAGGCAGCGTCAAAGGTGGCGGATTCGAGCGTCAGGGTGGTGGTGTCCTCCACGATCTCGGAGTCGAGACCGCCCATGATGCCGGCGATCGCCACAGGCGTGTTGTCGTTGCAGATCATCAGGGTGTTTTCGTCCACATGGCGCTTTACGCCGTCGAGGGTCTGGAATTCAAACGGCGCATCAAAGCGCTTGATGCGGATCTTTTCGACCTTGCGCGAATCGAACGCGTGCATGGGCTGACCCATTTCGAGCATGAGGTAGTTGGTGAGGTCGGCGAGGAAGTTGATGGCACGCATGCCGCAGTAATAAAGACGGATGCGCATGTTGACCGGGCTGACGGAGCGCTTGATGTTCTCCACCTGCAAGCAGGAATAGCGGTAGCAGAGCGGATCCTCGATCTTCAAATCAACCTTTTTCAGTGCGTCATAGGCGCTCAAATCCTCGGTGTCGAGCGGCTTGAGCGGTCTGCCGGCAAGGGCGGCAAACTCACGCGCAATGCCGTAGTGACCCCAGAGGTCGGGGCGGTTGGTGAGGGACTTGTTGTCCACCTCAAAAACGATGTCGTCGATCTCATAGACGGTTTTGAGGTCGGTGCCGTTGGGGATATCGTCGGTGATCTCCATGATGCCGGAGTTGTCGTCGCTGATGCCGATCTCTGCTTCGCCGCAGCACATGCCGTTGGAGGTGTAGCCTGCCAGCTTGCGCGGCGCAATGGTGATCTCGCCGATTTGGGCGCCCACCTTGGCAAAGGCGGTTTTCATGCCGACGCGCACATTCGGCGCACCGCAAACCACGTCGGTCAGCGCGCCGTCGCCGGCGTCCACCTTGAGCAAATGCAGCTTTTTGGAATCGGGATGCGCCTCCACGGACATGATCTCGGCGACCACGACGCCGCTGATGTCGCTGCCCTTGAAGAAGATGTCATTCTCCACCTCGGCGGTGGAAAGGGAAAACTGTTGGATCAGTGCGAGCTTATCGAGCCCCGAGAGGTCAACAAAGTCGGAGATCCAGTTCATTGATAAAAACATATTCGTTGCTCCTCTCTTATTCGTCGTCGGTAAACTGCGACAGCGCTTTCAGGCTGCCGCTGTTGAAGTCGCGTATATCCTTGACCTTGTATTTCATCATGGCAAGACGGGTCAGACCCAGACCGAACGCAAAGCCGGTGTATGCCTCGGGGTCAATGCCGCCCTCGCGGAGCACGTTGGGATGGATCATGCCGCAGGGGCAAAGCTCCAGCCAGCCGCTGTGCTTGCAGGACGGACAGCCCTCGCCGCCGCAGATCAGGCAGTTGATGTCCAGCTCAAAGCCGGGTTCAACGAAGGGGAAGAAGCCCGGGCGCAGTCTGACCTTGACGTCTCTTTGGAACACCTCGGAGAGCATGGTCTTCATAAAGAAGATCAGGTTGGAGATGGAGATGTCCTTGTCCACCATCATACCCTCCATCTGGAAGAAGGTGTTCTCGTGGTTGGCGTCGGTCGCCTCGTTGCGGAAGCAGCGTCCCGGGAAGATCGCCTTGATCGGCACGCCGTTTTGGAGTCTGCTGCCGTATTTTTTGAGAATGGCGTTCTGTGCCGCCGAGGTGTGGGATTTGAGCAGCTGACCGTTTGTCAGGTAGTAGGTGTCCTGCATGTCGCGCGCCGGATGGTGCTTGGGGATATTGACCGCCTCAAAGCACTCGTAGTCGGTGACGATCTCGGGATAATCCTCCACGGTAAAGCCCATGGACTTAAAGATCGACTCGCACTGGCGCTGCACCAGCGTGATCGGATGATAAGAGCCGCGTGCGGTGTTGGCAGGCGCCGTGATGTCAAACTGCGGCATCGCAGCGATCTCGCGCTCGACCTCCGCCTTGCGCAGCTCCTCGATTTTTTCGTCTACTCGCTTGGCTGCATAACCCTTGAGCTTGTTGACCTCTGCGCCAAAGGTCTTTTTTTCCTCATTCGAGAGCGCCTTCATGTTTTTGAGCAGCGCGGTGATGCTGCCCTTTTTTCCCAAATAATCTACGCGCAGCTTGTCCAGATCGACAAGGTCGGCAATTTGCGTCAGCTTTTTTTCAAATTCTGCACGCAGTTCACTGATTTTATCCATAGTTTCCTCCAAATCTCATATTAAAAAACGTCCCTGCGCCAAATAAACGGCGCAGGGACGGATCATCCGCGGTACCACCCTGATTCTTATCAAAAGATAAGCACTCTTGCACATATAACGGTGTTCACCGTCGCGCCCTACTGCTGTTTCAAACGCGCCACTCGGGAGCGAACTTCACACAAAGCCGCCGTAACGCGCTTTCAGCCGCCGACGCGTCTCTCTTTCAGGGCGAAATTTTGTGCTACTCTCTCCGTCGCTGTGTTATCGCTATCTATCATAGCACTTCTTTCCGGATTTTGCAAGAGAAATTTAAAATAAAATGGAAAGCGGAATGATTGAATTTGGAATTTGGAATGTGGAATTTGGAATGTTGGGTCGCTTCGGATTTGTCGTTTTTGTGCGGTGGAGGATAGGTTGTGCGTGTTTGCCTTGACGCCGTAGGGGTGCACCCGGGTAGGGGAACCGTCGTTTCCTGAATATAAATGGTTAGATGGGAAAACGCGGCTTGGGCGAACACATGGGTTCGCCCCTACACTGTCAAGGAAAAAAGCAACAAACCTTTCCTCTCAGCCAATTATGCATTACGAATTATGCATTACAAATTCATTTATACGGCGTCGAGTCGATGTCCGCCCGATATTCAACATATCCGTTATAGACGCTATCCTCGTAGCGGTATTCTTCCTTATAATGGGTGCCCAGCAGATAGATATTGTCGCCGACATGCACACAGCGCTCCAGGTTGCTGTCCTGATCGCTGAATTTCTCGGAAACATAGCGGTCGATGATCTTGATCTTGCCGTTCTCAACGCGGAAGTTGAGCGCTTCGCTTGTATCGTCAAAGGTGACGATCTTCACGCCGTCCTGCATTTCCATAGCGGCGTCGCCTTCCGTAATATCGGTGGTGTGATAGCCGATGCCGAGCAGGGTGTTGTCGTCCACCGGCACCAAAAGGGTAGAGAAGCCGCTGATCTTGACCTCGCCCTTGATGGCAGGCTGCGACGGATCGGACACGTCGATCACAAACAGCGGGTCGGTCTGCTCATAGGTGATGACGTAGGCGGTATCGTTGATATAGCGCACCGCCTTGATGCTCTCGTTTTGCGCAAAGCCGGTCACGCTGCCGAGCTGACGGAGATTTTCGTCGAGCACATAGAGGTTGTTGATCTCGTTTTGTTCGCTGTCGCGCGAGGTGGTGGCGACGCGCAGCTTGCCGTTGTATTCGTCGAGCGCATACTGGTTGTTGACCATGCCGTCCACCTTTTCGGACGCGACAAAGTCAATGCCCTCCGTCAGACTGATCTTGATGATCTGCGTGGCGGTCTCACCGCCGTAAATGTCCCAGTAGTTGCCGTCAAAGCTCTTGAATAGGTTGTTGTAAACCTCGGGCGCGAACTCGTAGGCGGTCACATAGAGATTTTCCTGATTGCAGTAGATGATATTGCCGCTGCCGAGGATCGCCTTGGACTTGGTGACCTGCGCGTCGGTCTTGACGTCCACGCGGCTCACCACCAAAAAGTTGCTGCCGGTGGGTGTTTCCACCGAAAAAACATCGGTGTAAGGAATCTCGTCCATCGTGGCGCTGTCGGCGGTGCTGACGGCCGCGCCGGTTTGGGGCAAATCCAGTTCATAGCGCGCATTGTGATTGCTCACCATGTAGAGCGTGTCGCCGATCATGCGAGAGGAGAGATAGTCGCCGCTCTGCGAAAAGCCGCCGGATTTTTTGACGGCGGAGACGTCGGAAATATCATAGACGACTGCCTCCGTGTACACGCCGCTGTCCCGGTACGCCACACCGAGGGTAATCAGGCGGTCGCCGGACACATAAAAATCAGAGAGACTGTTTTCGTCCGTGCCCTCAACCGTGCCGACCTCTTTGGCGTTCTTTCCCTCGGCGGAAAAGATGTGGATGGTGTTGCCGTTCAGATAGAAGATGTGCGTGGCGGTCGTCTTAACGCAGTCCGCTTCGTCCACGCCGGTCGCCTGCACGTAGGTGCTGTTGTGAGAGGAAGAGCCGGAGGAGGAGCCGGTGTCGGGAAGAGCGGCATCAAAATGGTTGTATTCTGCGCTTTTTTCGGGCAACGCATTACCGTAAATCCAATCCCTTGGATCGGTGCTGTTGCGTTTGCGGATATTCTGTATCTTTTTGACCTCCTCCGTCAGCTCGTCGCGGCTGCCGAACGCGCGCAGCGACGCGGTGCCGGCGACAAACTTCGGGCTAAAGGGCTGGTGGAACAGGCTCGTAAAGGTGATGGCGCCGGCGGTCACGACCGCAAAAGCCGCCGCTGCCGAAACGCCGGCAACCACCTTTTTTCTGCTTTGCTTCGGCGGAAGCGCCTGCAGGGGCTGTTCGGGCAGCATGCCGGCGATCCTGTCCTCGTGCAGCGCGTCGGGAGCGTTCACGCCGCTGTTGTCAAATTTTTCTTTAATAGAATCAAAATCAGTCTTTTTCATAACCGTCACTCCAAAAATTCTCTCATCTTCGCCAGTGCGCGCGACAGTCTTGAGCGCACCGTGGCGTGGTTGAGTGCCAATAATGTCGCGATCTCGCGCGTTTTGTAGCCTGCCACCACATGCAGCAGGACGATGTCTCTGTCCTCGTCCGACAATATCGCCAGCGCTTCCTTCAGCTCCGGCGCAAGGTGGCTGTCATGATAGACAAGCGAGCCGTCGTCCTCCAACGCCATGTCCTTCGGACGGCTGAGGATCGCGCAGCAGCAGCGGTGGAGGATTTGGAAGATCCAAGCGGAAAACGCCTTTTCGCTTTTGAGCGCCGCGATCCCCAAATATGCCTCCACCACACAGTCGCTCACCGCGTCCTGCGCGTCCTGCTCATTGCCGAGCTTAAAATATGCATAGCGAAACAGCTTGTCCTTGTATTGTGCATAAAGCTGCGCGAATGCCTGCTTGTCGCCTGCACGCGCACGGCTGATCATGTCCGTACCCATAATGTTCCTCCAACGATATCGTTCAATTATATAGTGCAGAATTTGGCGTGTTTTGTTGCAAAGATTTTTTGAAAATTTGGAATTTCACATTCCAAATTCAAAAAAGCGCACTTTCGTGCGCCTTTTTGTCTTATGGGAAATATTGTTTTTTTGGCGCCGCCGTTGATGAAAGCTTCCTCTAAACGAAACGCTCTAAAAGACGGGATTTGGGAGCAGCGTCACGCTGCCGTCATGCTGCTTATGCCATCTGGAAGTCGGTGATGTAGCATTCAATGCATTTTTTGATGGTGTCCTTTGCCACCTGAACGCCGCTGACCTCTGCCACGGAGGTTTCCTTGCCGTGCTCCAGGGACTTGTAGACCGCAAAGAAGTGCTGGATCTCTTCAAACACATGCTTGGGCAGATCCTGGATGTCACTGTAGGTGGAGTAGTTGGGGTCGTTGAGCGGAACAGCGATGATTTTTTCGTCCCGGCTGTCGCCGTCGATCATGTTGAGCAGGCCGATCGGCTTGCACTCGACCAGCGTCATGGGCAGGATCTTTTCGCTGCACAGCACAAGCACATCCAACGGGTCGCCGTCGTCGGCAAAGGTGCGCGGAATAAAGCCGTAGTTGGCAGGGTAGTGGGTCGAGGTGAACAGCACGCGGTCAAGCTTGAGCATACCGGTTTCTTTGTCCAGCTCATATTTATTCTTGTCGCCCTTCGAAATTTCGATAACGGCAAAAAAGTCATCGGGTGTAATGCGTTTTGGTGAAATGTCGTGCCATATATTCATAAACGGTCACTCCTTATTTGTTTTATTCCATTATAGAATTTTATAGTGCCGATGTCAAGTATCTTTTGTCACTTTTCGGCAATTAATTTCCTGCCGTCGGACGGTTATTTCTTTTTGACGCCTAACAACAGCTTTGCCACCTGGATCACGAGTGTAGGCGTGAGCGCCAAGCCGATGATGGTTCCGATCTGCTGACCGGTGAGGTCTGTCACGGAGAACAGAGAGTGCAGTCCGGGCACAAAGAGAGCGACCGTGAGCAGCAGCAAACCGAGGATAAACGCGCCGATGCTTGCCGGATTGGAGAACAGACCGATGGAGATGATGGATTTTTCACTGCGGCAGTTGAAGCCGTGGAAGAGCCTTGCCAGTGTGAGCGTGGCAAACGCCATCGTGCTGGCGACAGCTGCGTTTGACTCCAAGCCGATATAGAACGCGCGGATGACCGCGACCGCGATCAGTGCGCCCTGCAAAAACAGCAGCAGGGTGAATTGCTTGGTGAGGATGCCTTCCTTTGGATCACGCGGCTTTTGCGAGAGCAGACCGTCCTCCGGCGGCTCCATGCCGATGGCGATAGCCGGCAGCGAGTCGGTCAGCAGGTTGATAAAGAGCAAATGCACCGGCATAAACGGCATGGGCAGTGCGAAAACGGACGCGAACAGCACCGTGATGATCGCCGCCATGTTGCCCGAGAGCAGGAAGAGGATCGAGTTTTTGATGTTGCGGTAGACGTTTCTGCCGTTGGCGACCGCCTTGATGATCGTGGCAAAGTTGTCGTCCTGCAGGATCATGCTCGCCGCGTCCTTGGAGACCTCGGTGCCGGTGATGCCCATTGCCACGCCGATGTCGGCTTTTTTGAGCGCCGGCGCGTCATTTACGCCGTCGCCGGTCATGGACACGATATTGCCCTTGCGCTGCCAAGCCTCCACGATGCGGATCTTGTTCTCCGGCGAAACGCGCGCATAGACGGAGATCTTTTCGAGCACCTTGTCCAGCTCGTCGTCGCTCATAGCGTCCAGCTCCATGCCCGTGACGGAGATGTCGCCGTCGCGCATGATGCCGATCTGACGCGCGATAGCCGAGGCGGTCACCTTGTGGTCGCCCGTGATCATGATCGGCTTGATGCCGGCGCGGATAGCGTCCGCCACTGCCTGACGGCTCTCCTCACGCGGCGGGTCGATCATCGACACCAGACCGATAAAGGTATAGCCCTGTTCGGTTTCCAGCGTGAGGGCTTCGTCGCTCTCCTTGTAGGCAAACGCGAGCACGCGCAAGCCCTCCTCGGAATAGCGGGTGTTGACATCAAGAATGCGTTTTTTGTCCGCTTCGGTGATCGGACGCACGCCGTTTTTGTCGGTGATGCTGATGCAGCGGTCGAGAATGGAATCGAGCGCGCCCTTGGTGAGCACATGCTCCACACCGTGCAGACGGTACTTGGTGGACATCATCTTGCGGTCGGAGTCAAAGGGAACCTCCTCCTCGCGGCTGAGGACCTCACGGATCAGGTTCTCGTCCAAGCCGATGTGGCGCGAGGACTCGATCAGCGCGCGATGCTGGAATCGTTGTTGAGGATCATGCCGTAGAGCAGCTGACGGTGGGCGTTGTCGGCGAGGTCAAGCTGTTCCTCGCGGATACTCTCGCCGTTGATATAGATTTTTTGCACCGTCATCTTGTTCTGCGTCAGCGTGCCGGTCTTGTCGGAGCAGATGACCGACACGCAGCCGAGGCTTTCGACCGCCTTCAGATCCTTGATAACGGCGTTTTCCTTTGCCATTTTTTGGGTGCCCATCGCCTGTACGATCGTGACGATCGAGCCGAGCGCCTCGGGGATCGCCGCCACAGCCAGCGCCACGGCATACATCAGGGAGCCGATGATCGCCTCGCCCTTCCAGCCGCTCTGCCACATCGTCAGCACGAACACCAGCACGCTGATGATCATAATGATGATCGCCAGCTTGCCCGAGAACTTGTCCAGACTCTGCTGCAGGGGCGTTTTCTTTTCCTTGGAGGCATTCATCAGCGCGGCGATCTTGCCGATCTCGGTGTCCATGGCGGTCTCGGTCACGAGCACCATCGCTCTGCCGTAGGTGACAAGGCTGCCCGAAAAGACCATGTTGACGCGGTCGCCCAGCGCTGCCTCGCCGCTGATGGGCGCGTCGGTTTTGTCGATATTTGTCGATTCACCGGTCAGCGAGCTTTCGTTGACCTGCAAAGAATAGTTGTGCAAAATGCGGCCGTCGGCAACCACCATGTCGCCTGCTTCGAGAATAACGATATCCCCCGGCACAACATGCTTGGAGTCGATCTCGAGCTTTTGTCCGTCACGGATCACCTTGGCGGACGGAGACGAGAGCGATTTGAGGCTGTCCAGCGATTTTTCGGCGCGCACATGCTGCACGGTTCCCAAGATCGCGTTGAGGGTGATGACCGCCAAAATGACGATCGTGCTCTCAAGGTTGCCGGAGAAGATGGAGATGATCGCGGCAATGATCAAAATGATGACCAGCAGATCCGCAAACTGCCCCAAAAACACCTGCAAAACCGTTTTTTTCTTTCCCTCTGCCAGCACGTTTTCGCCGTGACTGTGCAGCAGCTCCTCCGCTTTTTGGCGTGAGAGACCGTCGGTGGTGACGCCAAATTCCTTTAGAACCTCATCACCTGTTTTTTGATACCAATTCGCCATGGCTTATCCTCCTTATAAGTAAAAAAGAGACCTCTATTGCAGACCAAAAGCTGCAATAAAAGTCTCGTTCTTTCAGATATATCCGATATCATAACGATATGTGACTGACGAAATATATCACGGTATTCCGCGAACTACTCCCCTTTATCTGGTTCTATTATAACATCGGCGCTGTTTTCTGTCAATACACTTTCCGCCGCGTTTTCAAAAACTTCTTCCTTCTTGGGCTTGGGCTTTCGCGGCTTGCTGAGCAGGGTGAGGATGATGGCGGCAAGGCAGAGCGCCGAGCCGACAGCGGAGATCAGCACACCGGCAAAGATGTTGCTGAGGAGTATCAAGCAGACGAGCGCCGCGCCAAACAGCACCACGCAGACGCACATCAAAATAAAGCCGAGCTTGTAGAGAATGTTCATTTTTTCGGAACGGTTCATCGGGCACCTCCGTTGAGTCGGTTGGCGATCGCGGCAAAGTCCTGCAGGCTGAGCTG
>ONGI01000118.1 GCA_900317315.1 uncultured Eubacteriales bacterium
CGGTCTGATTGAGCCGATCTATCTTGATGATGTCGCTATTGTCGTCAACGAGGAAGGCAAAATAAACGGCTTGCCGTTCAATCGAGCCTTGCGCGACGAAAATAGAAGGATTCTCGATCTGCTATTCGGCACGTTCTTTATATGCGGATTGGGCGAAGAAAACTTCACGGACATCCCCGAACAGGCGATTTCGAAATACTCAAAGATGTTCTCCTGCCATGAGTATCTTATTAAAACAGAACGCGGAATCGGCGTATTTACCATTTAGAAAAACGCTGTGCTATCGGCGATACGGGCAGAAAGGAAAAATATGATGGATTATACAGCAATTCCCCTCAAAGGCAATGAATATCTGTACACCTACCGTAACAGTCAGCAAATATCAGGTCAGACGGGCTTGGTCGGCTATCTCAGAGCTGACTTCGGATCATCGGACAACGGATTCTTCAACACTTGGAACGAATTTCGTGCCGACTACAACACAGACGAGTTCAAAGCGAAGTTCTATGCGATGATCGACTATTTCCGCGAGAAGAACAGATTTCTCCACAAGCGGCGCGATATGGAGAACTTCTGTTACGAGGTGGGCAATACTTTCGAGTATTCCAACGGCAGGGAGTACGGCGTGAGGGTGGATACCGAGCATTACACCTTCCTGATGCGCCTGAATCCGTATAAAGGCGAGTATAACCTGTATTGCTATTGCTACAGAAAAGATTGGTTAGACAGCCATCTGGAGCGCGCTAAGAAGGGTATCCGCTTCATAGATTCCGGTTATAATGACCTGTTCATTCTTCCTGATGGTGGCACCATTCAGATTAGCTATCTGAATGATACGCCGAAGCAGCGTGTTTGCCGATATATCGACCCGTGTCACGTTGAGATTGGCGATAATCTCTATCACATCTGCGAGTTTGCAGAGCGAATGGAAAATATCGGGGCTACATATAAGCCGGTGGAAAACGGATAATGATGGTGTATGTGTGGACAATTTGTCCACTTGATAACCGGCAGAGAGGAGAAGAAGCCCATTATAATGAAAACGGGACAGTGGACAATTTGTCCACCATCCCTGCGTAATTCTTTCTTCTGTTGGTTTTTGTAATCGGATTGTAATTTTATTCGACATAATTCGATTGACAATAATCGGCAACTGATATATAATCTAATTTGGTATGGTTTATAAGAAAAAACCAATAGCCTTTACCTTCGTCGTAAGCCAAGCTATTGGTTTCCACTTATTAATCTTATCACTACAACTGAATAGGATTGTATCTGGTACTCAACCGTCAAATAAGAGTTACGCGACGACCTTTGGCTTTGAACCAAACCTGTTTGCCGACAGGAAAGCGACCAACACACAGTTGTTATTTTGAGGAAATAACCTTTTGTACGGAGTAAGAGCCTAATCCACTCTGCAAGAGCAGGGAACTGTGTGAAGTCCCAATCTTGTTTAGTAGCTACATCGGCAACTCACTCTCGTGTTGGGAAACACCAAGAGGATAGTGCATGTAACACCGTTTACATGACGTTGTTGAATGGGAAAAGATACGAAAACCCATGTCAACTGTATTCTATTGTTGTTCACAGCATAAACAGCTAAAAAGCTATCTATGCCGCGAATCTGGTGGAGATAACGGGGCTCGAACCCGTGACCTCTTGACTGCCAGTCAAGCACTCTCCCAGCTGAGCTATACCCCCATAACCATATATACTATACTGGAAAAATCGGCAATTGTCAAGAGTTTGACGGGATTTTTTTGAAATTGTTTTTGCTCAGCCCTTTAGACCTACATTCTTGTAGCGCGGGCTGCTCTCGTATTGCTTGCAGCGGAAAACGCGGAAATACCTGTAGGTCAGCGACCAGTAGGTGCACTGCGGCGCGGTGTCGTCGTAGCTGGCGCTTGCGGCGTTGTAGCCTTCGCCGACCACATCGGGATAAATCAGCGCGATCAGTCCCTCTCCGCAATAGATGAAGGTGTGCGAGCGGAAGTCATAGGCGCTGTATTCGATCACCACGTCGCCGGGCTGCAAGCCGTCGGGAATGCTGTGGCGGTAGTTGTCGCTCACCATAAAGGTGCTGCCGAACACGCTCTGCCACTTTTCGGGATGGGCGTCGAGGTAGTCTGCCTGTGTGCCGACGTGACCGGCAGGGTAGTTGTCGTCGGCGCCCGACCAGCGGACGGATGCGCAGACAAAGCGATCGCAGGAACGCACGATGCCGTCGCCGGGCAGCACCAGCTGCAGCACATCTCTGTAGAGCTGCTTGCCGGGTGTGAGATAGCCGTCGCCCTTGTTGGGATAAGCCATCGAGATAGCCGCCTGTGCAATGGTGGCGTTGCCGTCGGGCACGTTGCCCATGAGGGTGTAGTACTGCGCCAGCTCTCTTTGCAGGGTGGTGACGTCGTTGATGCTCACCACGCCGTCGTTGTCGGCGTCGGCGGTGAACAGCTCCCAAAAGCTGTCACAGGCGCTCACCTCCGCCAGATAGCGCTGGATGTGGGTGGCGTCGTTGATGGTCACGCGACCGTCCATGTTGGCGTCGCCCTTTTGATAGGCTTCGTCCGCCGCGGCAGGCACAACGGCGAGCGCCGTCAGCAGAACGGCAACAAACAAGCTAATCCATTTTTTCATTATATTTCACTCCTGTATCGTTGATGATACCGTCAAACGCCGTGTAGGCGGCGCTGACGTCCGTCTTGCAGGTCAGCACATAGAATTTTGACATAGCCAGCAGCCGCTCAAAATTGGCGAGCATGCGGTCGGCTGTTCGGGCGCTGACCATGTGCGCGGTCTGAAAATAGATTTTTTGCAGCACCTCGCGCGAGGACGGGATGCGGACGGCGTTTTTTTCGCCTCTTTCGACAAACACGATCGCTTGCAGCGGCACGGTCTCGTTTTTGGCGATGCCGCTGCCGCCGTCAAAGGGCGTGCCGCAGCAGAGCGCGGTGCTGCCGCTCAGCCTGACGACGGGCTTGTCGTCGTTGAGGATATGCACGCGGTCGCCGAAGGCTTGCAGCCACAGCCGCGTGTGGGTGGACTTTCCGACGCCCGAATCGGCTGAGAACAGGTAGGCGCCGCCGTCATACACCAGCGCCGAGGAGTGCACCAGCATGGTCTGAAAGGGGATCGCCTTGCGGTTGAAGTCGCAGCTGAACGCAAAGTTCTCCATCAGCTCCTCCGTGGTGTTCGGCGCGGCGCGGCGCATCAGGCTTTCCAAATACGCGTCGGTGACGGTCAGCCGGATATCCGTCGGGCGGTCGCCCTCGTAGCGGAACGGCTCCGCCAGCCGTTTTGTGTTTTCATAGCGCGGCTCCAGCTCCGTCACCAGATCCGCGATCAGCAATCTCATTTTATACCTCCCAACATCTGCGACTGCAACAGCTGTACCCACGAGAACACCAGCGCGGCAGTCTGCTCCTGCTGTTTGTCGGCGGTGATCGTCGGTTCGCTGTCGCCGTCCTGTGCGCCGTAGTCGCCGAAGCCGGCGTGGTTGCCGCCGGAAATCTGCTCGGTGACGCTGAATGGGGGGAGATAGGGCTGTGCCTCGCGGAATTTGTCCGGATCCATCACGCCGTCGCGCGTGCCGTAAACGGAGAGCACCGGCGGCGCGTTTTCGCTCATTTTGCCGGAGGGATAGGACGCGAGGAGCACGGAGCCGCAGAT
Organism: uncultured Eubacteriales bacterium; assembly: GCA_900317315.1. Taxonomy (GTDB): domain Bacteria; phylum Bacillota; class Clostridia; order Oscillospirales; family Acutalibacteraceae; genus Ruminococcoides. The sequence goes on from ONGI01000118.1 coordinate 3,667, forward strand.
TTTGTCCGCGTGGCTGTCGCTGTAGGAGGCAGCCGCCACACCGCCGAGCGAGTGACCGCCGACCAGCAGGTATTTGTAATCATAGCCCGAAACGACCCTGTCGGCGGCGTTCATATCGAGCACCGCCAGACGGAACGGGAGCTTGAGCAAAAAGCAATCGACGCCGCCTGCCGCGAGCCTTTTCATCAGCGGCGCGTAGGCTTCGCTGTCCACCTTGCCGCCGGGATAAAACACCAGCGCGGCGTCCCTCGGAAACGGTCACGCCGTCGCCGCCCTGCATCGCCTGCATGGCGGCTTCTCCGGCGCTGTAATGGATGTTGAGATAAATCGCCGAAGCGCCGATGCACAGCGCCAAAAAAGCGGCGATAGTGATGAGTATGATCTTTTTTCTGCCGCCCCTGCGCCTTTGGCGGACGGCTGTTTTTTGCTGCATGAAATCACCCGATCATGTCTTTGATAACCTCGCCTGCGATGATCAGTCCGGCGACCGAGGGAACGAATGCGGTCGAGCCGGGAATGTCGCGGCGGACGGTCTGCTCGTCGCTCTTTTTGACGGGACGCACCGGCGGCTCCTTGGAATAGACCACCTTGAGCCTTTTGACGCCGCGCTTTTTGCACTCATAGCGCATGACGCGCGCGAGCGGACAGACCGAGGTTTTGTAGATGTCCGCGACCTCAAACCGCGTGGGGTCGAGCTTGTTGCCGGCGCCCATGGAGCAGATGACGGGCGTGCCTGCCGCCTGTGCCTGTTCCACCAGCGCGAGCTTGCCCTTTACGGTGTCGATCGCGTCCACGATATAATCATATTGCGAAAAGTCGAAGGTGTGCGCGGTTTCGGGCAAATAAAAGGTATGATAAACCGTCACCCGGCAATCGGGGTTGATGTCCATAATCCGCGCCTTGGCAACGTCGGTTTTGTACTGCCCGATCGTGGAGCGCAGGGCGATAATCTGGCGGTTGAGGTTGCTCTCGGCGACCGTGTCGTTGTCGATCAGATCGAGCGCACCGACGCCCGAACGCGCCAGCGCCTCCACCACATAGCCGCCGACGCCGCCGACGCCGAACACCGCCACACGCGCGTTTTGCAGCCGCTGCATGGCTTCTTCTCCGAGCAGCAGCTCCGTGCGCGCAAATGTCCGGCTCACAGCCGCTCCTCCAAAATCTGCACCGCGTTGGCAACACAGTCGTCGCAAGAGCAGAGGACCCTGCCGGTGGCAACGCCCTTCAAGTCCATGCAGACCGTCGCGCCGCAGCGGTCAAGAAACGCGCTGTAGAGGCTGCGCGCCGTGCCCATGACGCGCTGACCCTTTTTGTGCAGTCCCAGCACGATCTGCGCGCCGCACAATGCGCCGCAGGTGGCGCCCATGGTGCCCATACCGGCGCCGAAGCCTGCGCCGAGAGCACGCGCCGTTTCCAAATTTATTCCGAGATCCTCCGCAAAAGCGGCGACGACCGCCTGTGCGCAGTTATAGCCGCTGTGCTTGAACTGCACCGCTAAGTCGCTCTTTGTCATAAAAAACAGCCCTTTCCGCGTTGTTTCTTCTATTATAACGGTTTTCAAAAAGTTTTGCAATACATTTGCACTTCTTTCCTTTTTGGTGTATAATACACATTTGAAAGGTTTGATAAGAATGAAGTATAATTTGCACACCCACAGCTTTCGCTGCAACCACGCCACCGGCACCGACCGCGCCTACTGGGTTCGCCCCTACGTCGCCAAGGAAAATTTGCGCTGAACTTATAAAATAATGTGTAGAGGCGCACCCGTGTGTGCGCCCTGATAGGGAGCCGCCGTTTTCCTGTTCAAAATCGGTTTGACAGGACAGCGCGGCCGGGCGAACACATGGGTTCGCCCCTGCGTCTCCAAGGAAAATTTGCGCTGAACTTGTAAAATAATGTGTAGGGGCGCACCCGTGTGTGCGCCCTGATAGGGAGCCGCCGTTTTCCTGTTCAAAATCGATTTGACAGGACAGCGCGGCTGGGCGAACACATGGGTTCGCCCCTACAACGAAGAAAAGGATAATTTGCGCATTTTTGCAAAATTGATTTCCATGTTTCTTCTATTATAACGGTTTTCAAAAAGTTTTGCAATACATTTGCACTTCTTTCCTTTTTTGTGTATAATACACATTTGAAAGGTTTGATAAGAATGAAGTATAATTTGCACACCCACAGCTTTCGCTGCAACCACGCCACCGGCACCGACCGCGCCTACAAAACGACATCAAGATATTGCTCGGCTTTGAAACGGAATATTATCCGGAGACCTTTGAGCCGTTTATGGCATTTGTGCGGCAGCTGCACCTCGATTATCTGATCATGGGGCAGCACTTTGTCGGCAACGAATACGACGAGGGCTCCTACTACGCCGCCTCCGAGGGCAAAAAAGAAGCCTACCTCGACCAATACGTGAAGCAGGTCAAGGAAGGACTGGACAAGGGCGTGTTTACGTATGTCGCACACCCCGATATTGTGTGGTACGGCGGCGACAGGCAGTTTTATGACGACCGCATGCGCGATCTGTGCCGCTTTGCCAAGGAGCGCGATATTCCGCTCGAATGGAACCTGCTCGGCTATCTCAACGGCAGAAACTATCCCACGCCGCGGTTCTGGGATATCGTCGCCGAGACCGGCAACAAGGTGGTCATCGGCTTTGACGCGCACAGTCCGCAGATGCTCGGCAGAACACAGCTGTATGAGGAATGTCTGGGCTTGCTCAACGCGCGCGGCATTACGCCCGTGCCGTTTGAAGAAATTCATTTGCGCCATGAGAAGCTGTAGCCTCATCTGTGCATTGGCGCTGCTCTGCCTGCTGTTTGCCGCCTGCGGAAGCCATGCCGAAGCGGACGGCGGCGAGACGGTACCGGTGACGACGGAATCCGAAAAGGACGCGCGTGTGCGCCTTTGCGTCAAAACGGCGCGCGAGCAGACCTTTGCCTACACCGACAAAAACGGCAACACCGTCAGCACGCTCTACCGCACACCGGCGCTGCGCTTTGAGACCGCCGAGGCAAAGGCGCTCAACGCGGAGATCACCGCGCGCTATGAGCCGTTGTATGACGCGGCGGTGGAGGCGGCGGCGACCTACAAGAATCCCGATCCGCAGGCGATCGACTACAAGGGCACTGTCAACGACGACGTGGTGTCGCTGGTGATCACATGCGAGGGCGACAACCACGACCTCTCCTACGACGTCTACAACTACAATAAGACCACCGGCACGCGCATGGACAGCGCCGCCGTTCTCGCCTATCTCAACCGCGAATATGACGAGATCATCACCACGCTCCAAGACGCCCTGCAAGCGGATTACACCGCGAAGTTCAGCGAGGAAGCATTTCCCGACAACTATTACGACCTCTTTTATTACACGCTCAGCGAGGAATCCCTTGCCTCCGCGCAGTTCTTCCTGAACGAGGACGCCGAGCTCTACGCCATCTGCACCGAATACGCCGACGTAGGAGACGGCGAGTTTCAGGTGTTGCTCTCCTTGGCAACATGATGTTGCATCCGGCGCGGCTTTGCGCCGGTGGGCGCTTTCGGCGGCTTTTTATAGTAGGTGAGGGAGATGAACGTCATCAACGCCGCGTCAGAAAAGGCGCTTGTACTTATGTCGCTATTGCCTTTTTGAACGCGGCTATGCAGGCAATCTCACCATCAAACGTTCGAATCGCGGATTGGGTCAAGCGTCACGCTTGCGGTTGTGTCGCTATTGCTATTCAGAGTCAA
>ONGI01000015.1 GCA_900317315.1 uncultured Eubacteriales bacterium
AAAAATAGTATTATAATTAATTGATAATATAAGAAAAAGGACTGAATGTATGAGCACCTATACCGACGAAATCCGCAAGCGCAGAACCTTTGCGATTATTTCGCACCCCGACGCGGGCAAAACAACGCTCACCGAAAAGCTGCTTTTGTACGGCGGCGCCATCAACCTGGCAGGCTCCGTCAAGGGCAAGCGCACGGCGCGCCATGCTGTTTCGGACTGGATGGAGATCGAAAAGCAGAGAGGTATTTCCGTCACCTCCTCGGTTTTGCAGTTCAAATACAACGGCTACTGCATCAATATTTTGGACACGCCCGGACACGAGGACTTCTCTGAGGACACCTACCGCACCCTGATGGCGGCGGACTCGGCGGTCATGGTGATTGACGGCTCCAAGGGCGTTGAGAAACAGACCATCAAGCTCTTTAAGGTCTGCGTCATGCGCAACATCCCCATCATCACCTTTATCAATAAAATGGACAGAGACGCCAAAAATCCCTTTGATCTGTTGGAGGACATCGAAAATGTTCTCGGCATCAACACCTATCCCGTCAACTGGCCGATCGGCTCCGGCAAGGAGTTCAAGGGCGTCTTTGACCGCAACACCGAAAAGATCCTCGCCTTTACCGCGAACAACGGTCAGCGCGAGGTCGAAAAGCAGGAATATTCCCTCGACGACCCGGCGCTGGACGAAGTGCTCGGTCAATACCTCAAAGCCGATTTTATGGACGAGATCGAGCTGCTCGACGGTGCGGGCGACGCATTTGACCTCGACGCGGTGCGGCAGGGCAGACTGACGCCCGTGTTCTTCGGCTCGGCACTGACCAACTTCGGCGTGGAGCCGTTTTTGGAGCAGTTTTTGCAGCTGACCACCTCGCCGCTGGCACGTGAGACCGTGAGCGAGGAGGTTGACCCGATGTCGGAGGACTTCTCGGCGTTCGTGTTCAAGATCCAGGCGAATATGAACAAGGCGCACCGCGACCGTGTGGCGTTCATGCGCATTTGCAGCGGCAAATTCGAGAAGAACATGGAGGTATTCCATGTGCAGGGCAACAAGAAGATGCGCCTCTCGCAGCCGCAGCAGATCATGGCGCAGGAGCGCGAGATCGTGGACGAAGCCTATGCCGGCGATATTATCGGCGTGTTTGACCCGGGCATCTTCTCCATCGGCGACACCATCTGCTCGGCGCGCCACAAGGTACAGTTCAAGGGCATTCCCACCTTTGCGCCGGAGCACTTTGCACGCGTGCGCCAAAAAGACACAATGAAGCGCAAGCAGTTTATCAAGGGCACCAACCAGATCGCGCAGGAGGGCGCCATCCAGATCTTTCAGGAGCTGGACGCAGGCATGGAGGAGGTCATCGTCGGCGTTGTCGGCGTGCTCCAGTTTGACGTGCTCAAATATCGGCTCGAAAATGAATATAATGTGGATATCATCATGGAGAATCTTCCGTATGAATATATCCGCTGGATTGTCAACGAGGGGCTCGATCCCAAAACCCTCGATCTGGCGTCCGACACCAAACGGATCCAGGATTTGAAGGGCAATCACCTGCTCCTGTTCACCAGCTATTGGAGTATCGACTGGGCGCTCGACCACAACAAGGGCTTGGAGCTGCGCGAATTCGGTACGAACTGATGCTGACAAAAAAACTGAAGGATTACGCCCAAAGCGGTGTTTATCCCATGCATATGCCCGGACACAAGCGGCACCGCGTCGGCTGCCTGCCGCTGAAGATGGATGTGACCGAGATCTCCGGCTTTGACAACCTCCACCATCCAACGGGCTGTATTCGGGAAATAGAACAGCATGCTGCAAGGCTGTGGCAGGCAGCGCGTGCCTTTATGCTCGTCAACGGCGCCACCGGCGGCATACTCGCCGCGATCAGAGCCATGACACGTCCGGACGACACGGTCGTCATCGCGCGCAACTGCCACCGGTCGGTGTACAACGCGGTGGAGTTGTGCGGTCTAAGGCCCGTTTACTATATGCCGGACTTGATCGACGGCACGGATATCTACGGCAGCGTTTATCCCGAAATGCTCGATATGCTCCTGCAAAACACTGCGAATGTCCGCTTGGTCGTCATTACCTCGCCGACCTATGAGGGCGTTTGCTCCGATATAGAAGTGATAGCCGCCATTTGTCATGCGCACGGCGCGAGGCTGCTGGTGGACGAAGCGCACGGCGCACACTTTCCGTTTCACGCGCGTTTTCCGCAGCCGGCGGTCTCATGCGGTGCGGACGCGGCGGTGACGAGTCTGCACAAAACGCTTCCGTCTCCCACACAGACGGCACTGCTGCTCACCAATGACCGCGGCCTCGAAGGAGAGCTGCAAAGGCAGCTGGCGGTGTTTGAAACATCCAGCCCGTCCTATCTGCTGATGAGCGGTGTGGAGGACTGCCTGACTTATCTTGAAGATCATTCTTTTACCTTTTATACCAACGTCAAGCAGCTCCAAAAGCTCCGGCTGCTTTTTGACCCGGACGACGACAACCGCTGCAATATCGACGCCTACGACTGCGGCAAGCTGGTCGTGACCGCCTACGGCACCGAGCTCAGCGGCGGTGAGCTGGCACGGCGGCTGCGCGAGGAGCATCAAATCGAAACCGAAATGTCCTCCGCACACTACGTCATCGCCATGACCTCTGTCTGCGACACGAACGAAGGCTTTGACCGCCTGCTGCATGCGCTGCTGCAAATAGATAAGACCATAGGATATTCCGCTAACGCATCGACCTCCGCAGTGCTCGCACAGCTGCCGCAAAAGTCGTTTGAGCCGTTTGAGAGCCGGCGCCGCCGCGCCGTGACGGTGCCCTTTGCCGACGCCGCGGGCAAAACGGCAATGGAAACCATCTATGCCTATCCGCCGGGCATTCCGTATATCGTGCCGGGCGAGGTCATCAGCCAAAGCATTTTGGAACAGCTTGCGCAGCTTTTGTCAAACGGCGTCGAGGTGACCTCCGCCACCAAACAGCTTCCGCAGGCGATCCTTGTCGCAGATTGGTGATTGACAAACGCGGTTTACTATGATAAAATTATTTTAAGAATTCCTAAAAAGGAGAATGATACCTATGAAGAGAATTAAAACTATCGAGACACGCGACCTCAAAAAAAGCGTAAAGACCGGCGGCTGCGGCGAATGCCAGACCTCCTGCCAGTCCGCTTGCAAGACTTCCTGCGGTGTTGCTAACCAGCAGTGCGAGAAGTGCCTTGAGAAATAAGGATCTCAACAAGGAATCGCAGCCGTTATCCCATAGGGCTAACGGCTTTCCTTATGTAACGGAGGAATTGCCATGATACACCAATACAAACTCAACGGCTATAATATCGTGCTCGACGTCTACAGCGGCAGTGTGCATGCAGTGGACGACCTCGCCTATGACGTGATCGCGCTTTTTGCCGATAACGACCGCGACGCCATTATCGCCGCCATGCTCGAAAAATACAAGGATGATCCCACCGTTGATGCGCAGGAAATCGCCGACTGCATAGACGATGTGCAGGAGTTGAAGGAGCAGGGCAAGCTCTTCTCGGAGGACAAATACGAGAACCTCGCCTTCGACTTCAAAAAACGCAACACTGTCATCAAGGCGCTCTGCCTGCATGTCGCCCACACCTGCAACCTCAACTGCGAATACTGTTTTGCCAGTCAGGGCAAATATCACGGCGAGCGCGCGCTGATGAGCTTGGAGGTCGGCAAGCGTGCGATCGACTTTTTGATCGAGAATTCAGGCAGCCGCGTCAATCTGGAGGTTGACTTTTTCGGCGGCGAACCGCTGATGAATTTTGATGTGGTCAAGCAGATCGTCGCCTATGCCAGAAGCATCGAAAAGCAGCACAACAAGAACTTCCGCTTTACTCTCACCACCAACGGCATGCTGGTGGACGACGATGTGATCGATTTTGCCAACCGCGAGTGTCATAACGTCGTGCTCAGTCTGGACGGCAGAAAGGAGATCCATGACCATCTCCGCAAAACCATCGGCGGCAAGGGCAGCTATGATGTGATCGTGCCAAAGTTTCAGGAGTTCGTCAAAAGACGGGAGGGCAGAGGCTACTACGTCCGCGGCACCTACACCCACAACAACACCGATTTCACCAACGATATTTTCCACATGGCTGACCTCGGCTTTACGGAGCTTTCCATGGAGCCGGTCGTCTGTGCGCCCGACGATCCCTACGCGCTGACCTATGAGGATCTGCCGGTGCTTTTTGAGCAGTACGAGATTTTGGCAAAGGAAATGCTCCGGCGCGAAAAAGAGGGCAGACCGCTGACCTTCTATCACTATATGATAGACCTCACCGGCGGTCCGTGCATCTACAAGCGCATTTCCGGCTGCGGTTCAGGTACCGAATACATGGCGGTCACGCCTTGGGGCGATTTGTATCCCTGTCACCAGTTTGTCGGCGACGACAAATACAAGCTCGGCGATATTTGGAACGGTGTGGATAACCGCGAAGTACAGGACGAGTTCAAGCTCTGCAACGTTTACGCCAGACCCGACTGCAAGGACTGCTGGGCAAGGCTGTATTGCAGCGGCGGCTGTGCGGCAAACGCCTACCATGCCACCGGCTCTGTCAACGGCATTTATGAATACGGCTGCGAGCTGTTCCGCAAGCGCATGGAGTGCGCCATCATGATGAAGGTCGCGCAGGCGGAGGAAGCGTAATTTAAAATTCCATAACCGTTTACGATAGGAGAGAGGCAAGCGCTTCTCTCTTTTTTTAATTGACAAATTTTTCAATACCTAACACATAGTCGGCGGAAACGCGGTAGAGCAGGCACAGGGCGATCAAATGCTTGATGGGCAGCTCACGCTTTCCGCTTTCGTATTTGCTGTACTGTTCCTGACGGGTGTGCAGAATGAACGCGACCTGCTCCTGCGTAAAGCCGTTTTGAACGCGCAGCTCCCTCAAACGCTTGTGATAATCCATTAACATCAGGCTCCTTTTGTGATATACAAATTGTATAATTTGGGTTTCAACATCATTATAACATGTTAATATGTCCGATTGCAACTAAAATTTATGTGGAACCTATTGTTAAAACACAGCTTTTGAATTATACAAAATATTTTTGCAATGTGGAAACTTGCCTTTTGCCGGTGCGGTCAACAGCCGACTTGCGCTATATATATAGAAATAGGCTCAAAAATGCCAGTCAACAACGGTCAAATCCTGCAATATTTCGTGCAAATTGCGAAATAAGCCGATAGAAGGAGCATAAATATGAAATTTTTTTAAAAAAACTTGCAAAAACCACTTGCAAAAATCAATGTTATAGTGTAGAATAAGAGCGTTGGTGAAACGAAGCTTTGTTTCGCCTGCAAAAGTTGTCAAGTACATTCTATAAGGGAGGACTTTTACAAATGTCATACGTTAGCGAACAGCTGGAAAAGCTGGCTGCAAAAAATCCTAATCAACCCGAGTTCCTTCAAACTGCTACCGAGGTTCTGACTTCCTTGGAGCCTGTTTTTGATGCGAACCCCCAGTACGAGAAGATGGCTCTCATCGAGAGAATCACCGAGCCTGAGAGACAGGTCATGTTCAGAGTTCCGTGGGTGGACGACAACGGCAAGGTCCAGGTCAACCGCGGCTTCCGCATTCAGTTCAACAGTGCGCTTGGTCCGTACAAGGGCGGTCTCAGATTTGCTCCCAATGTAAATATCAGTATCGTTAAGTTCCTCGGCTTTGAGCAGATCTTCAAGAATGCTCTGACCGGTCTGCCCATCGGCGGCGGCAAGGGCGGCGCTGACTTCGACCCCAACGGCAAGTCCGACATGGAGATCATGCGCTTCTGCCAGTCCTTTATGACTGAGCTTTACAGACACATCGGACCCAACACCGACGTTCCCGCAGGCGACCTCGGCGTAGGCGGCAGAGAGATCGGCTACATGATGGGTCAGTACAAGAGGATCCGCGACAGCTATGACGGCACCCTTACCGGTAAGGGCGTGCCCAACGGCGGTCTTGCAGGCAGAGACGAGGCTACCGGTTACGGTATCGTGTTCTATGCAAGAGAGATGCTGAACCACTTTGGCGAGAGCCTCGAGGGCAAGAAGGTTGTTATCTCCGGCTTCGGTAACGTTGCTTGGGGTACTGCCAAGAAGCTCGAACAGCTCGGCGCAAAGGCTATCACCATTTCCGGTCCCGACGGCTATATCCTCGACGAAGAGGGCGTGACCGGCGAGAAGATCGATTACCTCCTCGAGCTCAGAAGCTCCGGCAAGAACATCTGCGCTCCCTATGCAGAGAAGTATCCGAACGCCAAGTTCTTCCCCGGCGAGAAGCCCTGGGGCGTCAAGGCTGACCTCTACATTCCCTGCGCTACCCAGAACGAGATTCATACTGCTGACGCTGAGAAGATGGTTGCCAACGGCTGCAAATTCCTCTGCGAAGGCGCTAATATGCCCACCACCAACGAGGCTATAGAGTATCTCCAGAGCAACGGCGTTGTTGTCGGTCCTTCCAAGGCTGCAAATGCCGGCGGCGTAGCCTGCTCCTGCATCGAGATGGCACAGAACGCCGAGCACCTCATTTTCTCTGAGGACGAGGTATTTGAGAAGCTCGAAAACATCATGGTGAACATCTTCAAGCAGTCCATGGATGCTTGCAAGAAGTACGACCTCGGCGACAACCTCATCGCAGGCGCTAACATTGCCGGCTTTGAGAGAGTAGCAAACGCTATGATGTTCCAGGGTATCTGCTAATTTAGTTTTTAAAATCTACCATATAAAAACGGCGTCCGGGCTAAAACCCGGGCGCTGTTTTTTTATACTTGACTTTTGTGTAAAATTATCCGATAATAATGGCGAGGTGAATGATTATGAAGCATTTGGGAACAAAGACGATCGAAACCGAACGCTTGCTTTTGCGAAAAACCATCGACACAGACGCAGAATATATGTTCTATAATTGGGCAAATGACGCACGCGTCACTAAATTTATGACGTGGGAGCCGTATGAGAACGCGCAGCAGCTCAGGGAGAGCTATCATCAATATTTGATGGAGAACCGCGACAAGCTGGATTTTTATGACTGGAAGATCGAGCTGAAATCGCTCGGACAGCCGGTCGGCTCAATCGGCGTGACAGTCATGCGGGAGGATATCGAAGCGGTCGAAATCGGTTATTGTTTGGGCTATGACTGGTGGCACCAAGGCATCATGACCGAGGCGTTTGAGGCTGTGATCCGGTATTTGTTTGAAGAAGTCGACGTGAACCGCATTGCAGCACATCACGATCCGCGCAATCCGCATTCCGGCGACGTGATGAAAAAATGCGGCTTGCAGTATGAAGGCACGCTGCGGCAGGCCGGCAAAAACACGCAGGGCATCTGCGACATTGTAATGTATGCGGTTTTGAAAGAGGATCATAAAAAATAAAGCGGTGAGTTTTTCTTTGCGCTGATTGCACCGAAAAGCTCGCCGCCAATATATTGATCAATGACATCAAAAATAATTCATACATTAAACATGCAGTCTATCGCGACCCCAAAACCCGCCGTTTATCAAGCTTTCCTCTAAAGAAAACCTCTAAAAAGGCGGACTGCGTGCAGCCTCAGGCTGCTCCCCTGAATTATACAAAATATTCATTTTGTATAATTGTTCCAATATAGAATTATTCTTCTCCTTTTTTGTGATATACTGTTGGTATCATCTTTTCTTATCCTCTTTTTCTTGTTATTCTATTCTTGCTTGGGAGTGATTTGTTTGGCTGTCCGTTTTCAGGATGAAGCGTTTCCGATTTTGAAGGAATACCTTTTTTATCAGCAGACCGTGCGTCAAAAATCTGTTAAAACGATCGACGAGTATTTTCTTGATCTGCGCACGTTTTTCCGCTTTATGAAAATCTATCGCAGTCTGGTGCCTGCCGATTCCGATTTTGAAGCTATCTCGATCCTCGACATCGACCTGCCGTTTTTGCAGACGATCGACTTGAACGACGCCTATGAATACATGAACTATTTGCTGCGCGAGCGCGGCAATAACGCTGCCTCGCGCGCCCGAAAATGCTCCAGCTTGAAGGGCTTTTTCAAATATCTGACGCTCAAAAAGAATCTCCTCGACCATGATCCTATGGAGCAGCTCGAAGTGCCCAAGCAAAAAAAAGCTCTCCCCAAGTATCTCACGCTCGAACAAAGTATCGAGTTATTGGACGCCGTCGAAGGCGATAACCGTGAACGTGACTACGCGATCCTGACGCTGTTTCTTAACTGCGGTCTGCGTGTTTCGGAAATGGCAGGGCTGAATTATACCGATATTCGCACCGACCATACCGTCCGTGTGCTCGGCAAGGGCAACAAGGAGCGCGTCATTTACCTCAATTCCGCCTGCGTCAGCGCGATTAACGACTATATGCGCGTGCGTCCCGTTGACGGTGTGAAGGACAAAAACGCGCTGTTTATCAGCCGCAATCACCGCCGTATGTCCGTCAAAACGATTCAGGCGATGGTGTATAAATATCTCGAAAAAATCGGACTGAACGCGCAGGGCTATTCCTGCCATAAGCTGCGGCACACGGCGGCAACACTGATGTATCAGCATGGCGGCGTCGATATTCGCGTGCTCAAGGACGTCCTCGGACACGAGAACCTCGGCACAACCGAAATCTATACCCATTTGAGTAACGAGCAGATGAAAAACGCCGCCGAAGCCAATCCCCTTTCGCGTGTACATAAAAGAAAATCCAGCGAAAAGTAATCCGCCGGACTCTTTTATTCTGTTCTAATTACAACGCCGCCAATATCGGTCAGCTGTTCTTCCCTGTTTAATATTTCTATTTTGGAATTATATTCCGCGCAAAACACCTTGATTCGTTCGTAATCAGGGTGTTTTTTGATATTGCCGAAGAAGTAAGTTGTCCCGTTGTCAAAAAAGCCGGCGCCGCCGATAAAGCCATATTCAAAGCCCTCCAAGCGGATGTGCCCCGGTTGAATGGACAGAACCTCTGCCCCGTCGGCTTTCAGGGCTTTTGCAATGGACTTGTCCGCCGTTATCACCGCGTTGTCGCCGATCACCAGCGAAGAACAGCGCGTGTAGCCTTGCTTGACATGGACGAGAGGAATCTTCCTTTCGCGGCAAAAATCCAGCACAGACGCGTCTGCGGCGTCAATCTTGCCGTATAGCTTACCGCCCAAAAACAGGCAGTTTAGCCGCACATTCTGCGGATAATCCTTTGCAACCGGTCTTTGGCATTCCTCTATGCGGAAGCGCCTGTTTTGTATGATTAATTCCTGCATGTCTGCGTGGCGCTGTTCGGGTTCAAGAAAGGCATTAATTTTCTTTGTAGGAATAATTTTGTACCCCTTTTTCTCTAATGAGCGGCAAAAGTATGGGTACAAATCGCTCATCAACAGCGCTTTCATCAGCTGATAGCCTCGAACGCCTCGCGGATATTTTTCACGCCAATCAGCGCCGCGTTGTCACAGGTCAAGCCCTTTAGGTTGTGATATGGCAGCACGATTTTTTCAAAGCCCAGCCGCACCGCCTCATTGACACGCAGCTGTGCCTGCGAAACCGCGCGGATTTCGCCTGCCAAGCCGATTTCGCCGAACACGACAGCCTTTTCGTCAATCGGCGTATCCTTCAAACTGCTAATCAGCGCTATGGCGATGGCGAGGTCAATCGCAGGCTCGTCCACGCGCAGACCGCCGACAATGTTGATATAGGTGTCATTGTTGGAAAAATAGTAGCCGGCGCGCTTTTCGAGGACAGCGAGCACCATTGACAGGCGGTTATAGTCATAGCCTGTTGCCATGCGCCGTGCATTGCCGTAGCCGCTCTGGGTGGCGAGACCCTGTGTTTCCGCCAAAATCGGACGGGAGCCCTCCATGGTGCAGGTGACGCAGGTGCCGGAGACGTTGGTCGGTCTGCCCGAAAGCAGCATGACCGAGGGATTATCGACCTCCCGCAAGCCCTTGTCCGTCATTTCAAAAACGCCGATCTCGTTGGTGGAGCCGTAGCGGTTCTTGACGGCGCGCAAAATGCGGCACGCCATCTGCTTGTCGCCCTCAAAGTGCAGCACCGTGTCCACGATATGCTCCAGCACCTTGGGGCCTGCGATCGAGCCTTCCTTGTTGACATGTCCGACCACGAACATCGGGATATCCAGCCCCTTTGCGGTGCGCATGAGCATATTGGTGCACTCCCTCACCTGTGTCACGCTGCCCGGCGAGGAGCTCAGCTCGGTGAGATTCATGGTCTGGATGGAGTCGATCATCACCAAATCGGGCTTGATGCTTTTGATCTGCTCGCACACGACCTCTACGTCGGTCTCGGTCATCACCAAAAGATTCGGCGAGTTGACGCCCAGCCGGATAGCGCGCAACTTGAGCTGACGCTTGCTTTCCTCGCCCGAGACATAGAGGATCCGCAGCGTATCTCCCATAAATTGGCAAATCTGCATCAACACCGTCGATTTGCCGATACCCGGGTCGCCGCCGAGCAAGATCAAACTGCCTTTGACGATACCGCCGCCGAGCACACGGTTCAGCTCCTTGCAGCCGGTGTCGTAGCGGTGTTCGTCCTCGGTCGAGATCTCGTTGATGGCGTGCGGCTTGGCATAGCTTGAGAAGGAGCGTGTTTTTGTCGCAGGAGCCGTTTTGGCGGTGTCCTTTATCTCTTCGTTCATGGTGTTCCATTCGCCGCAGGACGGGCATTTTCCGACCCATTTCGGCGACTCGTGACCGCATTCGGAGCAAATATATACACTTTTTATCTTAGCCATAGTTTCTTCCTTTAAGTGTCCTTTAGTTTGTATTCACATAATTCATCAGCCCGGCGGCGATCGCCAGCGCCAGCTGTTTTTGATAATCGTCCGTCACCAGCAGCTCGCGTTCCTGCCGGTTGGAAATAAAGCCGCATTCCACGATCACTGCCGGAACCCGGGCGTTTTTCAGCAAAAAGATCTCCTTGCCTGCCGTCTTGCAGGTGCGCGTATTGTCCGGCTGCAGCATACCGGTCACGCTTTTGCGCAGCGCTTCCGCCAAAACGGCGCTGTTTGGGTGATTCGGAGAATAAAACACCTGCGCGCCGTGCGAGGCTGCGGCGTCGAATTTGTTTTGATGAATGCTCACGACCACGTTGTCGGGCGTGGCGTTGTAGAGATCAAGGCGCATTTTCATATCGTTGTATTTGCGCTTGCGCACGTCCTCTCCCTCATTGGTCAGCGCGTCGTCAGTGTCGCGCGTCATGCTGACCGTGTAGCCGCACAGACGAAGCAGGTCGGCGACATCGTGCGAAACGGCAAGGTTGATGTGCTTTTCGAGCACATCGCCCGACACAGCGCCGCCGTCCTCGCCGCCGTGACCCGGGTCTATTAAAACCGGCGGCAGTGTGCGCACCGGAGCGGCGGTTTCCAGCGTGATACGGCGCGTTGAGCGGAGCATCAGAAACAAAAAGACGCTCAGGCAGAGCAAAATGATAGCCGCAGACAGCAGTTGTTTTCGTTTCATAGCAACACCTCTGCCCAAAAATATGCGTGCGGCTGAAACTATTATACATCTTTTCTGCGATATTGGCAACAAAAATGAAATTTCTCTTGTAGTTAATTTAACAAAGTGCTATAATAATGGGGTGAAAATTTTTTAAGGAGCGGTTAGCATGAAGAAACCGGGCAGAAACGACGCATGCTGGTGCGGCAGCGGTAAAAAATACAAGAAGTGTCACATTGATTTTGACGAACGCATCGAGGAGATTGAAGCGGCAGGTCATATCGTACCCGACCACAGCCTGCTCAAAACGCCCGAGCAGATCGAAAAAATCAAGGAGAGCGCCAAAATCAACATCGCGGTGCTGGACTATGTGGCGGAGCATATCCGCGCAGGTATTTCTACGGCAGAGATAGACCGCTGGGTAAATGAGATCACGACCAAAATGGGCGGTATTCCCGCGCCGCTCAACTATGAGGGATTTCCCAAGAGCGTGTGCACCTCGATCAATGATGAGGTTTGCCACGGTATTCCGTCGGAGGATATTGTGCTGAAGGACGGCGATATCGTCAACGTGGACGTTTCCACCAATTTGAACGGCTACTATTCGGACTCCTCGCGCATGTTCCTTATCGGCGATGTCAGTGAGGACAAAAGGCGTCTGGTGGAGGTCGCCAAGCAGTCCTTGCAAGAGGGATTGAAGGCTGTTAAGCCGTGGGGCTTCTTGGGCGATATGGCGCAGGCGATCAATGATTATATCAAGGCGAACGGCTATTCTGTCGTCAGAGAGGTGGGCGGACACGGCATCGGCTTGGAATTTCACGAGGAGCCGTGGGTCAGCTACGTCACCGAAAAAGGCACCGAGATGTGCATGGTGCCGGGACTCTGCTTCACGATCGAGCCGATGATCAATATGGGCAAGCCCGAAATATTTGTAGACGAAGAGAACGGCTGGACGATCTACACCGAGGACGGCACGCCGTCCGCACAATGGGAGATCCAAGTCCTTGTTACCGAGGACGGCTACGAGATCATTTCTTACTAAGTTATTAACGGCACCGGTGCAACGTGACATTGCATTCGGTGCGGCTTTGGACAGAAGGATATGAAGATAAACGCAGCTTAACGCCGCATAGAAAAAACCTATGTTGTCATCTCTATTTATAACGCGTCGATGACGGCAATCTAAATAGCAAACACCATACGGAGATATGCTCAGACTAACGCCGCATAGAAAAACACCCTATGTCGTCAGCTCTATTTATAACGCGTCGATGACGCTAATCTGAATAACAAACGCAAGTGGCGCGGATTGGGTCAAGCGTCACGCTTGCGGATCGGGTCAAGCGTCATGCTTGCTTGAAAAAGTACACCTATCCATGACGGATAGGTGTACTTTTTTAAGGAGTTATCTAAATGATTTCAAAAATCAGAGGCCTTTTTTTCTCTCGACATAAGAGGTGTGGAGCAGCTCGTGTGCCTTGTGGGAACCGGGCTCACCGAGGTATTCCTCATAGATCGCCTTGATCTCAGGATTGTCGTGAGACTTTCTGTAGGGCAGGTTGAGGTCATCCTCATACAGCGCCTTTGCTCTGAGCGCCTTGAGGTCGGTGAAGTTTCTCACATGACCGGGCTGGATCGGCTGACCGCCGCCGTTTACGCAGCCGCCGGGGCAGCACATGATCTCAACAAACTGATAGTCAGCTTCGCCTGCACGGATCTTGTCGAGAATAACAGCCGCGTTCTTCAAGCCGGAAGCAACAGCAACCTTGACGTTCATGCCGGCAACCTCATAGGTCGCTTCCTTGATGTCGTCAGTGCCGCGAACCTCGTTGTAGTCAATCTGCTTGAGGTCTTCGCCGGTCAGCTTGTCGGCTACGGTTCTCAAAGCAGCTTCCATAACACCGCCGGTCGCGCCGAAGATGGTGCCTGCACCGGTGCCGATGCCCATGATGGGATCAAAATCAGCATCCTCGAGCTGGGTGAACTGGATACCGGCTCTCTTGATCATCTTGGCAAGCTCACGGGTGGTGATGGAGATGTCGTTATCCTGCATGCCGTCACGACCCTGGTCGTCACGCTTGATTTCAAACTTCTTCGCTACACAGGGCATAACGGAAACGACCACGATATCCTTGGGGTCGATGCCCGCTTTTTCTGCGTAGTAGGACTTGATCATAGCGCCCTGCATTTGCTGAGGAGATTTGCAGGTGGAGAGGTGCGGGATCAGGTCGGGATAGTAGTGCTCGCAGAACTTGACCCAGCCGGGTGAGCAGGAGGTGATCATCGGGAGAACACCGCCGTTCTGGACGCGCTGGATAAACTCAGTGCCTTCCTCCATGATGGTGAGGTCAGCGCCGAAGTTGGTGTCAAATACCCTGTCAAAGCCGAGCATCTTGAGTGCCGCGACCATCTTGCCGGTCACGTTGGTGCCGATCGGCATGTCAAAGCACTCGCCGAGGGTCGCGCGGATAGACGGAGCGGTGTGGACCACAACGTGCTTGGTCGGGTCGGCGATAGCGGCAAATACCTTGTCGGTGTCGTCGCGCTCTACCAGTGCGCCTGTCGGTCAGACAACGGTGCACTGACCGCAGCTGACGCAGGAAACGCTGTTCAGATCCTGCTCAAACGCGCAGGAGATCTGGGTATCGAAGCCGCGGTTGTTAGCGCCGATAACCGATACATACTGGTTCTTACAGGCAGCTACGCAGCGGCGGCAGAGGATACACTTGTTGTTGTTGCGAACCAAATGCAGAGTGGACTTGTCCTCCTCATACTTGGTTTCCTCGCCCTCAAACGCCTTTTCGTCCACGCCGTATTCCAGACAGAGCTGCTGCAGCTCGCAGTTGTTGCTTCTGGGGCAGGACAGGCACTTCTTGTCGTGATTGGACAGAAGAAGCTCGAGGTTCATTTTTCTGTATTTCTGAATCTGGGGCGTATTGGTGAAGATTTCGGTGCCCTCTCTGTCGATGGGATATACGCAGGCTGCAACCAGGCTGCGTGCGCCCTTGACTTCGCACAGGCACATACGGCACGCGCCGATCTCGTTGATTTCTTTCAGAAAGCATAAGGTCGGGATTTTAATGCCGAATTTGTGGCAGGCTTCCAGGATGGTGGTGTTTTTCTCAACCTGATAGTCTTTGCCGTTGATTTTGATATTCAACATTTCCATTATATTCTCTCCTTTCCTTAAGCCTTATAAATTGCTTTAAACTTACAGGTAGCCATACAAGCGCCGCACTTGATGCACTTCTTGTGGTCGATCTCGAGAGCGGGACGTCTCTTGCCGGGTGCGGTGTAGTCGGTGACAGAAATCGCCTGTGTCGGGCACTTTCTGGAGCAGAGACCGCAGCCTGCGCACTTCTCTCTGTCGATAGTGTATTCAAGCAGATCCTTACATACGCCGGCAGGACACTTCTTGTCCTGGATATGCGCAAGATATTCGTTTCTGAAATAGCGCAGTGTGGAGAGAACAGGGTTGGGAGCAGTCTGACCCAGACCGCACAGGGAGTTTGCCTTGATGAATTCGCAGAGCTCTTCCATCTCGTCGAGCATTTCCATGGTGCCCTGACCCTTGGTGATCTTGTCGAGCATTTCAAGCAGACGCTTGGTACCGATACGGCAGGGCGTACACTTGCCGCAGCTCTCGTCAACGGTAAACTCGAGGAAGAACTTCGCGACGTCAACCATGCAGTTGTCCTCGTCCATAACGATCAGACCGCCGGAGCCCATCATGGAGCCGATAGCGAGCAGGTTGTCGTAGTCAATCGGAACGTCGAGGTGCTCTTCGGGAATGCAGCCGCCGGAGGGACCGCCTGTCTGTGCAGCCTTGAATTTTTTGCCGTTGGGGATGCCGCCGCCGATCTCGAATACGATCTCGCGCAGGGTGGTGCCCATCGGGATCTCTACCAGACCGGTGTGGTTGATTTTGCCGCCGAGCGCGAATACCTTGGTACCCTTGCTCTTTTCGGTGCCCATCGAAGCAAACCACTCGGGACCGTTGAGGATAATCTGCGCGATGTTGGCGTAGGTCTCAACGTTGTTGAGAATGGTGGGCTTCTGATACAGCCCCTTTACAGCCGGGAACGGAGGACGCGGACGCGGCTCGCCGCGCTTGCCTTCGATGGAGGTCATCAGAGCGGTTTCCTCGCCGCAGACGAACGCGCCGGCGCCGAGACGAAGCTCCATGTCAAAATTGAAGCCGGTGCCGAAAATATCTTCGCCGAGCAGACCGTATTCACGCGCCTGGTCGATGGCGATCTGCAAACGCTTGACCGCGATGGGATACTCTGCACGGACATAAACACGACCCTTGGAAGCGCCGATTGCATAGCCGGCAATCGCCATGGCTTCGATCAGGGAGTGCGGGTCGCCTTCGAGGACGGAACGGTCCATGAAAGCGCCGGGGTCGCCTTCGTCGGCGTTGCAGCAAACATACTTCTGATCAGCCTGGTTGCCTGCCGCGAATTTCCACTTCAAGCCGGTCGGGAAGCCCGCACCGCCTCTGCCGCGGAGACCGGAATCCAAAATGGTCTGGATAACCTGATCGGGGGTCATTTCGGTCAGCACCTTGCCCAGAGCGGCGTAGCCGTCACGGGCAATGTAGTCGTCGATTTTTTCGGGGTCGATAACGCCGCAGTTGCGCAGCGCCACGCGCTTTTGCTTTGCATAGAAAGCGGTTTTGTTCAGAGACTTGATGGTGTCCTCTACCACGGTCTCCTGATAGAGCAGACGGGTAACGATCCTGCCCTTTAAGAGGTGCTCTTCCACGATCTCGGGAATGTCGTCGATCTTGACCATGGAATAGAAGCTGCCCTCAGGATATACTACCATGATCGGGCCGAGCGCGCACAGACCGAAGCAGCCTGTGGTGATAACGTTAACTTCTTTGTCCAGCCCTTTGGCTTTGATTTCTTCTTTCAGTCTTTCGGCAATCTGTAAGCTGTTTGAGGAAGTACAGCCGGTACCGCCGCAAACCAGTACATTTGAACGGAACATTCAGTGACCTCCTTTAGCTGTTCAGCGCCCCGATGGTGTATTCGGTTACGACATTCTTGTTAACAAGATGATCGTTAACGATTCTCGCCACCTTTTCGGGAGTCATTTTTACATAAGTAACCTTTTCCTGTCCGGGGATCTCAACCTCGACAACCGGCTCATACTGGCAAATGCCGATGCAGCCGGTCTGCGTCACAACGATATCATCCTGCAAACCGCGTTTGGCGATCTCTTCGGTAAACGTGTTCAGCACGGGTCTTGCACCTGCCGCGATGCCGCAGGTCGCCATGCCGACCAGAACGCGTGCAGCGTTGGGGTTTTCCTGTCTCAAAGCGACGTTAGCCTTCGCTCTGTCTCTGATAGCCTTTAATTCGGCTAAAGATTTCATAATTCTGCACCTCCGCAAATATTTTCAGTTTGTTCTTCCAAAAATTGTTCGATCCATTCCACAACATCCGGCGTATCAAGGCTCACACCCTCCAGCACCTCGCGCAGCTCGCGCGTGTCAAGGGTAAAGGAGCCGTTGTCAAAGCTGTGTGTAAACACAAAATCAATGTCGGGATTACAGCGAATGAGAATGGATACCGTGGAATTGATGTCGCCCAGCGGCGTCATATCCACGTGGCTCTTGACGTAGCTCGCCTGCGTCTTTGTACCGCGCCCTACCTCGGATTCTATGCTGAAGCTGCCGCCGGTCTGCTCTGCCGACATTTTGAACAGCGGCACGCCCAAACCAACCTTTCTTGTGGTACGGGTCGTAAAAAACGGGTCGATCACCTGCGCCACCTGTTCCTCTGTCATGCCGCAGCCGTTGTCCTCGATGGTGATGGTGAGAGAATCGTTTTTGTCGCTATCCTCCACCGTGATAAAGACCAGCGTTGCCTGTGCCCGAACCGAGTTTTGGGCGACGTCCATAACGTTAAGCGACAGCTCACGCATCCTTGTATTTTTCGAGAATGCCGGGCACGTCGTCAACGGTCAGTCTGCCGTAAACCTCATCATTGACGGTGAGAACGGGTGCCAGACCGCAGGCGCCGATGCAGCGGCAAGCAGTAAGCGAGAATTTGCCGTCGGGGGTGCACTCCTCGGCTTCGATCCCGAGCATTTCGGAAAGCTTGTTGAGAATATCGCCCGAGCCCTTTACATAGCAGGCGGTGCCGAGGCAAACCGAGATGTTGTATTTTCCCTTGGGCGACAATGCGAACTGCGAGTAGAAGGTGGATACACCGTAAACCTCCTCAAGCGGAACGCCCAGACCCTCTGCGACCATTGTCTGAACCTCGATGGGCAGGTATCCGTAGATTTCCTGTGCCTCCTGAAGCACGGGCATGACAGCGCCGGGATCGTCAATGTTCTTGGCAATGACTTCCTTTAGCTTAGCCTCCTGCTCAGGTGTGCCCGAAAACGGAATGCTGCTGATTTTTTTCTGCATAGTTTTTCCTCCCTGATTAGTTTTTGCAGTTGTTAACGCTGCATTTGCCGCAGTGCGGCGGGTCAAATCACCGCAGTGCGCCTGTAATCCGACCGTTTTGTAATTATTCCCTATAATAATATTACAAAAATCCGTAATATTATATTAAGTTAACGATTAGTATAACATATATTTTGAAAAAAGTCTACTAAAGTTTTTGCCTGTTTTGTTTAAATACGTCAAATTCGGTTAATTTTCGGGGTGAAAATTACCCTTTTTTGTCCTATAATTTAAAATTGTCAAATTTTGTCCTAAAGTATGCCTGCTTCTGCTTATTTTAGGCTCAAAACTGACGGAATTTGAACATCTGCTTTTTTGTGTCCGTCAGGCGTCCAGCTTTGCCAGCACGCATTCCGCCGTCAGCTCCTCCAGCTCCAGCGTGTTTTCGGCGCCGCGCATGTTCTCCAGATAGTGTGCGTCGGAGCAGGTGATGATGTGGAGCGTGTCGAGGATCGGGTGGTGTTTTTTCAGCTCGTCCAGCTTGGAAATATCGGCAAGCTCCGCCGTTTTGAAGCCGCAGCTCTCGTCGATTTCGCCGAGCACCGAGAGAATGGACAAGCTGTCGCGGTCGATATGCGCCGGATAGCAGATGCCGCCGAACTCCTTGACCTTGGCGTAGGCGTGCATGATACTGATTTCGGTAGCGGGCAAAAGCAGGTGCTCTATCTCCCCTATCGGCTCGTCCAGCTCGTTCATGATGATCTGCTCGCCGTAGATGTTGACGCGGTTTTTGACCTTGATGCGGTGCACGTCCACATAGTCGCTCCACGCCAGCGCTTTTTCCAAATCCGGAAACAGGCAAACGGCGTGAATATCCTCGCTGGTGGTCATCTCCATCCCGGGAATGACGAGCAAGCCTATTTCTCTGCCGACAGCCATTGCCGCCTCACAGTTGCGCGAGGTGTTGTGGTCGGTCAGGGCGATCACGTCAAGCCCCAGCAGCTTTGCCATGTTGACAATGTTGTTGGGCGTCATATCTATATCGCCGCAGGGCGACAGACAGGAATGCAGGTGTAGATCGTAATAATACTTCATGCCAGCAGTCCGTGGATCTTGACCGCGAGAGAATAGCTGTTCTCCTCGGTTTGCAGAATGGTGACGCCGTGCATGTCCGCCTTCCGCTTTGCTTCGGCGTCGAGAGCGGCGTTTTCGACGAGAATAATGCAGCTCACGTCCGCCAGCGTCGCCACGGCGATGGAATTGATGTTGCCCATCACCGTCAGCCACGCCGAATCGCCGGGCGCTCTGCCCATGACCCAGCTCAGCAAATCGCCGATGTAGCAGTCCGTGACCTCGCGGTCAAGCTCGCCCTCGACCAATATTTTTAAATTCAATTTTTCAATCAGATCCTGTACCGTCATGATCTCCCTCAATAATCCTATCTATTACGAATTTCATATCGTGTTTTTCAGCTGATCGTACACATTTTGGATTTTCGCGCGTAGTTTAAAAATACAATCGGTTTCCTTTGCCTTGCCGCGGACGATATCCTCCGCCAGAGCGCGGCAGGTGGGCGCACCGCAGGAGCCGCAGTCGAGATGCGGCAGTCCGGCGTAGATGTCCTCCATTTGGGACATCATCTCCATTGCCCGGGAAATATCCTTGTCAAGACGGAAAATGTCCGCGTCGTAATTTAGCTCGTGTTCCCAGAACATGCGCTCCAGCTCGCCGTCCTCCAAATGGTTCAGCGAGACCGGCAGGAACTTGCGCAGATTTTGGATACGCGCCTGCGCGACATACGGATTTTCCACATTGAGCACGCCGCCCACGCAGCCGCCGGAGCAGGCGTTCAGCTCAATGAAGTCCACGCCGCGAATGTGCTCGTCCTCCAGCTCTTCCAAAACGCGGATCACGTTTTCGATGCCGTCGGCAGCCAGATACCGGTCGCCGAGCATGGCGGCGGCTTCACCGCCGGAGGTCGCCCAGCCGATGCCCATCAGTCCGGACTGACCGAGCGGCTCCACCTCCTTGAGATGATCCATGGCGCGCGTCAGCTCGGGATAGATCTTGGAAACGGCGATCGCGCCGTCCACCTCGCTTTTGGCTGTGTAGTTGGGAGAATGGATCTCCGTGACCTTGGCAGGACAGGGCGTGATGAAAAACACGCCGATCCTGTCCTTTGGCAAGCCGGAATTCTCCATCGCGTCGCGCTTGGCTATCCGCGCTGCTACCTCAATGGGCGCGAGCAGCGGCATCACGTTTTCACACAGCTCCGGAAAGCGGATCTTGATCAGTCTGACAACAGCCGGACAGGCGGAGCTGATGATCGGCTTTTTCAGTTTGTTTTCTTTTATCAGGCTGCGTGTCGCTTCGCTGACAAGCTCGGCGGCACGGCTGACCTCAAACACATCGTCAAAGCCCAGCTGCTTCAAGCCGGTGAGCACGATGTCGATGCTGTCCAAATTATTGAACTGTCCGAACAACGCAGGCGCAGGGATGGCTACGGTGTAGTCAAAGTCCTTGATCTCTGCCAACTTGCTGCTGTTCGCCTTTTTGGCGTGGTGCGGACAAATGCGGATGCATTCGCCGCAGTCGATACAACGCTCGGAGAGGATCTTTGCCTTTCCGTCATGTACGCGGATCGCCTCGGTCGGGCAGCGCTTCAGACAGTTGGTGCAGCCGCAGCAGCGGTCAGCGTCCAGCTGCACCGAATGAAAGTATTTGCTCATAGCAGACTCCTTTTGAGAGTTTGTGTCGTGGTTAGTGCTTAGCGATCTGTGCCGCGCACTCACTGTGCTTTAAAAGCATTACGAATTACGAATTAAGTGTTCACCTTTACAGTCAAATAGAGGTTTGTTCCCACGCCGATAGTGGTTTCGATGCGCATTTCGTCACTGTATTTTTTGATGTTCGGCAAGCCCATGCCGGCGCCGAAGCCGAGGCTGCGCACGTTGTCGGGCGCTGTGGAGAAGCCCTCCTGCATGGCTTTTTCCACGTCGGGAATACCGGGACCGTGGTCGGCGAGCAGGATCTCGACTTTGTCGGGATAAATATCCACATCGCAGTAGCCGCCGTCGGCATGAATGACCATATTGATCTCCGCCTCATACATGGCGATCGCCACACGGCGGATGGCGTCGGGATTGTAACCCAGCGATTTCAGGCGCTTTTTGACCGCACCGCTCGCTTCACCTGCACGCGTAAAATCCTCGCCCGACACCTCATAATGAAGATGAATGGCGTTGCTCATACCTTTGTTCCTCCCGAAAGTCCGTTTGTATATAGCAGACCGCAGGCGGTAAACATTCTGTAACGCGTTTTCATCAAGGTGATGCCGCGCTGCTCCGCCAGACGGATAATGGATTCATCCGGAATTTTTCCGCGTACAAACACAATACAAGCCATGTCCATCATTTCGGCGGTGCGCACGACCTGCGGATTCACCAAGCCCGTGAGCAGGACGGACTGATCCTTGACGAACGCCAAAACATCGCTCATCATGTCGGAGCCGCAGGCGGTTTTGATTTCCTGTTCGAGGTCTCCCTCGCAGATGATCTCGCCTTCGAGGATATCAATTATATCTTTTACAATCATGGTGGTACACCCCTGTCATAGTTATTCAATGTTATTATATCACAACTATTTTTTCAGTTCAATTCTATTTTTGTACAATATTTCTATTACCTTTTTAGATATAATGTAGCACAAAAAGTTGATAACGTGCAATATATGCAATAACTTTCCGCTATCTTACAGGAATTCATACAAGACATAAAAACATTATGTTATTGTCAAAATAACGGTTGAAATTCGTCGAATATAATGGTAAAATAGAATAACAACGTCCTTTGGAGGGATTACTTTTATGTTAAGGGACTTAAAGCCCACTGACATTATTTGCGGTTATAACGTACGGCCCGGATACTATGATCTGGAGGGTGCCAGTGCGGTGCGCGGCGGCGTGAATTTCACGATCAGTTCCGTCTATGCCACCTCCTGCACGCTGCTTTTGTTTGCGCCGGGAGCCAGAACGCCTTATGTGCGTCTGCCCTTTCCCGATTCCTACCGTATCGGCAACACCTACTCCATGATCGTATTCGGTCTGGAGATTGACAAGTTTGAATACGCCTACTCGATTGACGGTCCCTACGACCCCAAAAAGGGTTTGGTGTTTGACAAGACAAAATATATCCTCGACCCCTACGCCAAGGCGGTCACCGGTCAGAGCGGCTGGGGCAAGCCGCAGCAGGATCAGTGCGTCTACAAGGCGCGCGTGGTGTTTGAGGACTACGACTGGGGCAACTTTAAGACGCCCCCGATTCCGTTTGAGGAACTGATTATTTATGAGCTTCACGTCAGAGGCTTTACGATGGACGAGAGCTCCGGCGTTGAGAACCGCGGCACCTTTGCCGGTATCCGCGAAAAGATTCCCTACCTCAAGGAGCTGGGAATCAACGCCATTGAGCTGATGCCTATTTTTGAGTTTGACGAAATGGGCTCTCACCGCACCTTTGAGGGCGAGCAGCTCTATGATTACTGGGGCTACAACACTGTCGGCTTTTTTGCGCCGAATACCAGCTACGAATCCGTTCACGGTCACAAGCACCACCGCGAGGGCACCGAGCTCAAGGAGCTGATCCGTGACCTCAAATCCAATGGCATTGAGATCATTCTCGACGTTGTGTTCAACCACACCGCCGAGGGCAACGAGCTGGGACCCTTCTTCTCCTTTAAGGGAATTGACAACAATATCTATTATATGCTTACGCCGGACGGCAAATATTACAACTTCAGCGGCTGCGGCAATGTGCTCAACTGCAACCACCCGATTGTGCGCAACTTCATCAAGGCATGTCTGCGCTATTGGGTGACGGAATACAAAATTGACGGTTTCCGCTTTGACCTCGCCTCTATTCTCGGACGCAACGAGGACGGCACGCCGATGGATCAGCCGCCGCTGCTCAAAAGTCTGGCGTTTGACCCGATCCTCGGCAACACCAAGCTGATCGCCGAGGCGTGGGACGCAGGCGGTCTGTATCAGGTCGGCAGCTTCCCCTCATGGAACCGCTGGGCGGAATGGAACGGCAAATACCGCGACGATATGCGCCGCTTCCTCAAGGGCGACCGCGATCTGGCGTGGGCTGCCACTCACCGTCTGACCGGCTCCAAGGATTTGTATGATCCGTCCTACCGCGGCAACTGCGCAAGCGTAAACTTCCTCACCTGCCACGACGGCTTTACGCTGTGGGATATGTATTCCTACAACGAAAAGCACAACTATAAAAACGGCTGGAACAACACCGACGGCGCCAATGACAACAACAGCTGGAACTGCGGCTTTGAGGGCGATACCGACGACCCTGCCGTTGACGCGCTGCGCCGCAAGCTTGTGAAGAACGCCTTTGCCTCTCTGATGTGCAGCCGCGGCGCGGCACTGTTCCTCGCCGGCGACGAATTCTGCAACACGCAGTTCGGCAACAACAACGCCTACTGTCAGGATAATATCACCTCATGGCTCGACTGGTCGCGCAAGGAAAAATACAAAGATGTCTTTGAGTTTTTCAAATATATGATCGCGTTCCGCAAGCGCTTCAAGGTCATCACCAAGAACCGCCGCGAGAGCGACTGTACCCTGCCGCCCGAGAGCCTGCATTCGCACAAGCCGTGGCAAACGGACTACAATCCCGAGTCGCGTTATGTCGGCGTGATGTACGCCGGTGCGTCGGCGATCCCGCTGGTGGATGAGATCGTCTATTTCGGCATCAATGCGCACTGGGAGTCCGCTGAGATCGAACTGCCCGGACTGCCTGCCGACTATATCTGGCACCTGTATGTCGATACAGGCAGACCGCCCGAGAATGTCGTCTGTGAAGATGAGAATGTAGTCATCGCCAACCGTCACATCCGCATGCAGGGCAGATCCGTTATCGTCTGCGTAGCGCATCGCATTGGATAGAGCGGAGCGTTAAGAGAGTTGAGAGTTGAGATGGTATGTGTGCTGTCACTGCCATCTCTGTGACAAAAAGATACTATATGATAAGCC
The DNA here is from genome assembly GCA_900317315.1 of uncultured Eubacteriales bacterium. GTDB lineage: Bacteria > Bacillota > Clostridia > Oscillospirales > Acutalibacteraceae > Ruminococcoides. Next base: position 23,885 of record ONGI01000015.1, read on the forward strand.
TTCCCATCACCAAAACGGGAAGGCTTTTTCTATGCCAATTATGCATTATGAATTAAGTATTAAGAATTAAAAAGGGTTTTCCGCTGTGTGAACGGAAAACCCTTTTGGGATTAAATGATTAAGCTTTCAGCGATAAAAACTGTCGGCACAAATTATCTTCTGCCGCCGTTTCTTCTGCGGTCGTTGTTGCCTCTGGGTCTGCGCGGACGCTGGGCTTTGTCGTCGCCGTTGTCCTCGGGAGTCAGACCGTCCACCTTGATCAGCACCTCGCGGCGGCTCAGGTTGAGTCTGCCCTTGTCGTCGATCTCGGTCACCATGACGCGGATGATGTCGCCGACGTTGACCACATCTGTCACATTTTCGGTGCGCTTGACGTCGAGCTGCGAAACGTGAACCAAACCCTCCTTGCCGGGAGCGATTTCCACAAATGCGCCGAAGTCCATGATACGCGTTACCTTGCCGAGATACATAGCGCCCGGCTCGATCGCGCGCTGGCACTTTTCGGCGTCCAGACCGGCAACAAATACCTGTCCGATTTCGCCGTCCTCTTCGATGTCGATCTTGACCTCGCACTCTGCCTGAATCTCCTTGATAACCTTGCCGCTCTTGCCGATAACCTCGCTGATTTTGTCGGCAGGAATGGTGGTGGTGTACATCTTGGGAGCATAGGGTGACAGCTCGGCACGCGGCTCTGCAATTGCCTTGAGCATCACTTCGTCGAGGATATACAGACGCGCCTTGTGTGTCTTTTCGAGTGCTTCCTTTACCATTTCGGGAGTGAGACCGCTGATTTTGAGATCCATCTGGATAGCGGTGATGCCCTCGTGGGTACCGGCTACCTTGAAGTCCATATCGCCGAAGAAGTCCTCGAGACCCTGAATATCGACCATGGTCATCCAGCGCTCACCCTCGGTGATCAGGCCGCAGGAAATACCGGCGACAGGCGCCTTGATCGGCACACCGGCATCCATCAGCGCCAGTGTGGAGCCGCAGACGGAGCCCTGAGAAGTGGAGCCGTTGGAGGAGAGCACCTCGGAGACAAGGCGCAGCGCATACGGGAAGTCCTCAACGGACGGGATCACAGGCAGCAGCGCTCTTTCTGC
>ONGI01000049.1 GCA_900317315.1 uncultured Eubacteriales bacterium
CGGCGCACACCGCAGTGCCGGCATCTGGTTCGGCGACAACCAGTCGTGGTGGTCGCATATCCTGCTCAACCTCAAAATGTTGCCTGCGGCAAACATGGCGGGCTTCCTCTACTGCGGCGCGGATCTGGGCGGCTTTGGCGACAACGCAACGCGCGACTTGGTGCTCCGCTTTTTGGCGCTGGGCGTCTTTACGCCGCTCATGCGCAACCATTCGGCGCTCGGCACGCGCGACCAGGAGTGCTACCGCTTTGAGCATACGGAGGATTTCCGCGACGTGATACAGGTGCGCTACCGCCTGATCCCGTATTTGTATGATACCTTTGTCAAGGCGCGTGAGAATGACGACCTGATTTTTCGTCCGCTCTTGCTCGATTATCCCGACGACCCGATCGCGCGCGAATGTGAGACACAGCTGATGCTCGGCGAGGAATGTATGATAGCGCCGGTTTATGAGCAGAACGTCAGCGGCAGAGCGGTCTATTTGCCCGAGGACATGACCTTTGTCCGTCTCAGCGGCGAGCGCGTAACGGCGGAACCGCTGCAAAAAGGACTGCGCTATGTCAGCGTTGCGCTCAACGAGGTGCCGCTGTTTATCAAAAAAGGAAAGCAAATTCCGCTGTGCCGTCCTGCCATGCGCACACGCGATTTGAATTGGGAAGAACTTACATATATAGGATAATAATAGGGGTTGACTCAGCCGAGCCAACCCCTATAGTAATAGTATACGATTTTTAAGCCGCCTGCTTTTTTTCGTCTCTCGCGTAGAGCAGCTTTAAGATTATCGGCGTCAAAATGCTCGACACGATAATCAGCAGAATCACCGAGGTAAAATACTGTGAGCCGATCATGCCCTCGGTCAGTCCGCGCTGGGCGACGATCAGCGCCACCTCGCCGCGCGTCATCATGCCGACGCCGACCTTGAGCGTGTCGCTGCCCTTGAAGCCGCACAGCCTTGACATGGCGCCGCAGCCGATGATCTTGCTCACCAGCGCCACCGCGACGAACGCCAGCGAGAACAGCAGAAGCTCCCATGTAAAGCCGCTGATCTCGGTTTTGAGTCCGATGGACGCAAAGAAGATCGGACCGAAGATCATATAGGAATTGATGTCCATCTTCTGTTCGATATAGTCGGAATCGTGCAGCTTGGACAGGATGATACCTGCCACATAGGCGCCGGTGATGTCGGCGATGCCAAAGACCTTTTCCGCCACATAGCTCAGTCCGAAGCAGAGCGCCAGCGCCAAAATCGGGATGCGTCGGGTGTGCGGCCAGCGCTTGTCGATGATCTTGAACGCCTTGTAGATCACAAAGCCCAGCACGACAGACAGCGCAAAGAACGCCAGCGTGCTCAGCGCCACAAAGCCCGGGTTGCTGTCCGGATTCTTGAAGCCGATCACAAAGGTCAGCACCATGATGCCGATCACGTCGTCGATGATCGCCGCGCTGAGAATGGTGGTGCCCAGCTCGGTTTTCAGCTTGCCCAGCTCCTTGAGCGTTTCAACGGTGATCGACACGCTGGTGGCGGTCATGATCACGCCGATAAACACTGCCGTGAAAAACTGCGGTGTGCCGATCGCCGAAAAGCCGTAAAAGCCCATATACAGCAGCGTGCCGCCGATCAGCGGAACCAGCACGCCGGCGCAGGCGATCAGCAGCGCCTTGACGCCCGTGTGCAGGAGCTGTTTGAGGTTGGTGCCGAGTCCTGCCGAGAACATCAGCAGCACCACGCCCAGTCCGGCGCAGATGTCCAAAAACTGATTGAGCTTGACGATGCCGAGCACGCTGGGACCCACCACGAGTCCGGCGATGATCTCGCCGACGACCTGCGGCGCCTTGAGCTTGCGCGCGATCAGTCCGAACACCTTGGCGAACACCACGATGATCGCCAGATCCTTTAGCACAGACAAAATATCCAATTGTTCCATCTCCCTTGATTTTCCGAATACTATGGTACACCCGAAAAGGGAAAAAGTCAATTGCACATCTGCTGTTGTCGGTCTGTGATTTATTGCTTTAGCAGCGTGAGCAGCGTGACGCTGCACCCGATTCCGCCTTTGGAAAAGTTCTCCTGCTTGGTAGGTTACATCAACGGCGGTGTCAAAATGTGGCGATTTCTCAAAAAACAGCGTGACGCTGCACCCAATTCCGCCTTTGGAAAAGCTGTCTTGTGCGGAGGCTTTCATCAACGGTGGTGTCAGGCTTACAAAAAACAGCGCCGCAAAAACGGCGCTGTCGGTATGCTCAGAGAGCGAGTCCTTCTGTGGTGTCAAGGAAGGTGCGCAGCTGACGGTAGATCACGTCGCAGCCGCCCTCGCTGTCGCTTTCGATATTCAAGGGCATGATCGGGTCATGCACGGACAGACGGAGCAGGAACCAGCCGTCTCCGTTCTCCTTATCAAAGGAAACGCGCACGCCCTCGCGGTTGTCGTCGGCGAGCTGCCAACCGGGCTGCTGTTCGGCGTAGGCGGTCAAATCCCGGATGATCCTTTCACCGCAGGAGCGGAAATCCTTTTCCGTGATCTGAAAACGGATCTCGCGGCTCTCAAGGGGCTCCTGCAGGTCGGCGGTCAAATCGCTCAGATCCTTGCCTGCCTGACGGAGCTGTGCCGCCTTGATGATGATTTTGGTGCAGAGATACGCGCCGTCGTCAAGGAAATAATTCTCGCGCATGGCGGCATGACCGGAGGTCTCTATTGCCAGCGGACAGTTGACGCCTGCCGCGTTCAGCTCCAGCGCCTTGTCAATAACGTTTTTGTAGCCTCTGCGGTAGCGGTAATGCTTGCCGCCGAGGTTTTCTTCGATAAAGCGCTTCAAGCCGCTTGACGTGATCGAGTCGGTCACAACGGTGCCGCCGTCGTTGCCCTCCAGCGCGATCGCCGCCGCCACGGCGACAAGACGGTTGCGGTTGATCTCGTTGCCTTTGCTGTCCACGGCGCCGCCGCGGTCAACGTCGGTGTCAAAAATAACGCCCAGATCCGCGTTGTTTTCTCTGACAGCCTCGCAAATCGAAGCCATCGCGGTCGCGTCCTCGGGATTCGGCACATGATTCGGGAACATGCCGTCCGGCTCGAGGTAGCGGCTGCCGCTTGTGTCCGCGCCCAAGACCGCGAGCACCTTGTCCGCGTAAAAGCCGCCGGCGCCGTTGCCTGCGTCTACTACGATATGGAAGCCCTGCAGCGGATGGTCATAGTCCGCCGCGTTGACCTCCTGCTTGATCTTGTCGCACAAGCCCTTGGCATAGGCGCTCATGTAGTCGGTCTCTGTGATGCTGCCGCCGTCGGCCGCCGCAGGGTGGCTGTCGTTTTGCGCAAAGGTCAAAATTGCCTCAATATCGCTGCCCTCCAAGCCGCCGCCGCGCGTAAAGAATTTGAGACCGTTGCGGTTAAAGGGATGGTGGCTGGCGGTGATTTGCAGCGCGCCGTCGCAGCCTAAATCGACCGTCGTCATAAACATCGACGGTGTGGAGGCGAGTCCGCAGCACAGGACCGCGGCACCTGCCGCTTCAAAGCGCTTGGTCGTCAGCGCCATGATATGCGGACCCGAAATGCGGCTGTCGCGTCCGACGGCGATTTTCAGCTCGCAGGGCTGTTTGTTCACCTTTTCGGCGAGCCAGAGCACAAAGCCGTCCGCCATTTTTTCGATGACCTCATCGGTCAGATTGACCGGCTGACCGGCAACGCCCTCTGTCGCCACGCCGCGAATATCGGTTCCGCTCTTGAACTGCTTATAAAAATCATTTAACATAGGAATACCCCTTTTTATCTTGTGTTTTTCACTTTATAAGAACTTCTCTGTCCTGCCGTTACTGTGGGTCGCATGTCAATGCTTGCGTAGGCTGGAACGGGCGCAGCGTCACGCTGCTTTTTCATTTCTATTATAGCCGCAAACCCTCAAATCGTCAATAGCGCAGGCGTTTTTGCCGGGATCGGGCAATTTTCGGGTTCCACCGAAATGCAAGTTCGGCGAATCCGCACGCGAAATTTGTAAAAATGACACAAAAGTTGTCACATTTGTCTGATTTGCATGAAGGGCAAAGGAAAGATAGCTTACAACAGAACAGTGTATATGGTAAATCTATACAAATTACTTTTTCAATTATTAGCGAAAACGCAAACGCAAAAGGCATTATATACAATTCAAAATAAAAATTATTGTTGACTTTTCTGAAAGCTTGCGTATAATAATGAGTGTCAAGCCAATGATCCGCCTGACAACACCGGCTGATACAAAAAAGCCGAAAAACACCGAAAAACATGATTTGCCGCATGGTAAACGGCGCACGAAAATTTGTCGGTCGGCTTTATGCAAAGAGCCGAGCACATGAATGGAGGAAACGACGCATGAAACCGATCATGGATCTGCACAACATTGACGTCACAGAGTTCCTCGACGTGCTGGATACCTGCGAAGGCAATGTGTACCTTGTTACAAACGAGGGCGACAGACTCAACCTCAAATCCAAGCTTTGTCAGCTGATCGGCTTGACCAAGCTGGTTGAAGGCGGCAGGATCGCCGTGGCGAGCATCTTCTGCGATAACAAGGACGACGAGAGCAAGCTTTTCAGGTTCAACTGCTTTGGCGAAACAAGCGTTGACCAGGCATGAATAGCTGCGGTTACTTTACTATTCCACGTTTTTCACGTTAATTTCAAAACTTCTAAATCCGAAAAGGGGTTGCAGTATCATACTGCAACCCCTTTTCGGGTGCCGGTGGGCACTTTCAGCGCCTTTGGATAGGGGCGTCTTGCGGAGAGTAGCATCAACGGCGCGTCAGAGGTTTGGTTGTTGACTTTGAGGTAAAGAAATAACCGCCCTGTGCTGAAACACAGGACGGTTATAGTAAACTTATTTTTCATTGTGTTTGCCCGTCAGAGGTTTGAGCAAATGGTTTAGATGTTTTTCCGGAGGACTGTTTTCATAGCCTTGCCAATATGTAATACGATTTTTGATACAGTCAATTTTTTTGTATAATTCCGTTGTATCTATTTTTGCTGACAAAAAGAACGCTTTTACCTCCGGAATATCAAATATACCAATCATCATTTTTAAGTAATTTTTTACACCGACATTCTCAAAAGCGTAAGTAATGATTTCTATCAATATTGCTTTTACATACTGCCAACTTTTGTTTTCGGAGGAAAAGTCGTTATAATCACAAATTAATAATTCTTTAAACAATTCCGCGCAGTGAGCAGTATAATCGCTGTATTTCGAATACTGCTGATTGATGTTCTCCATGTATTCTTTTATTCTCTTTTCCATACGATTTCCTTAAACTATATTGCGAAATTAGAATAAATATGCTATACTACACTTGTAGAGAAATAGCGGCGGCTGTTTCAGCACCCTTTTATGAGAGGGGGTGTTAAAAGATTATGGAATACATAGCAATTATTGTGGTATTTATTTTCACATTTTTGATTGTGATTTCTATAAAGAAGTAACCGCCCTGTTTCTGCCAAAACAAGGCGATTATACAATAAAATAACCCGTTGTATATGCGAAACAGCCCATGCCATTTCTCTACACTCTCATTATAGTACAATTAAATGCTAAAGTCAATACATTTCCGTTTTCAATTTTCCGCTAAATGAAACTCCCCCTGCACATCCGTATAGTACTCTCCCTCGGGAATCAGATCCTTGATCAGCACGATCTCAAACCCCTTGTCTTGTATGCCCTTGATGATACCGGGCAGCGCGGCAGGGGTATTTTTTGCGCCGTTGTGCATGAGGACGATGGAGCCGTCCTGCACCTTGTCGAGCACGGTTTTTGTCATTTGTTCAGGGCTCGGGTCCTTCCAGTCAAGCGAATCAACATCCCACTGCACGCAGTACATACCCAGCTTTTTGACCGAATCGACGACCATGTTGTCGTAGTCGCCGTAGGGCGGACGGAACAGGGTAGGGGACTTGCCGGTCAGGGCTTTGATTTTGTCATTGCAGGAGGTGATTTCGGCGGTCGCTTCCTCTGCGGCAAGCTGCGGCATGTGCGGATGGGTGTTGCTGTGGTTGCCGATGTCGTGACCCTTTTGGGCGATGGTGACGACGTCATCGGGGAATTTATCCACCCAGTCGCCCACCAAAAAGAACGTCGCTTTGACGCCGCAGGTGTCCAGAATGTCGAGCAGCTGCGCGGTCTCTTCATTGCCCCAAGCCGCGTCAAAGGAGATGGCGACCTGCTTTTTGCTGCTCTCCACGCGATAGATCGGATTGACCTTCGGCGTCGCGGCGGTCTGCACTGCCTGTGTTGCCGACGATACGGTCACGCCGACGGCGGCGACGCCTGCCATCAGGCAGATGGCGAGGGCGAGCAGCGAGCGTTTTGTCAATATCAAAAGCTTCATAAAAATCCCTCCATATACTGCTACATGTATATGGAGGGAAGTGTTTATTTATGATCGATTCATTCGCGGTGCCAGCTGATGCCGTCCTTTGTGTCCACCACGACAATGTGCATGGCGGCGAGTCGGTCGCGGATGGCGTCGGCGGTCGCCCAGTCCTTGTTTTTGCGCGCTTCGGTGCGCTTGGCGATCAGCGCTTCGATCTCTGCGTCTGCGGCATCGGCCTCCTTGGGCGCTTCCTCCTTTTCTTTGAGGAGATCCAGCGAGAGCACCTTGTCCAGCTCGCCGAGCACAAAGCGCTTGGTGGCGTCGTTTGCGTCCGCCTTCAGCACGTCGTAGACCACCGTCAGACCGAGCGAGGTGTTGAGGTCGTTGTCCATCGCCTCTTTGAATTTGGCGAGCAGCGCGTCTGCTTTATCCTGTTCGGGCTCTCCGTCCTTGCCGAGTGAGGCGATGCGCTTGATCAGCTTGTCATACGCCTTGACGCAGTTGTCCAGGCTCTCATAGGAGAAGGTCAGCGGCTTGCGGTAGTGACTTTGCAGGCAGAACATGCGGTAAACAACCGGGTCATAGCCCTTGCTTTCGAGCAGCGAAACGGTGAGAAAATCGCCCTTGGACTTGCTCATCTTGCCGCGTGCGTCGTTGAGGTGCAGCACGTGGAACCAATATTTGCACCACGGATGACCGAGATAGGCTTCGCTCTGCGCGATCTCATTGGTGTGATGCGGAAAGGCGTTGTCCACGCCGCCGCAGTGGATGTCGAGGTATTCGCCGTTGTGTTTTTTGCTGATGCAGGAGCACTCGATGTGCCAGCCGGGATAGCCCAAGCCCCACGGTGACTCCCATTTCAGCTCCTGATCCTCAAATTTGGATTTGGTGAACCAGAGCACAAAGTCGGTTTTGTTGCGCTTGTTCTCGTCCTCCTCCACGCTGTCGCGCACGCCGACAGCCAGATCCTCCTCGTTCATGTTGCCGAACACGTAGTAGGTGCTCAGCTTGGAGGTGTCAAAGTAGACGTTGCCGCCGGCAAGATAGGCGTAGCCCTTTTCGAGCAGAACCGAGATCATGTCGATAAACTCGTCGATACAGTTGGTAGCAGGCTCCACCACGTCGGGGCGTTTGATGTTGAGCTTTTCGCAGTCGGCAAAGAATGCGTCGGTGTAGAACTGCGCGATCTCCATCACGGTCTTGTGTTCGCGCTTGGCGCCCTTGAGCATTTTGTCCTCGCCGGTGTCGGCGTCGGAGGAGAGGTGTCCCACGTCGGTGATGTTCATGACGCGGTTGACGTCGTAGCCCGCAAAGCGGAGATATTTTTCGAGCACATCCTCCATGATGTAGGTGCGCAGGTTGCCGATATGCGCGTAGTGATACACGGTGGGGCCGCAGGTGTACATGTTCACCTTGCCCGGTGTGTGCGGAATAAACTCCTGCTTGGTTTGTCCGAGAGAATTATACAAAATCATAGGTTAGCTCCTTTTGATTACTTTTCTGAGATGAATTGACGGTTCTGTGCGACATACACCACGCCCGAAAGCACGGCGAAAAAGGTGGAGATCCAAATCAACACTTCGCCGATGACCGTAAAAACAGAGGGCAGCGCGGCAGGCAGCTGCACACCCAAGCCACCGAGGTCGAGGACGGTTTGCATCGCCAGCACGCAGACGATCGCGACGATTTGCGTCACGGTTTTGACCTTGCCCCACATGTTGGCGGCGATGACCTTGCCCTTGGCAGCGGCGATCAGACGGATGGAGGTGACGACGAATTCGCGGAACAACACAATGATGACCGCCACGCAGTCGCACAGCCCCAGCTGTACAAAGCACAGCAGCGCCGAGATCACGAGTATTTTGTCTGCCAGCGGGTCGGCAAACTTGCCGAAATCCGTGATCAAGCCGTGTTTGCGCGCGATTTTTCCGTCAAACATATCGGTGAGTGAGGCTGCGCCGAAGAGCGCCAGTGCGACAAGATTGTTGAGCGGAAAGTCGATCAACAGTGCAGCCACAAAAAACGGCACCAACAAGATCCGCGCAACGGTTAGTTTGTTCGGTAGATTCATAGTCATTCTTCCTGTGTCAGTCGATTATTTCACCGTATGGGTCACAGCCGAGATAATCGGTGATGTGAACGGTGACAAAGCTGCCGATCTGCGGTTTTTGGGGAGAGGTGAAGAACACGCAGCCGTCCACCTCCGGCGCATCGGCGTAGGTCCTGCCGTACCAGCACTCCGCCAGACGGTCAAAGCCCTCCACCAGCACCTCTATATCGGTGTCGAGCAGGCTCTCGCAGTATTCTGCCATCACCTGTTGCTGGTGCTCCATGATGATGTCGGCGCGCTGCTGCTTGACATCGTCGTCGAGCTGATCCGGCATTTTGGCTGCCGGCGTGCCCTCCTCCTGCGAATAGGCAAAGCAGCCCAGCCGCTGGAAGTTCATCTCCTTGGCAAATTCCGCCAGCTCCTCGAATTGCTCCTCGGTTTCGCCCGGGAAGCCGGTGATAAAGGTGGAGCGGAAAATCACGTTCGGTATTTTTTCGCGCATTTTGTTCAGCAGAGCGGTCAGGCTTGCGCGGTCGCCGCGGCGGTGCATCTTGCGCAAGATCTCGCTGTTGCAGTGCTGCAAAGGCAGGTCGATGTAGTTGACGATTTTTTCCTCGCGCGCCATCACGTCGATCAGTTCGTCGGTGATGCTGTCGGGGTAACAGTAGAGCACGCGGATCCAGTGCAGGCCGTCGATCTTGCACAGCTCGGTGAGCAGCTTGTCGAGCGAGGGTTTGCCGTACAGATCCTCGCCGTAGCGCGTGGTGTCCTGCGCGATGATGTTCAGCTCGCGCACACCGTCGGCAGCAAGACCCTTTGCCTCTTCAATAAGGTTTTCTATTTTTCTGCTGCGGAATTTTCCGCGTATCATCGGGATCGCGCAGAACGTACATTTGTTATCGCAGCCCTCGGCGATTTTGAGATAGGCGGTATAGAACGGCGTGGACAGCACTCTGCCGCCCTCCAGCGGCAGGTCGAGCTTGTCGGGGAACAGCTCGAGCGTGCCGTTGCCGCCGAGCACCTGCTCCACCACGTCGGCGATCTGCTCATTGGCGCCGATGCCCACAGCCGCGTCGATCTCATAGAGCTGCTTGGTGATCTCGTCCTGATAGCGCTCCGCAAGACAGCCGGTGACGATGATCGCCTTGATCTTGCCCTCGCGCTTGAGGTTGCCCAGCTCGATGATCTCGTCGATGCTCTCCTGCTTGGCGGAGTCGATAAAGCCGCAGGTGTTCACAATGACCGCGTCCGCCTTGGCAGGATCGTCAACGATCGTATAGCCGCGTCCGCGCAGCGTGAACAGCAGCATCTCCGCATCGACCTGATTTTTTGCACAGCCCAAAGAGACTATGCCGACCTTTTTATTCATAAAACCTCTTTTTCATTAAACTCTTCCAAAACCGATTTGATATCCTCCCAGCCGTAGCCAAGCCTTTGCAGGGCGGCCACGGCGCGGCGGCGGATCTTTTCATCTTGTATATTGCGGTACTTTTTTTCAATGACGGCGCGGATGTTGTCGCGGTAGTCCACCTCGATCTCCTCCAGCACGCGGTCGGCGGTTTCGCGGTCAATGCCCTTGCGGCTCAGCTCAAACGCGGCGGTGCGGCGCGTCATCTTCTTTTCGAGCAACAGCTTGCGTGCATAGGCGGCGGCAAACTGCTCGTCGTTGACAAGTCCCAGCTCCTCCATGCGCTCCACCGCTTTTTCGGCGGCGTCTGCGTCGCAGGTGCGCCGGATCTTTTCTTTCAGCTCTTTTTTGGAGTGGCTGCGATACGAAATGAGCCACAGGGCTTTTTCCTTCGCCCTGCGCTCATTGCTCACGTCCGCACGGTTCTCGAGCAGCGTCTGCGTGTCGAGCTTCATGGCAAATTCGCCGTCGATATACACGGCGCTCAGTCCCTTGCGGCGCGGTTCAATGGCGGTGATGCGCATTATTCGTCAACGAGAACGTCAATTTTCGGCGTGTCCTTTTTGGGTGCCGCCGGCTCGGGCTTGGCTTCCGCCACCGCTGTGACCTTTGCCTTGGGCGCCGGACGCTTGCGGTCGTAGAGCTTGTCGATATTTTCCCAGAGCTTGGTTTCAATATCCTTGGCGAGCGCGGTGTCGGTGCGCAGCAGCTCCTTTACCTTGTCGCGGCCCTGTCCGAGACGCTGACCGTTGTAGCTGAACCATGCGCCTGCCTTCTGCACGATCTCCGCCTTGACAGCCAGATCGAGCAGCTCGCCCTCGCGGGAAATGCCCTCGCCATACATAATATCAAATTCTGCCTCACGGAACGGAGGCGCGATCTTATTCTTGACGACCTTGCAGCGCGTGTGTGAGCCGACCATCTCGCCGTTGACCTTCAGGGTCTCGACACGGCGAATGTCGATGCGCACCGAGCTGTAGAATTTCAGCGCGCGGCCGCCGGTGGTGACCTCGGGATTGCCGTAGATAACACCGACCTTTTCGCGCAGCTGGTTGATAAAGATCGCCACGCAGTTGCTCTTGTTGATCGCGCCGGCAAGCTTTCTGAGTGCCTGCGACATCAGACGCGCGTGCAGACCGACGTGGCTGTCGCCCATTTCGCCCTCGATCTCCGCCTTGGGAACGAGAGCCGCGACGGAGTCGATGACGATCACGTCGATCGCGCCGCTGCGGATCAGCGACTCGGCGATCTCGAGCGCGTCCTCACCGGTGTCGGGCTGTGCCACGAGCAGGGAGTCCACGTCCACGCCCAGCGCTGCCGCGTAGTTGGGGTCGAGCGCGTGCTCAACGTCGATAAACGCCACGTTGCCGCCGTTCTTCTGACCCTCTGCGATGCAGTGGAGCGAGAGGGTGGTTTTACCCGAGGATTCGGGTCCGAAGATCTCGATGATACGACCTCTCGGCAGGCCGCCGATGCCCAGCGCGACGTCCAGTGACAGCGAGCCGGTAGAAATGTGGTCAATGGTCATATGCTTATTTTCGCCGAGGCGCATGACCGCGCCCTTGCCGAATTGCTTTTCGATTTGTGCGATGGCGGTTTCCAGCGCCTTGTTCTTATCTACTGCCATTTCAAATACCTCCGTAATTTGGTCAGATTTTTCGCTGACGGTTTCAGCGGCAACCCCTCAAGGTCAACACCATTATAAAGGATTTTGAGAAAAATTACAATAACTTTGCGCAAATTCTTTCGAACAAATTTTCTATTTTGTGAGCATTGTCCCGTTTATCGGACAGTGCTCTGCCGTATGCCGATGATCGCGCGTTCACAGCCGCCCAGATCCTGTTCGGTGCGGATGTCTGCAAAGCCCTGTTCGCACATGAGCGCACCCACCTGCGCCGCCTGTCCCTCTCCCAATTCAAAGACCAGCGCACCGCCGGCCTTGAGCTTGCGGCTCCAGTTTTGCAAAATGGTCGTATAAAAGCGATAGCCGTCCGCGCCGCCGTCGAGCGCCATAGCCGGTTCAAACTGCACCTCGGCCTGCAGCGACGGCAATTCGTCCTGCCGGATGTAGGGAGGATTGGACACAATCAAATCAAAGCCGTTGTCGGGAAACTGCGTGTGGCAAAAAAATATATCGCCCCGAACCGCTTGAACACGGCAGTTATTAGCATAGATATTCTTTGTGAGAAAACAAAATGCCTGCTCGCTCCATTCCACCGCTGTCACGGCGGCATGTCCGAGCTTTTCGAGTGCGATGGCAATCGCGCCGCTTCCGGAGCAGAGGTCAATGGCTGCGGCGTTGGGTTTTCCTTTCAGATAATCCAGACACAAGCCGGTGCAGACCTCTGTGTCGTCGCGCGGAATCAGCACGCCCTCGCCGACGGACAGGGGAAAGCCCATAAAGCTCCATTCGCCCAAGAGGTATTGGAGCGGATAGTGCGTCAGACGTTTTTGTGTCAGCTCATGGAGCAGAGCCTTCTGCTCCTCCGGTACGGGTGCGTCGCCGTGGGCGATCAAGCCGGAGCGCCCATAGCCCGTCACATGCTCCAAAAGGCAAAGCGCCTCAAAATCGGGCGCTTCGATGCCGCCGTTTTGCAGGGCGCCGCGGCACGCGCTGTAGCAATCCCTCAGCATCCGCAGTTGATGATGTCGGAGCCGTCGTCGGGAATGACCGCTTTGATGGCGGTGATGGCGACCTCGATCATGTCGTCGTCCGGCTCCTTGGTGGTGATGCGCTGCGCCCACAGACCGGGTGCGGCGATAATGCGGGTGAGGGTATTGTCGTGTCTGCCGCAGAGCTTGATTAACTCATAGCCGATGCCGCAGGTCACGGGAATCAGTAGGATTTTAAACAGCGGACGCAGAAATGCGATGCCAAACGGGTTGGCAGGCACAAAGAGTCCGATCAGAATGCCGAGCAGCAGCATGATGACCATAAAGCTGGTGCCGCAGCGCGGATGAAAGCGGATCTGCTTTTTTACATTGGCGACGGTCAGCTCCTCGTCGTTTTCGTAACAGAATATCGTTTTGTGCTCGGCGCCGTGATACATAAACACGCGCTTCATGTCCTTGGTTTGTGAGACCAGAATGATGTAGCCGAGGAAGAGGACGATTTTCAGCACGCCCTCAAAAATTGATTTCCACAGGCGCTGCAAGCCCTCCTGACTGACGTCCATTTTCTGCTTTGCAGACAGCGCTGCGCCGTTTTCGGCGGTCTTGATATACACACGCTTCCAGTTGCGCATGTTGCGCATGGAGACGGTGCCGTTGCCGGCGGGATTGGTTTCGTCGGTGACAGTGATTTTATAGAGACCGTTTTCGTCCTTTTCATCCAAAACAGTCCAGACCTTGCCGGTGTCGGTGACGGCAAAGGGCACGGTCAGCTCCTTTTCGGCTTCATCCATAAACTGAACGGTCGTCGTATTATCGGTGACAGTGTAGGAATAGACGGAGTCGTCGCGGAAGGCGGGAATGAAGCTGCCCGACACATCAAACAAAAACGACGGCAAAAAGAAAAACAGACCGATCGCCAGCGCCACGCCGAGCACCGAGGCAAACGCCATCAGGATCTTCATCAGCTTGTCGCCGAATTTTTCGTCGAGCCACTTTTCAAACTTGGACGGCTCCTCGTCGATTTCGACGGACTCAACCGCTTTGTCGGCGGAGAGCATCAGCGACTTGTAGCTCAGGCGCATGGAATCTATCAGACCGGCAAAGCCTCTGAAAAACGGAAGCTTAAAGATCTTTGCCTTTTGCGCCAAAAAGGTGACGGTGACGTCCTCGGTGTAGAGTTCATCCTTGCCGGTGCGCACGCAGACGGTATTCTTTTTGGGACCGCGCATCATAATGCCTTCAATCAGCGCGCTGCCGCCGATGGATGTGATTTTTTTTGTTTTACTTGCCATATACCTAATCCTTACTTGTTAAATTTTGACCTGTTCGGGCTTGGTGTTTTCCTCTCCCTCTTTATAGACAGGGAACGTCAGGGTGACGGTGGTGCCGACGCCCTCGCCGCTCTCAATTTCAAGCTTGCCGTTGTGGAGGTTCATAATCTCGTCGGCGACAGCCAAGCCGATGCCCGAGCCGCCGACATTTTGGTTCGCCTTGTAAAATTTATCCTTGACGCGCGGCAAATCCTCCGCCGGAATGCCGCAGCCGGAGTCGGTGACGACGATTTTGATTTCGTCGGGATTGTCCTTTGTATAGAGCACCTGCGCCGCCACCACGCCGCCCTTGGGCGTGTATTTGAGCGCGTTGTCCAAGATGTTCAAAAACACCTGCTTGAGACGGTTGCGGTCGCCGTAGATGGGAGGCAGCAGAAAATCAGGGTCGTCATAGAGCAGGTGGATACCCTCCTCAACGGCGCGCTCCTTGAGCATATAGACGGTCTCATCAAACTCGGCGAGAATATCGACCTTTTCTTTCATCAAAACCATTCTGCCGCTCTGGATTCTTCCAAAGTCGAGCAGCTCCTCCACGATGCCGGTCAGTCTGCCGCTCTCCTTGATGATAACGCCCATGCCGCGGTCAAAGGTGCGGCGGTCAATGGTGCCGCGCTCGCCGAGCTGCATGGTTTCCGCCCAGCCCTTGATGGCGGTCAGCGGTGTGCGCAGCTCATGTGAAACGCGCGAAATAAAGTCGTTTTTCATCTGCTCGGTGGTCTGCAGGTCCTTTGCCATGTCGCTGACCGCGTCGCACAAATCGCCGATTTCGTCGTCGTATTTGTGCTCGATTTTTTCGGTCGCGGAAAAGTCGCCCTGCGCAATCTGCGCCGCCGTTTCGGAAAGCCTGCGAATCGGCTTGACAATGGAGCGGATAAACGCCAGTCCCGACAGCACCACCATGGCGATGATGCCGATGCCGACCGCTATGACAATCAGGCTGAAAAAGATGATGCGGCTCTGTGCCGGTTCCATCGACACAATATAGCGCAGACCGCCGATGACGTTGCCGTGCTCGTCCTTGATCAGCCGTGTTTCGCTCATGGCGCGCTCGCCCGAGAGCAGTCTGCCGTTCCAAAACGCAAAGCCGGCGGTGTTCTTTTTGGCGTCGTCAAAGTCGGTCATATTCTCCTTTTCGGACGGGAGAAAGCCGGTGGAGGTCAAAACAACCTTGCCCGAGGAGTTGAGCACCATCACGCCCATCTGCTCTTTTTTGTCAAAGTTTTCTATGTAATCGCGCGACGCGCCGGTAAATTCGGTGGCGTTGTCCGCGCGAAAGCCCGAGAACACCATGCTCAGCTCGTTGGAAGCGGAATGCAGGTCGCCCTCGATCTGGGAGCGAAAGAGGTAGGAGATAGAAACAATGAGGGTAACGATAATCAGTATGATAATAGCAAGAATAACGCTGAGTGTGTTGAGCATCCAGCGCTTGGTTATTCCCTTGATCATACGGTTGTTACCCCCTTTTGTGCGCGATTATTTGCGGTGCAGCCGGAATCAGTCGTTGGCGTCCCACTTGTAGCCGAGACCCCAAACGGTGATGATATGCTTGGGATTGGACGGCTCGTCCTCGACCTTCATGCGCAGACGGCGAATGTTGACGTCCACGATTTTGTCCTCGCCCACATAGGCGTCGCCCCAGACGTGGTTGAGGATGTCGATTCTGTCGAGCGCCACGCCGGGATTGGAGAAGAAGTATTCCATAATCTGAAATTCCACCTGCGTCAGCTCAATCATCTTGCCGCCCTTCATCAGTGCGCGGTTGCGCAGGTTGAGGGTGAAGTCGCCGGATTTCAGCTCCTCCTTGAAGTTGTTTTCGGAGCGCGACTGCGCCAGCGCCACACGGCGGTAGAGGGAATCCACACGCGCGAGCAGCTCGCTGGGAGAGAAGGGCTTTGCCACGTAGTCGTCCGCGCCGAGCATCAGACCCGTCACCTTGTCCATCTCCTGTGTCTTTGCCGAAAGCATAATGATGCCGATGCCGCCGTTGCGGTTGCGCAGCTCCTTGCAGACCTGGAAGCCGTCGATGCCGGGCATCATCACGTCGAGAATGGCAATATCAAAGTCGCCGTCGTTTTCTTCGTATTTTTTGAGTGCCGCCTCGCCGCAGTCGGCCTCCACCACGTCGTAGCCGGCGCGTGTCAGGTTGATGACCACAAAGTCGCGGATGGCGGATTCGTCTTCACATACAAGGATTTTTTTCATATTAAACAACCTCCGGAGATAGTTTTAGGATTTGCTGTTGGCGGTGCTTCTGCCCAACAGGGAAAAAGCGGTTTTTATTTCATTGTCGTCAAGCGCCAGCGCGCTGCCGGACTTTTCGTTTTTGAAGGTATAGGCGTAGCGGTTGTCCTTGTAGATCAGCGTGTGGGTGTCGTGACCGATACCCTGATCCCAGTCGCTGACCTTGTAGACCGCGATGTCAAAGAGCTTGGCGGCGATGTTTTCCTTGTCCCATTCATAAAAGCTCATCTGTGAACCGCTTTCGTCGAGCAGCGCGGTAAAGGTGCCGTCCATCCAGCGGTCGGGAAGCTTGACCGTGTAGCCGAATTTGTAGTTGGCGACCGTGCGCTGCTGCGGGAGAAGGGTGTCGGTTTTGGCGTCAAAGTGATTCCACACCAGCTGGTCGGCAGACGAGACAGCGCCGCTTGTTGCGTTGTAGGGCAGCGCATGCACGGTGGGGATCTCGCATTTCATATCGTTGCTCACGTCCGCCGAGAGCACCTCGTTGCCGCGCTGGGTGGGATTTTGACTGCTCTCGCGGTACAGCGGGTTGAGCAGGGCGTTTTGCAGGCTGTCGTAGTAGAGCACCTGTGTGTTCATGCCGCCGCTCGTGAGCAATCCGTCCACCACCAGACCGCGCACGTTGTCGCCCAGATCGGTGAAGGACACGTTCTTGTAGCTGACGACGTTGCCGTCCATGGGCACGCTCGCCTTTGTGTAGAGCGATTTGCGCTGCTTGTCATATTCGAGCATGGACGCCTTGGCTTCGTTTTCGGTGCTGAACAGCGAGAGTGTGAACACGCGGTTCTTTTCATCGGACGAGGTGACGCCGCAGTAAAACGCCGAATAGTTCTGCCCGGCTTCTATCATCTCGGTCTTGCCGTTTTGGTAGCGGTAGACCGCCAAAAAGTTGACACCCGGCGTGTAGGTGGCATAGCCTGTCAGGATCTCCTGTGAGCTGCTGTCGTCGATATCGGCAAAGGCAACGCAGTCCACATCGGTGGTTTCGGTGTTGAAATTGGCAGAGACCTTCCATTCGTCGTCGCTGACATACATCACCAGCATATGCACGCCGGTGGAGCCGTCCTTTTCGCGGAAAAACGCGATCGCCTCGTCCACGTTGTCGTTGTCGAGGTCGTGCATGATGATCGCGGAGCGGTTGTTGCCGCTCTTGGGATATTTGAGTGTGTAGCCGTCCTTGGCGGTGGAGGCGATGAGCTGTTCGATCTCCGCTTCGTCGCCCATGGATTTGGGAGGGCGCAGCAGATTGTCACGGCTCAGGTCGGCAATACTGCAGCCGCAGCTGCCGCCGAGCAGCAGCGCTCCGATTGTCGCCGCGGCGATGACCTTGCGCAGCATATTGCGTCCCTCCTTTGTATCAAATCAGTCAGACTGTGATGGTTCGGTTTGTTTTTGTCTTGCAATGAGGAATTTGATCTTTTTGCCTTCCTCAGTGAACATTTTTTCGTGTTCGGTTTCAATATTCTCCGCAAAGCCGCTCGCGTGCAGGTCGCGCGTCAGATACAGGATCTCGTAGCCGCTCTGCGCAAAGTATTCGAGACTTTCCTCAAACAGCTCGTCGTCGTCGGTCTTGAAGCGGATCTCCGCCTCCGGCTGCAAAAAGCGCTTGTACATTTCGAGCTTTTTGTAGTAGGTCAGACGGCGCTTTTTGTGCTTGGGACGCGGCCACGGATTGCAGAAGTTGATAAACAGCCGCTCGATCTTGTCCTCCGGCAGGATGATCTTGTCGAGCTGCTCCACGTTGTAGTTGACCAGCAGCAGGTTGTCGATGGCGTCGCCCTTGCCTGCCTCCTCAAACAGACGGACAATGGTGCGCCTGCCCACGCCGAGCATGTCGATCTTGATGTCGAGGGCGATGATGTTTTTGTCGGGATTTTGCAGCGCATACTGTCCTGCAAAGCCGCCCTTGCCGCAGCCGATCTCAAGCACCAGCGGCTGTTCCTTTTTGAACGCGTGCCGCCAGCTGCCGGCGTGCGCCTCGGGGTCCTTGACAAAAAAGTCGCAGACGCTCAGCTCCGGCTCCGCCCATTTCTTTTTTCTGATTCTCATATTTCCTCACTTATATTCGAAAACATCTTGTTTCATTATACCAAAAAGTTACAAATTATGCAATATAAAGTTTAGAGGCATTTCGGAATTTTTCAAGAGTTTTTAAAGGTGTTTTATAAAGTATGTAAAAGTATGTTAAAGGTATTTCACGCCGTCGTCGGACACGGCGGATTTGATGAACTGCACATCCTCAAACGCCTGTCCCAGCTTTTGGGCAAGCGGCAGGATCACGACGTCCTCGGTCTTGAAGTGACCGGCGTCGAGCACGTTCACGCCCAGACTGTTTGCGGCGAGTATCTCGTGGTGCTTGATCTCGCCTGTGACCAACACGTCGGCGCCCTCCTCGGCAGCGGCAAAAATATCCGAGCCGCCGGCGCCTGAGGCGACAGCGACGGTCTGCACACATGCTTTTTTGTCGGTATAGCGCAGCCCCGTGCAGCTCAGCGCGGCTTTTGCGTGTGCGGCAAAGGCGGTCATGTCGGCTTTTTCCGCCAGTTCGCCGATGAACAGGCATTCGCCGCAGGCGGACTTGCGCACGTTTTGCAGCCCGAGTGCCGCGGCAAGACAGAGATTCACGCCGAAGTCATCGGATAAGTCCAAATTGGTGTGCATGCATACAGCGGCAATGTCATGGCGTGCCAGCAGATAAGCCGCGTCACGCGTGTGCAGGTGCTTGAGCGGCCGAAAGATCACCGGATGATGACTGATGATCAGCTCGCAGCCCAGCGCCGCCGCCTCTTCAACCGTCTCTGCGGTGATGTCGAGCGACACCAGCGCCTTGGTGACGGTGCGGTTTTTGTCGCCTATCAGCAGCCCCACGTTGTCAAAATCCATTGCGGTCTGCACCGGCGCAAACGCTTCAAAAAAACGGAGAATGTCAAGTATCGCCGTCACAAAATGCCTCCAATCTGTCTGCCAGCACGCCGTAGCGCGCGTCTCCAAGCGCCATCTTGCGCAGTCGGTCAAGATGACCGCGCAAAAAGCGCAGATGTATTTCGTTTTCAGCCGGGCGCAGCTTTCCGGTATAGCATAACAGCTCGTCCGGTTCACCGCCGTCTCCCGTATAGGTCACGGACATGACCGTGTAGCATTTTCCGCCTGCCACACAGCAGTCCTGCTTGTCGATCGAAAAGCCCTTTTCGCAGAGATACCGCACCAGCTGCTCGCTCTTTGTCATGGGCTGCAAAATAAAATGCTTGTCCGCCCGTTTGGCGTAGGGACAGCGGTCGATGATCGCGGCGATCAGCTCGCCGCCCATGCCGGCTATCACGATGTCGTCGGCTTCGTCCGCGCCGACAGCGGCAAGCCCGTCGCTCAGCCGCGTCTGCACGCGGTCGCCCAGCCCTGCCGCTTCCACGGTCATTTGACCGCGCTGCAGCGGTGCGGGGTTGATGTCGGCAGCGATCGCAGAGGGGCAAACGCCGTGACGGCACAGCCACACGGGAAGATAAGCGTGGTCTGTGCCGATGTCAGCGAGCCGTGCGCCTTGGCGGACAAATGCCGCGCAAAGCCGCAAACGGTTATCCAAATGTGTTTCGCTGCTCATTGCAGGGCAGCGTTGAGGGACTCTACCAGCTTGTCGGCGTCTGCGCCGTGCACATAGCAGGCTTCCTCAATGGTTTCACCGCGCGAAGCCGGGCAGCCGAGGCAGTGCATGCCGATGCTCAAAAAGAGCTGTGCGGTCTCAGGATGCTGATCGAGTACGTCGCCGATGATGGAATCTTTTGTAATAGCCATAAATCTTGTCCTCCGAAATAGTATAGTAATATATTTAGTTGCTAACCATCTTATTATACCATATATTTTGTGTGTTAGCAAGAGCTTTCCGCGATTAAACCGACCAGTATTTGCGGTCGAGGCTGCGGTACTGGATCGCCTCCAGCACGTGATGCGACTGAATGATCTCCGCTTCCTCCAGATCCGCGATCGTGCGCGCCACCTTGAGCACGCGGTCGTAGGCTCTGGCGGTAAAGCCGAGCAGCTCAAAGGCGCTTTTGAGGGTCTGCTCCGCTTCCTTGTCGATCTCGCACCAGCGTTCAAACTGGCTGGCGTTGATCTTGGCATTGCAGGTGGTGCCGGTGCCGCC
>ONGI01000080.1 GCA_900317315.1 uncultured Eubacteriales bacterium
CCCATTGCGCAATATCCCCCACTGCTGCCTCCCGTAGGAGTCTGGGCCGTGTCTCAGTCCCAATGTGGCCGATCAACCTCTCAGTCCGGCTACCGATCGTCGCCTTGGTGGGCCGTTACCCCGCCAACAAGCTAATCGGACGCGAGTCCATCTCCGAGCGATAAAATCTTTGGTATCAAAGTCATGCGGCTTCGATATGTTATGCGGTATTAGCGATCTTTTCAGAACGTTATTCCCCTCTCAGAGGCAGGTTACTCACGCGTTACTCACCCGTCCGCCACTAAGTTAAAAGTTCGTCACCCCGAAGGGATCTAAACAAGTAACTCCGTTCGACTTGCATGTGTTAGGCACGCCGCCAGCGTTCGTCCTGAGCCAGGATCAAACTCTCTAAAATTTGTATTAGAACACTTTCGTGTTGTAATCTTAGAGTTCAATCTCTATTCAGAACTGTCTACTGACACGTTCGTGAATTTACTGTACATCTTAGTGTGTACCTACTGTAATTGTTTGAGTATATTGTTTGAGTATTTCTCAACTCAAAGTCATTACGGGTTCTTTCTTTTCGTTGTTTAATTTTCAAGGTCCTTTGTTCAGTTTGTACAAAAGAAGCTCAACACTTTTGTGAGGTTTTCACATTTGCGTCGGCGTTTCTCTCGACCGAACATGTGCTATTATAATACCTTTCACGACAAAAGTCAAGGGTTTTTTTGAAATTTTTTTAAATTTTTTTCAGTTTATTTTCCGATTGTGTTTTTTGTGTGATTTCTTCCGATTTTTTACAATATATAGTGGGTCGCTTTAATGTGCTATCAAATGTATGCAAGCATATGTACAAGCTTGCGTTCCCGTCATCCGTTCACATGATCTCAAAAACAGCAAAAAGGCGGAGCATACAGTCCGCCTTTTTTGCCGATTATTTTTTGAAATCCATAAATTTGTCGATGACTTCCTGACGCTTGGTGTAATTTTCGTCGGTTTCCTTGGTATCGTCATTGATGGTTTTGTCGCTATAAACCATCATATACTTACCGTTGGCAGAAAGATAAACACTGTCGACCTTGTCGCCGAACAAATTCTTGAAGCTGCCGTCGGTCTTGACGGATTGCAGCACCTCGTCCGCCGTGGCGTTGATCTTTGCCAAATCATACTCATACAGCTCGATGGTGGTGTCCTTGGTGTGCTGGGCGTTGAAGCGTCTGCCCTGCTTGGCACCGATCAAATCGGCGCGCATCTCGCTGTAGGTAACGCCCTTGTTCTTTTCGAGAGGGTTGATGTAGCCCCAGGCGGAAAGATAGGTGAGCAGATCGTCGTATGTATCCTTATAAGCGTCAGCGGATTTGTTGGTTGCCTCGTCGCCGGTCGCTGTGATTTGAGGACCGCCGCAGCCTGCGCATACCGCTGCGAACATGCCAAGACAAAGAAGAAGTGCTATGATTTTTTTCATAATTCATGTCCTTTCACAAAAACTAAGGGGCAGCACATTTGCGTGCTGCCCTTTATTATAACGTATTCTTTTGAATAAATCAATTCTTTTTCCGAAAAAATTCGGTCTAAAGTTGTGCTGTTGCGGGATTTTTTGACAGATCGTTTATTCGGCGCGCCGGATCGTCAGGCTGTCGATGGCTTCGACCTGCGCACTGCGGTCAACGCTGAGCTTGTCCTCGCTGCCGAGCGCGATGCCTGCCAATTTGAGCGCGTCCTCCACGGTGCCGCAGGCGAGCATAACGGTCCGCGTTTTGCCGCCGTCGGTCAGCTCGACCGCCTTTGCGTCGCGCACTGTCACCACCATATAGGGCGTGACCATTTCTGCCCTGCCGGGCAGTACAATTTGATTGTCGTTGACCATTATATTAGAAACGCGCAGCAGCTCCTCCACGGTCTCGCCCGAAAACAGCATGGTTTTTTGATTGCCGTTGACGTCGAGCACGACCTTTTTGGGAGCGGGCGCTTCGGTCGTTGCCTGGACCTTTATCTCTGTCGGAGCGGAAGCGCCGGCGATGGCGGCTGCCACCGTGACCAGTGAGCTGCATGCCATGAGTGTGACAACGGAAATGCCGCAGAACAACTGTACAAACCGTTTTTTATCTGAAAAAATCGTCATAACAGATTCTCCTTTCAGGTTTGTATCATATTGTAACTTATTTTCTTGTCAGTGTCAAACGAAAACAGACGGCACTTTTTGTGCAAATCAACTATCAAATTGTGTGATAAACCGCTGAATCAGCTTTTTCAGGCGACTTTATTGACCCGATATGCACATAAAATCTGTGCAATTTGTCAGAATCGAAAAGTATCAATTTTTTTACCGTTTTATGACGCGGCTGTAATTAAATTTGGGATACAGATAAAATTTTTGTTTATTTTTCAATTGTTCTCCTGATACGCCTTGCGCACGGCGATCGCGAGCTGGTCGGCGCAGGAGGTCGGACGTCTGCCGCAGGTGTTGCCGCGCAGCTTTTCCTCGATCTGTTCCACAGTCATGCCGTCCACGAGCTTGGAGATGGCTTTGAGGTTGCCGTTGCAGCCGCCTGTGAATTCGATGTTGCGCACCACGTTGCCGTTGAGGTCAAAATTGATCTCCATCGGGCACACGCCTCTGGGTCTGTAGGAATAACGCATACTGTTTCCTCCTTTTTTGTTTTCTTCATTATAACGCGAAATCGTTTTTTGTCAATGTATTTTTGTATTATTTTATCCGCAAACAAGGGAACGTGTCAACGCGGCACGTTCCCTTGTTGTATGGTTTCCTTATTTTTTGATCAATCGAGATAAGCGGCGCCGATGATACCTGCATCATTGCCGAGAGTAGCTTTGCAAATAACGGTCTGCTTGTCGTTGTGCTTGGTGTAGCGCTCGCGCTCCACAAACGCGCGAACGGGTCCGAGCAGGTTTTCGCCCTGATTGGAAACGCCGCCGCCGACACACAGCACGTCGGGCTGGAAGATATTGATAATATTGACCAGACCGGTCGCCAGATAAGCAACATACTCCTCCACGACCTCTTTGGCAGCCGGGTCGCCGTCCTCCATGGCGTCAAAGGCGGTTTTGCCGTTGACCTTATTGATGTCGCCGTCGCACAGCTTGAGCATGTAGCTGTAGTCGAGCTTTTCGGACAAGATCTTCTGCTTGGTCATATTGATCAGACCGGTCGCGGAAGCGTAGGTCTCCCAGCAGCCCTTTCTGCCGCAGGCGCATTCCTTGCCGTCCTTGACGATAACCATGTGACCCAGCTCTGCGCCGGCATAGTTGGAGCCGCTGTAGATTTTTCCGTTGATGATGATACCGCCGCCGACGCCGGTGCCGAGGGTGATAGCGATCGCGTTCTTGGCGCCCTTTGCGCTGCCGGCGAGATATTCGCCCAGTGCAGCCGCGTTGGCGTCGTTCTCAATCAAAACCTTTTTGTTCAGACGCTCCTGCATCATCTTGACGACCTCCCAGTTGTGGAAGAAGAGGTTAGCAGAATATTCGATAACGCCTGTTTTGGGATTTACCGCACCCGGAACGCCGATGCCGATGCTTGCTACGTCGTCCATGGTGATCTTCGCTTTTTCCACAGCCTTGAGCGCGACCTCCGCCATGCTGTCGCAGATCTCACTCTCAGGACGGGGAACATTGGTTTTGCAGCTTGCACGCGCAACGATCTTATATTTTTCGTCAACGACGCCTGCCACAATATTGGTGCCGCCCAGGTCAATACCTAATCTGTACATAGAAAACACTCCTTATTCAACGTTCTTGACGTTTTTATTCCCTTATATCATACCATAAATTTCACCATAATGCAATATAATAATTTCGAAATTTTATGTATTTTGTTAGTGCTTGGAAGAATAGATCAAATATAAAAAAAGAGCCATCTCAACGCGGAGATGACTCTCAAAAAACAATTAACCGTTATAGGAGTAGTTGGGCGCTTCCTTTGTGATCTGAATATCGTGCGGATGGCTTTCTCTCAGACCTGCGCCGGAAATGCGGACAAAATGCGCTTTTTCGTGCAGCTCTTCGATGGTGGCACAGCCGGTGTAGCCCATGCCTGCCTTCAAGCCGCCCATCAGCTGATAGACCGTGTCGGAGAGCAGTCCCTTGTAGGGAACGCGGCCCTCAACGCCTTCGGGAACAAACTTGCGGTTGCTTGCCTGGAAGTAGCGGTCGGCGCTGCCCTTGCCCATGGCGCCGAGGCTGCCCATGCCGCGATAGACCTTGAACTGTCTGCCCTGATAGATCTCCTTTTCGCCGGGGCTTTCCTCACAGCCTGCCACGAGAGAACCGACCATCACGACGCTGCCGCCTGCGGCAAGTGCCTTGACGATATCGCCGCTGTATTTGATACCGCCGTCGGCGATAACGGGAATGCCGTATTTGGAAGCTTCACAAGCCGCGTCATAAATAGCCGTGATCTGCGGCACGCCGATACCGGCAACGATTCTGGTGGTGCAGATGGAGCCGGGACCGATACCGACCTTGATCGCGTCTGCGCCGGCGTCGATCAGCGCCTTTGCCGCCTCAGCGGTAGCGATATTGCCGGCAACGAGCGGCAAATCGGGATATGCTTTTTTGACTCTTGCAACGGAGTTGACAACATTGGAGTTGTGACCGTGCGCGGAGTCGAGCACGACCACGTCCACACCTGCCTGCAGCAATGCCGCCACGCGGTCGAGCACGTCGGCGGTGGCGCCGATGGCAGCGCCGCAGAGCAGTCTGCCCTTATCGTCACGCGCAGAATTGGGATACTGCACGCTCTTTTCAATGTCCTTAATGGTGATCAAGCCCATGAGAGAGCCGTCGCTGCCCACGATCGGGAGCTTTTCGATCTTATGATGACGGAGGATCTCCTGTGCCTGTTCCATGGTGGTGCCGACGGGAGCCGTGACCAGATCCTCGCTCGTCATGACCTTTGAAATCTTCTGATTAAAGTCCTCGGCGGTCATAAAGCGCAGGTCGCGGTTGGTGATGATGCCCACCAGCTTGCCGTCGCGGCAGATCGGAACGCCCGAGATCTTGTATTTGCCCATGAGCGCATCGGCGTCGCGGACGGTATTATCGGGAGAGAGGAAAAACGGATTGACAATAACGCCGTTCTCACTTCTCTTTACCCTGTCCACCATGTCAGCCTGCTTTTCGATCGCCATGTTTTTGTGGATAATACCCACGCCGCCCTCACGCGCGATAGCGATCGCCATGGCGGTCTCGGTAACGGTGTCCATAGCAGCGGTCATGAGGGGTGTGTTGAGCCGGATGGTCTTTGTCAAATTGGTCGTGACCTGAACATTTTTCGGTTCAACATGCGATTCCCCCGGAATCAAAAGGACGTCGTCAAAGGTCAGTCCCTCCTTGCCGAATTTTTGATTGTAATCTGTATTCAGCATAATTCTCCTCCATTCTAACCTTATTTAATTTAACTTTTATTATAACAAAACAAAGTGTTCAGTTCAACAATTTTTTTGCAATTCCTCGGTTATTTTACGCTTTTTTACACCTAAGTCCCCAAACAAAAAAATTGTTGACTTTTTTTGTACAAAATACTACAATAAACTTGAAGTTTAATCCAGCGCGTTTTTTAGCGCGCCTTTGGATAGTAGGTTTGTTCGGTGACGTTTCTGCAACGGCGCGTCAGAGGTTTTGCTTTGATTGGACAATGGCTGTCCTTATCCTGCACTTGATAGTTTTTTTAGTGCGCCCTTTGGATAGCTCGATGGTTACGTTTCCGCAACGGCACAAACCTGAGGTTTATTTCAGCGCGCCTTTGGAGAGTAGGTTATTTTGATAAAGTTTCTGCAACGGCGCGTCAGAAGTTTTCCTTTTATTAGACAATGGCTGTCCTTATCCTTTGTTTTTATTGTTTTATAGACAGTTAAGGATAACGCCTTTTTTTAATCATTTGTACACGTTACAAAATAATTGTAGTGACAGGGCTTGCCCTTGTCAGGCAGCAGCGGCTGCTAATATCATATTTATATTTTAAACAGAAAGGTAAACGATAATGAAAAAATTATTCACTCGCATCTTGTGTATTGCCTTGGCGGTTTGCTCCGCGATGGCGCTCACTGCCTGCGGCAATCAAAAAGAGGAGGGCTCCTCTGTAACTTCCACTACAGCCGAAACGACCGCCGCCGCAGAAGTGACTGCCGCAGCGGACACAACGGCTGCTCCCGAATCGGTCGAGCAGACGACGGCAGACCCTGCCGCCATCAAATATGAGACCGACCTGACACAGCTGCACGCGCTCACCAAGCCCGGCGACCTGTTTACGGGCTACTGGCACATTACCGACGGCGTCGGCAAAAAGCTGACGCACTTTGTTTTCGGCTTTGACGGCAACAAAAATGCCTATCTGCTGATCGGCACCACGGGCTTTATCGGTGTTTACGACATTCACGTTGTTGACGGCGTAGACACGTTCAGCACCAAGCTGATGTACGGTCTGAACGGCGACTACACCTATGAATTCTCAAAGGATAAAAAAACGGCGGTTTTGACCAATATTGCCAACAAACAAACCACCACCATCGAAAAGCTCGACAGCTACAGCAGCATTCCCGCACCGCCGAAAGACTTTGAAACCGATGAAAAGCTCCTCGGCGCATGGGCGGACGACAACGGCGGTTATCTTTATTTTGGCAAAGACGGCATCATGTATAACTGCCAAAAAAATATCGCGTTCACCTTTTACACCTACACCGCTTCCGGCGGCAAGCTCCACGCGAACTACTCCATGGACAAAGAAAATGAGGAGGATGACACCTACTCCTTCAAGGACGGCAAGCTCATCTTTAACGACTACGCATACAACCGCATCTCCGTGACCTGTCTCACGCCGTTTTTTCATATTAAGCAATAATTTTGAATTATGAATTACGCATTACAAATTACGAATCGTACTCCTTCAGCTTCCACTCGTCCTTGAGCTTTTCCGTGACGGGAAAGACGCGGAACAGCATCATATTATTCTTGTTGTCCTCGTCGTCCGTCTTTTTGCTCAGGCTGAACACAAAGCCCTGATACCAGTAGGTATCGTCGCTGCCGGTGGTGGTGCGATAGAAAATATCGCGGACCGTCTTGGTTTTGTCTGCCGGCAGACCGCAGACCGCTGCCGCCATCTGCGCCGCCTGGTCGAGCACCTCGTCGCTGTTGTTTTGGTTGTTTGTCATGCCCATAAAGTGGCTCATGGTGGTGCCGCAGCCGACATTCATCAGCTTGTCGCTCTGCACCTCGACGGTCGCGGTAAAGCTGATGTCGCCTGCCTCATAATACCAATACTGCACCTGCACGCCGTTTTCGTCCGTTTCGGGCTTGCCGTTCATCTGCCACTTGCGGATGTCCATCATCGAAGCGGTTTCGTCTGCGGACTTTCCCTTATTGAATTCCTGCGAAAATTGCAGCAGCGTCATATCAAACCGCATGCCGTTCACATTGTCGGACTCCTCCACCGCATGGATCGCCTCGTCAGCAGTCGCGGCTTGGCTGTCCTGCGGCTTTGCGCAAGCAGACAGGCAGAGCAGCATTGCCGCTGTCAGCAAAGCAATTGCCGCACAAAACATTCTTTTCATAGCCTCACCTCACACAGCTGTTGCATTGTATATATAAGACTTCCGACGCGCCGTTGCAGATACGTTATCGTTCCAACCTACTCTCCAAAGGCGCGCCGGATCAAACCTCAGGTTTGGGTCGCTTCTTCCGTGACCTCTTCCGCTTCGGCGTCATCGTCCGCCACATGCGGAGAACGCGCCAGCGTGACCACCTTGTCGCCCTCGCCCACCTTCATCACGGTGACGCCCTTGGACGGACGCGCACACAGACGGATGGATTCGGCGGCAATGCGGATAATAATGCCTTCCTGCGAAATAATGATCACATCGTCGTCGAGATCGACCACCTTGATGGCGGCAACCTTGCCGTATTTATCAATATGATAGTTGGTCAGACCCTTGCCGCCTCTCGATTGCAGGCGGTAATCCTCGGGACGCGACAGTCTGCCGTAGCCCGTCTCGCTGACGGTGAGCACCAGACCGTTCTCGCGCACCACGCTCATGCCGACGACCTCGTCGCCCTCCCTGAGCGAGAGCGCCTTGACGCCGCGCGCCATTCTGCCCATGGG
>ONGI01000123.1 GCA_900317315.1 uncultured Eubacteriales bacterium
TTGCGGCGGTAAATAATATGCGGCAAAATAAGCAGAGCCGAAAACGCCATTCCGAACGGGTTAAAAATGTTTGGGAAATCCATTATATCACCTGACATTATTGTATCATAATAAGAGCAATAATACAAGCTCGGAACACAAAAAATGGTTACAAGTTTGTAGTTGCAAAAGAGCGCCTAAAGTTGTATTATTATAATGGAGATTACTAATTATGAACTGTAATTAGGAGAGATTGTTTTGGAGAAGAAAAAGAGGAAATTCAAGCTCAGCGGCGTAGCGATATTCAATATAATAGTCGGCTTGATGACGGCTGTGCTGCTGGTGTATTTTATCGTTTCTGACGGCGGAATAATAGATTTGCTCAAATCAGACGAGGCGATAATCTGGTGGCTGCTTGTTGCCGGAGTGCTTGTGTACGATTCAAGCGTTATTGTGGACGCCATAGTGACCTATATCTTTATCGGGGCGCAGTACCCCAAGGTGCGGTTCATCGACGCGCTGAAAATAAGCTGCGTCGGCGTGTTCTTCAGCGCGATAACCCCGTCAAATACGGGCGGTCAGCCAATGCAGCTTTACCTGATGTCAAAAATGAACATCAGCGTCGGCTTCGGCTCGGCGTGCATGACGCAAAAATTTATCGTCTATCAATTCGTCACCATGGCGTTCAGCGTGCTGGCGATCATCCTCAATTTTCAGCATTTCAGCATTGCGTTCCAAGGCTTTTGGGCTTCGGCGTTCGTGGTGCTCGGCTTCTTGGTGCAGCTCGGTCTGACGGCACTGCTGCTGATCGTGTGCTATTCCGAGCGTCTGACCGGCAAGCTGCTCGGCTTTGTCGCCAAGCTCTTGCGCAAGCTGCGCGTCAGGGATTCGGACAGAAAGATCGCCAAGCTCACCCGGGAATTCCATATGTTTCTCGATTCCAACCGTATGCTGGCACAAAACAAAAAGCGGATGGTGATGATCTACAGCCTTGTGGCGGTGCAGGTGCTGCTGATTTTGTCGGTGCCGTTCCTCGTTTATCTCGCGTTCGATATGCCGCGTATCGCGTCGGCTGCCGGACAGCCCGTCGGCAACTGGTTCGACTTTATCTGCATTCAGTCCTTCGTGCTGTTTACCTCTAACCTCATTCCGCTCCCGGGTGCTTCCGGCGGTGCGGAGGCGGCGTTCGCGCTGTATTACAGCGGCTTCTTCATGGGCAAAACCAAGCCTGCCATCGTCGCGTGGCGTTTTATCACCTACTACGGCTCCATCATTCTGACCGCGCCGTTTTCCTATTATACAAGGGGACACAAAAAAGCGGAACAGGAACAAAATCAAAAAGCTGAAAAATAAAAAAACAGGTCGCTGTGTTGTGCTGCACAGCGACCTGTTCTTATACGGTCGTTTTATTCAAAAACATGTGCCTTCAATTTTTCGTAATAGGCCGGATATTTATGCTTCAGCGACAGCGGCTTGAATCCCTTGCCGACAAAGCAGTGGGTGGTATGTCCGGTTGCGGCCGTGCTGCCGTCGGGCAGCCGCATGGTATATTCATAGCGCATGGTCGCGCCGGAAAATTTTACAAGCCGAACGGCAATGCTCACCCGATCGGCAAAGCGCACCGGCTTTTCGTACTTGGCGTAGGCGTCCACATTGGGAATGATGATACCGTCCTTTTCCATTTCGGCAGCATCACATCCGATTGTGCGCATAAAGTCCAGCCGCGCTTCTTCAAAGTAGCGTATATGGTTGGAGTGATGAACAACGCCCATTTGATCGGTCTCATAATAATTTGCCATACGCGTGTAATAATGTGGTTCCATTCTATTTTTTCAGCAACAGTCCGTTTGCCAAATCCTCCCTTGCCTGCTTTTTGATTACAAAATGTTGTTTTTTGCCGGTCGCGGTGCGCGGAATATCGCTGACAAAGCGGTAGTAGCGCGGCGCCTGGTACTTGGAAACATGCGGCGACGCGGCGCAGTAGTCGAGCAGCTCCTGCACGGTCAGGCTGTCGTCTGCCGGGATCACATATGCCGCCACGGATTCACCGCGGATGCTGTCCGGTACGCCGGTGACGATGCACTCGGCGACCTTGGGATGGGTGTTGAGCACCTCCTCGATCCGCGCGGGATAGATGTTCTCGCCCTTGCTGATGATCATATCGTCTTTTCTGCCGGCGATGGTCACAAACTGCCGCTTGTCCCAGGTGCCGATGTCGCCGGTGTAGAGCCAGCCCTTGTAGAATTTTTCCGCCGTCGCCTGCGGATTATTCGCGTAGCAGTAGGTCGATTTGGCAGGGCACTGAATGATGATCTCGCCCTCTGTCACGTTGTCCGTGGGCACCAGATCATCCGGCTCCGCCTTTTTGTCCTCATAGACCTTGACGATGCGCACCTCGTCGTCCGTGCAGGAGCGACCGGCGGAGCCTGACATCTCGGGCAGGTCATAGGGACGCAAAAAGGTGTTCCAGAAGGATTCGGTGGTGCCATAGCCGTTGTAGATGTTGGGCGTGAGCACCTTCTGAAAGCGGATGCACGCTTCCTTTTCGAGCGGACTGCCCATCGTGATAATGCCCTTCAGGGTCGAAATATCGCTCGGGTGCTTTTCCTGACGCGAGGCGAGCAGCGTGAGCACCGACGGCACGCCTGTCAAAAACGAAATGCCGTAGCGCTCCACATAACGGAGCGTCGTTTTGGGGTTAAAGGTGCGCATAATCACCACCGCGCCGCCCACATAGAGCGTCGGCGTGGGACCGCCGGAGTGCAGACCGCCGCGATGGAACCACGGCGTCATGTTCATGGTGACGTCGGTGGGCGCGAGCGGAAAGTGCATGATCACATCATGCGCCGAGAGCACCTCGTTGATATTGTTGAGCGGAACGCCCTTGGGTGTGCCGGTGGTGCCGGAGGTTTGCAGGCGCACGACCTCGTCGTAGATATGTGGCGCAAAATCGACCGGCGGATCGCTGACGTCCGCGTTTTTGACGTAGTTTTCAAATAATATATGTCCCTCGGGCAGCTTGAACGGTTTGCCGGAATGATGCACCGCGATCACCACCTCGGGCTTGTGTTCGCTCATGGCGAGCGCCTGCACGGCGGTATCCGCGATTTCGGAGTCATAGAGATACACCTTGGCGCGGTTGTGGCTCATGATCTCGGCGGTCTCGCCTGCCGAAAGGTTGAAGTTGACGGGGTTGCCGATGGCGCCGAGCTTTTGCGGCGCGATATAGCTGAATAAGAATTCGGTGGAATTAAAGAGCTGGAACATCACGATATCCGCTTTTTTCACGCCGTCGCGCTTCATGGCATTGGCAAAGCGGTTGCAGTCGGCGTTCAGCTCCTCATAGGTCCACTGCTTTTTTTCTACAGGAGAAATAACAGCCGGCTTGTAGCCAAAGCGGCGCACATTGCGCATAAAGCCGTTCAGCCAGGTGAACTCGCTTTCGAAGGTCTCCCGAAACATGGTTGAATCATAAGTTAACTGCATAAAAACCTCAATATTATTATTCGTATTTTCCGAGTAAGATACTGGAATTTTGTCCGCCGAAGCCAAAGGCGTTGGACATGGCATAGCGGATGCTCGCCTGCTTGGCGGTGTTGGCGACAAAGTCGATGCCGGCGCATTCGGGATCGACCTCGTTCAGATTGATGGTAGGAGGCAGGGTGCCGGTTTCGATCGCCTTGATGCAGGCGATCGTCTCTGTAATGCCGCCCGCGCCCATCATGTGACCGGTCGCGCCCTTGGTGGAGCTGACATAGGGGAGAGCACC
>ONGI01000043.1 GCA_900317315.1 uncultured Eubacteriales bacterium
GTGCAAAAGGGCTTGGCGGCGGTGCGCTATCCGCGCGGCGGCGAGCTGTACCGTCCGGACGACTTTGCGGAGGAGAGCATTGACTACAACACCTACGGCAACCCCAACGCGCGGCACCTGCTTGTCACCTACGGCAGACTGTTTTCCTATGCCTGCAAGGCGCAGAAGGCGCTTGCAGAGCAGGGCTTGGATTTTTGCCTGCTGAAGCTCTGCCGGATCAAGCCCGTCAGCCGGGAGGCGGTGATCTTTGCCTCGCGCTTTGACGAGGTCTGGTTCTTTGAGGAGGGCGTCAAAAACGGCGGTATCGCGCGGAATTTTGCCGATTTGATCAGCTACGTCGGTTTCAAGGGCAACTACCACATCAAGGCGATCGGCGATGAATTCGTTCCGCAGATGACCGTCAACGAGGCGCTGGAGCTGCTCCGCATGGACGACAAGGGCATGGCAGAGGTCATTTTAAGGGACTTAGGGAACTACTGAGATCCCCTATCACAACAGGATTAAGCATATGAAAAAAAGACTCGACATATTGGTATATGAAAAGGGCTTTGCCGAGAGCCGTGAAAAAGCCAAGGCGATCATCATGGCAGGGCAGGTCTATGTTGACAACCAAAAGGCGGACAAATGCGGTGCTGCCTATGACGAAAATGTGAAGCTGGAGGTGCGCGGCAACACGCTCGCCTATGTCAGCCGCGGCGGCTTGAAGCTCGAAAAAGCGATCAAAAGCTTTGACCTTGATCTAAAAGACAAGATCACCATGGACATCGGCGCTTCCACCGGCGGCTTCACCGACTGCATGCTCCAAAACGGCGCCAAAAAGGTCTATTCCATCGACGTCGGCTACGGTCAGCTGGCGTGGAAGCTGCGCACCGACGAGCGCGTCGTCAACCTCGAACGCACCAACATGCGCAAGGTGAC
Organism: uncultured Eubacteriales bacterium; assembly: GCA_900317315.1. Lineage (GTDB taxonomy): Bacteria > Bacillota > Clostridia > Oscillospirales > Acutalibacteraceae > Ruminococcoides. Next base: position 919 of record ONGI01000043.1, read on the forward strand.
GCGCGAGCAGGTGCCCGACCCGATAGACTTTTTTTCGGTGGACGTTTCTTTCATTTCGCTGCGGCTGATTTTGCCGGTCGCACGCGAGCTGATGGCGGAAGGCGCGCAGGCGGTTTGTCTGATAAAGCCCCAGTTTGAGGCAGGCAGAGAAAAGGTCGGCAAAAAGGGCGTGGTGCGCGACCCGTCGGTGCATGCCGAGGTGGTGCGGAATATCTTCGACTTCTGTCTGCAAAACGGCTTTGACGTCCTCGGGCTGGACTTTTCCCCGATAAAGGGACCGGAGGGCAACATCGAATACCTGATTTATCTGCAAAAATCCGACGAACCGCAGGCGCACGCAACCGTGTCACCCGAGGAGCTGGTGAAGCAGTCGCACGCGGCGCTCGACAAATAACTGCCTGAAAAGGGTGAGTGTATGAGAATTGCAATTGTAGTAAACTTGACAAAGAAAAAGGCAATCCGCTGTGCCGCGCAGATTATCGCCGATATGCAGGATGCCGGCGCAGAGGTGCTCATGCCGCCGGACTGCGCGGAGCGGTTTGCAAACAGCGGCGCCGCCTTTTCCGACAGCTTGGAGCAGCTTTTTGAACTCGCGGACATGGCTGTCACCGTCGGCGGTGACGGCACCATTATCCACGCGGCAAAATACGCTGCCTGCACCGACACGCCGCTGATCGGCGTCAATGTCGGCAGGCTCGGCTTTGCGGCGGATGTGGAGATGGACGAAATCGGCGATTTGAAAAATCTGCTCAGCGGCAGCTACTACACCGAACAGCGTCTGCTGCTCGACGTAACCGTGCAAAAAGCCGGTGAAGAAAAGCATTTTTTAGCGGTCAACGACGCCGTCGTCACCCACGGCACGCTCTCTAAGATCGTCGATTTTACCTTGTTTTTGAACGGCGAGGAGATCTCCAGATACCGCGCCGACGGGCTGCTGTTTTCCACGCCGACCGGCTCCACCGCCTATTCGCTCTCGGCAGGCGGTCCCATTTTGGCGCCGCAGATGGAGTGCATTTTGATGACGCCGGTCTGTCCGCATTCGCTGTTTTCGCGCTCGGTGCTCTTTGACGTGGACAGCGAGCTGGGCGTCACGGTCAAAATTCCGCCGGGCTGCGGCTGCGTGCTGTCCATCGACGGCGAAATCAATATCAATATCGCGGAGCAGGACGTGGTGAAGGTGCGCCGTTCCCGACAGCATTTGACGCTTTTGTCCGTCAAAAAACGCAATTTTTACCGTAAACTGAACGAGAAGCTCAAGGAGAGAGAACTGAGATGAAAAGCGGCAGACACGCAAAAATACTCGAAATCATTTCCGAATATCCCGTCGAGACGCAGGACGAAATCATCAGCCGCCTCAAGGAGTCCGGCTACAAGGCGACGCAGGCGACCATCTCGCGCGACATCAAGGATTTGCGCCTTGTCAAAACGCTCGGCAGCGACGGAAAATACCGCTACACCTCGGCGGCAGGCAGACGCGACGATTTGCGCTCCAGCTTTGCCCAGCTCTTTTCAAACTCCGTCACGTCCATCGACCTCGCGCAGAACATCGTGGTGATAAAAACCCTCAGCGGCATGGCGAACGCGGTCTGTGCGGCGATGGATTCCACCGACAACGCCGCCGTGGTCGGCACGATTGCAGGCGACGACACCATTTTTGTCGCCTGCCGTTCAAGCGAAAGCGCCGCCGCGCTGACGGATTCTCTTAAACAATATATCATCAATAAGTAACAGGAACACAATATGTTAAAGACACTCTATATCGAAAATATCGCGGTTATCGAAAAAACCTCCATAGATTTCAGCGGCGGGCTGAACGTGCTCACCGGTGAGACCGGCGCCGGAAAGAGCATCATCATCGACGCCATCAACGCCATCATGGGACAGCGCACCTCGAGGGATATCATCCGCACGGGCGAAAAGTCCGCTTTTGTCAGCGCTTTGTTTGAGGACGTCAACCCTACAGTACAAAAGACGCTCGCCGGTCTCGGCTTTGAGGCGGAGGACGGCACCCTGCTGCTGCAGCGCAGTCTGAGCCTGAGCGGCAAAAGCAGCTGCAAAATCAACGGCAGACCGGCAACCGTTTCGATGCTGCGCGAGCTGGGGAAGAACCTGATTAACATTCACGGTCAGCACGAGAGCTACGAGCTGTTCTCGCCCGAAACGCACCTCGGCTACATCGACAGCTACGGCGGCTGTCAGGCATTGATCGCTGCCTATCGGGAAAAATATCATGTCTATAAAATTCTTCAAAAGAAATTAAATGAAGCCGATACCGACGAAAGTGAACGCCTGCGCGAGATAGATCTGCTGCAATTCCAGTCGCAGGAGCTGTTTGACGCGGACGTTCAAACAGGGGAGGAGGAGCGGCTCGAAGCGGAGCGCACCTCTCTGATGAATTTTGAAAAGATCTTCTCCCTGCTCAACAAGGCAAAAATGATGCTGGACGGCGAGGACGCCAACGGCGGCGCAGAGGCGGTGGATGTCGCCGCGTCCGCCATGCAGTCGGCAGCTGCCTACAGCGCAGCGTATGAGGAGCTCGCCAATGATCTGACCGATATTTATTATAACCTCCGCGACTGCGCCGAGAGCATCGGCGACGCGATAGACGAACTCGAAAGCAATCCGCAGCGCTTGGAGGAGATCGAGGAGCGGCTCGACCTCCTCGGCAGGCTGACGCGCAAATACAACTGCACCGCCGACGAGCTGCCTGCACTGGCGGAGACCATGCAGAAGCGCCTGGAGGAGCTGCTCAACTATGACAAGAACCGCGACGATCTGGCGCGCGACTGCGCAGCGGCAAAGCAGGAGGCGCTTGCACTTGCCGCGCAGCTCAGCGCCAAGCGACGGGAAGCGGCAAAAACCTTTGCGCAGCATGTCAAAAATGAAATGCGGTTCCTCAATATGCCCAATGTGGAGCTGATCCCGCAGTTTGAAGACATTCCCCTCTGCGCCGACGGCACCGACAAGGCGGAACTGCTGATCTCCGCCAATCCCGGCGAGACGCCGCGACCGGTCGCCAAAATCGCATCCGGCGGCGAGCTGTCGCGTATGATGCTCGCCATCAAGACCGTGCTGGCTGCCACCGAGGATGTGGATACCCTGATCTTTGACGAGGTAGACACCGGCATCTCCGGCTCCGCCGCCGAAAAGGTCGGCTTGAAGCTGCGCGAGGTCTCGCACGACAGCCAGGTGCTCTGCGTCACGCACCAGGCGCAGATCGCGGCGCTGGCGGAGCATCACTATCTGATAGAAAAGCGCGTGGAGCAGGGCAGGACCTTTACGGTCGTCAATCCGCTCGACCGCGCAGCGCGGATACGCGAGCTGGCACGCATCATCGGCGGCGTCAACATCACCGAGGCAGCGCTGTCGCACGCCGAGGATATGCTGCAAAACGCATAAATACACAACACGGAAAGGATGCGTCAAGTTGAAGCTTTGGAAGGTAGCTCCCTTAGACAAAAACGAGGCAAACGCCATTCAAAATCAATATCATCTTCCGGGCATTATCGCCATGCTGCTTCAGATCCGCGGCATCACCACGGCGCAGGAGATCGAGGATTTTCTGCACAACGACACCGAGATCGAGCCGCCGTGGGACATTAAGGATATGGAAAAAGCGTGTGTGCGCGTGCATGAGGCTATCGCGCAGGAGGAGATTATCTGTGTCTACGGCGACTATGACGCAGACGGCGTGACCTCCACGGCGCTGCTGTATTCGTATCTTGAGGCGGTCGGCGCGCGTGTGATGTACTACATCCCCTCCCGTGAGGCGGAGGGCTACGGCATGAACAACGCAGCCGTCGATACGCTGCACCAAAAGGGCGTCAAGCTGATCGTCACCGTGGACAACGGCATTGCCGCCATCAACGAGATCCGTTATGCCAAGTCGCTCGGCATCGACACGGTCGTCACCGATCATCATATGCCCTTGGGTGAGTTGCCCGACGCCTGCGCGGTCGTTGATCTGCACAGGAGCGACTGCCCCAGCCGCTTCAAGCAGCTGTCGGGCGTCGGTGTGGCGTTCAAGCTGATCATGGCGTTGGAGGGCGAGTACTGCGACGTGGATTCACTGCTCGATATGTACGCCGACCTGCTTTGTCTGGGCACCATCGGCGACATCGTGGAGCTCAAAAGCGAGAACCGCGTGTTTGTCAAGCGCGGACTGTTGAGCATGCGCCACACCGAGCGCACCGGATTGTATGCGCTGATCCGCAACGCCGGACTGATGGGCAAGCCCATCACCGCCGGCAACGTCTCCTTTACGCTGGTGCCGCGCATCAACGCGGTCGGCAGGCTGGGCGCGTCGGGGCGTTCCGTGGAGCTGTTACTGACAAATGATGAAGAAGAAGCGGGCGAGTTTGCCGCCGCCATGTCCTATGACAACGCCGAGCGGCAGCAGATCGAGCGCGATATATTGGAAAAAATCGACGCGCGCGTCACCCGTGACCCGCGCTTGGTGATGGACAAGGTGCTCGTGCTCGACGGAGAGAACTGGCACCAAGGCGTGGTGGGCATCGTTGCCTCGCGTATCCGTGAGATCTACGGCAAGCCGACGATCATCATCTCGCGCGACGGCGAAAACGCCAAGGCGTCCGGCAGGAGCGTGGAGGGCTTTGCGCTCTGCGACGCGGTCGCCGCCTGCGGCGATCTGCTCACGCATTACGGCGGACACCCGATGGCGGCAGGGCTGTCGCTGCCGTCCGCCAATATAGATGAATTCCGCAAGAGGATCAACGACTACGCCGACCGGCAGAGCAGCATGCCCTTTGACACCCTGCACATCGACTGCAAGCTCAATCCGGCAGCTATCTCGCTGGATCTGGTGGGCGAGCTGAATGTAATGAAGCCCTACGGCGCAGGCAATCCCACGCCGGTGTTTGGCTTTTTTAATATGGTATTGACCAATATTATTCCTTTATCGAACAATAAGCACCTGCGTCTGGTGCTTTCGCGCGGCAGTGTGTCGATGTCCGCCATGCTGTTTTTTACCTCCACCGAGGATTTTCCCTATGAGAAGGGAGAGGTGCTCGACATTGCCGCGACGCTGGAGATCAACGAATACAACGACCGCAGCAGCGTTTCCGTCATCGTCAAGGACGTCAAGGCGCACGATGAGGACGCCGAGCAGACTTTGTCGAGCGGACGCATATTTGAGACCTTTTGCAGAGGCGGCAGGCTGCGCCGTGAGGAGCTGCAAAGCATTTTGCCGAACCGCGAGGACTTTGCGCTGCTCTACCGCTATCTGCGCGACCGCGGCGGCTACAACCGCCGCACCGAAACGCTTGTCGGCAGGCTGCAAAACCGCCTGTCCTACGGCAAGATCCGCGTAGCGCTCGAGGCGATGAACGAGCTGGGGCTGATCCAAATACAGGAGGGACTCAAAACCAACCGTATCACGCTCCGCCGAGTCTCGCGCAAGGTCGATCTGTCGTCCGCTTCCATTATCAAAAAACTGAGAGAGGTGACACAATGAGCAAGTATTCCAATGTAGCTCACTATCAGGATTTTAACGAGCTCCTTTCTATCCTAAACAAAACGGGCAACAGCTACAACATTGCCAAGGTGGAGTCGGCGTATTATTTTGCCGAAAAGAGCCACGGCGACCAGCGTCGTGTGTCGGGCATTCCCTATATTTTACACCCCACCTCGGTTGCCTGCATTGTGGCGGAGCTGGGCTTGGACAGCGACAGCATTTGTGCGTCCCTGCTCCATGATGTGGTGGAGGACACGCCGGTCGCGCTCGACGAGGTGCGCAAGCTGTTCGGCAAGGACGTGGCAAAGCTGATAGACGGTGTTACCAAGATCTCCAAGATCCCGTACTCAACGCGCGAGGAGCAGCAGGCGGAGAATATCCGCAAAATGCTGATCGCCATGGCGGACGACATCCGCGTCATCATCATCAAGCTCGCCGACCGCCTGCACAATATGCGCACGATGGACTGCATGCCCGAGCAAAAGCGGCGCGACAAGTCGGTGGAGAATATGCAGGTCTACGCGCCGATCGCGCACCGCCTCGGTATCAAAACCGTCAAGGAGGAGCTGGAGGACCGCTCGCTGCAATATCTCGACCCGATCGGCTACAAGGAGATCGAGGACGCCCTGCTGCTCAACGAGGAGGGCAGAGAGAAGTTTATCGAGTCCATCAAGCAACAGATCATCGAAAAAACCAAGGATACCATTCCGAATGTCTATATCAGCGGCAGAGTCAAGAGCATCAACAGCATCTACCGCAAAACCATTATGCGCAACCAGAGCATCAACGATATTTTTGATGTGTTCGCGGTACGCGTGATCGTGGACAATGTGTCCGACTGCTATAACGTGCTGGGCGTGGTGCACGATATCTTCAAGCCCATTCCGAACCGCTTTAAGGATTACATTTCCATGCCCAAGCAGAACATGTACCAGAGCCTGCACACCACCGTGCTCGACAAAAAGGCGATCCCCTTTGAGGTGCAGATCCGCACCTGGGAGATGCACTACACCGCCGAATACGGAATCGCGGCGCACTGGAAATACAAGCTCGGCATGAAAAACGACGCCAAGGGCAGCGAGCGCGTCAGCCGCAATATCGAGAAGGTCAAGCGGATGATCCTCGACCAACTTGAGGCGGAGGACGCCACCGACATCGCGCGCAATATCCGCAACGATTTCGGTGAAAACGACGTCTACGTCTTTACGCCCAAGGGCGACGTGATGAGCCTGCCCAAGGGCTCCACGCCCATCGACCTCGCCTATCTCATTCACACGCAGGTCGGTCACCGCATGGTGGGCGCCAAGATCAACGGCAAGATCGTCCCAATCGACCACACGCTCAAGACGGGCGAGATCTGTGAGATCATCACCCAAAAGGAAGAACACCCCAACCGCGCCTGGATCGACATTTGCAAAACCGCCTCGGCAAAATCCAAGATCCGCCAGTGGTTCAAGCGTGAAAAGCGCGACGAAAACATTATCGAGGGCAGACAGGCAGTTGAGCGCGAGTTCAAGCGTCAGGGCATGAACCTGACCGATGAAGAAATGGCGGATTTCTTCGCCGCGCTGACGATGAAAAAGCAGTACAACACGCTCGAGGACTTTTATGCGGCGGTCGGCTACGGCGGCATCCAGCTGTGGAAGATCATGCCGCGGCTCAAGGAGGAGTACCAAAAGCGCTACGCCGCCAATATTGAAGAGATCGTGGTGCCGCAGGCGCCCGTCAAGCGCAAAAAGGCGCGCTCGGGCGTGATCATCGAGGGCAACGACGATGTGCTCGTCAAGTTCTCCAACTGCTGCAACCCCTTGCCGGGAGACGACATCATCGGCTATATCACGCGCGGCTACGGCGTTTCCGTCCACAAGCGCGACTGCACCAACGTCCCCAAAAACATCGCGGACAGCGAGGAGCCGGAGCGCTGGGTATCGGCGCGCTGGCAGATCGAAACCGGCGAGGCGTTCCGCAGTACGCTGCAAATCACCGCCACCGACCGCGCCGGCCTGCTGGCTGACGTCACCATCCAGCTCTCCAATATGCACATCTTTATCCACACACTCAACGCGCGCGAGGTCAAAAGCGGCAAGGCGGTCGTCACGGTGACGATCGACGTCGCCGGCAAGGATCACCTGCGCGGCGTCATCTCGCGTCTGTCCGACATCAACGGCATAGAAGAAATCAAACGGCTATAATTATGGATTATGTTATTCTGGACTTGGAGTGGAACACCGCTTACAGCAAGTCCGCACACAAATTTGTCAATGAGATCATCGAGTTCGGCGCGGTGAAGGTCGACGGCGATTTTAATGTCGTCGCCGACTTCTCGCGCCTTGTGGCGCCGCGCGTCAAAAAGCGCCTCAGCGGCAGGGTCAAGGAGCTGACCCACCTCACCAACGAGGACGTCGCCGAGGGCGGGGATTTTCTCTCTGTCAGCCGCGCCTTTACGGAATTTGCGGGGGACTGCACCCTGATGACCTGGGGCACCACGGACATCCACACCCTGATGGAGAACTATCAGCTTTTTGCGCATGACCGCCGCATTCCCTTTTTGCGCCGCTACTGCGATCTGCAGGAATACTGCGAAAAGGCGATCGACCGCTACGACGAGGGCAATCAGATCGGCTTGGGTCGCTTTGCGGAGCTGATCGGCGTTCACTTTTCCGAGGAGGAGCAGCACCGCGCGGCAGCCGACGCCTATCTCAGTCTGGAATGCCTGCGCAGGGTGCGGGACGGCTATCCGCTCGAAAGCTGCATTTTGCCTGCGGACAGCGACGCGTTCTATGAGCGCATGCTCTTCAAAAACTATTTCATCACCGACCTCAGCTCGCCCGACGTCGACCGCGCCCAGCTCAAATTCTGCTGCGAGGACTGCGGCAGACAGGCAAAGCGCCTCAAAAAATGGAAGCTGCGCAACAAAAGCTTCAACACCGACTTTTATTGCCAGACCTGCGACAGCCGCTTTTCGGCGCGCATCTCCTTCAAAAAACGCTATGACGGCGTCAAGGTCACACGGAAGATCATCAAATAGCAGTCTCAAACCATAAGGCGGAACCGTCCTGCATAATAAATGTCATTAACTTTTCAAAATAATTCAACTGTATTTCATATAGTTTTCACTTTTTGGGATTATAGTAATGACAACATAGAAAAGCACTTACCGCTAACGCAGATTTGCTTGCTTTAAGCGCATGAGGAGGATCATTATGTCAGACAAATTCTATGATTTTGAAAACTTTGAAACCGATCCCGAGCCTGAAGCCAATAAAGAACAGGCATTCGGGCAGAAATATGAAAAGACGGTTGAATCGGCAAATACCGTGCAGTCCGCCAAGACGGAGCAGCCGGCGGAGGAAAACTCCTATGAATGGAATTCCGACAATCCCTATCGCAGCGGTGAGTACCGTTATTCCTATATCAATGGCAACAACCAAAACGCGGCGCACAATCCCAACAACTATGACGACGCCTATTCCTCGGTAAGGACCGAGGCGACCGCCGGAAGCAGCGGCTACACCGAGCAGACCAATCCCTACAGCAGCAACTACACCGGCGGCATGAGCCATGACAACACGCGTGTCTACAACTACGGCACGCCTGTGCAAAAGCAGGACGTCAAGCCGCATAATGCCAAAAAGAAGTCCAAGCCTGCATCACGCGGCTTTGTGGCGGCGGCTCTCGCCATTGCGGTCGTCGTCGCGGCAGGCGCAGGCTTCGGCGGCGGTTATCTGCTCAGTAAGAGCACCAACACCGCACCGGCTTCGTCCGGCACCATGACCATCAACCGGGTAGCGGCAAGCAACGGCGAAAGCACCACCAACGCGGCTTCGTCCGACGTCACACCCGTCACCACCTCCGATATTGTCAAAAAGACCGCCAACAGCGTGGTGGAGATCGCCACTGAGGGCATCAAGACCGGCACCTTTGCCCGTCAGTATGTCACCAAGGGCGCCGGCTCCGGCGTGATCATTTCGGAGGACGGCTATATCGTCACCAACCATCACGTGATCGACGGCGCCAACAAGATCACCGTCACCCTGCGCGACGGCACCACCACCTACGACGCCAAGATGATCGGCAGCGACGAGGACAACGACATCGCCCTGCTCAAAATCGAGGCGACCGGCTTGTCGCCTGCCACCTTCGGCAACAGCAGCAATCTGGTAGTCGGCGATTATGTTGTCGCGATCGGCAATCCGCTCGGCACGCTCGGCGGCACCGTCACCGACGGCATCATCAGTGCGCTGGCACGTGAGGTCACGATCGAAAACAAGAATCTCACCCTGCTCCAGACCAACGCCCAAATCAGCCCCGGCAACTCCGGCGGCGGTCTCTTTAACGCCAAGGGCGAGCTGATCGGCATTGTCAACGCCAAGGACAGCGCCACCGAGGTTGAGGGCATCGCCTTTGCCATTCCCGTCAACAAGGTCGTGGACATCATCCGCGATTTGAAGGACTACGGCTATGTGACCGGCAAGATCGACACCGGTATGCGCTTTGTTGACATCAGCTCCTACGACACCGCGTTCTATTACAACGTCAACGCGCTCGGCGTCTATGTTCTCTCGGTCGACCAAGGCTCCAAGGCGCAGGCGGCAGGTTTCTTGCCCGGCGACATGATCACCGAGGTCAACGGCGCCTCCGTTACCTCCGAGGCGGAGATCGACAAGGCGCTCGAGGGCAAAAAGGTAGGCGATACCGTCACCTTCACCATCCTGCGCAACAACCGCCAGATGAACCTCACCCTCGAGCTGTCCGAGTATGTTCCCTCCGTCAAGCCAAACAATGAAGATTCACAGGAGGAATTCCATTCGAGCGACAGCCTTTGGGATCAGCTTTTGAACTGGTAAGCTTTCTTTAAAGAATTTATTATAGATAACCAAAACCAAAACCACTGCGAAGTGGTTTTGGCTTGCAAGAAAAATCGCAAGAAGTTGCGCAATTTGTTGAAATTAGTAAGAAAATTCTATTGACAGGGCAAATGATTATTTCTATAATTATAATAGAAAGTTATAGTATTTTCAGGAGATCGTGCAATGAAGATCAGTTATAAAAAACTATGGATATTGCTGATTGAAAAAGAGATTTCCCCTGCCACGCTGCGAAAGGATTTGTCTATCGCAACCGGCACCATGACCAAGCTTCGCCGCAATGAGGAAGTGGCACTGTCAGTGCTCTTGCGCATATGCGAGTATTTGGACTGTGATATTCGGTGCTCTTGCGTATATGCGATTATTTGGATTGTGATATTGGGGATATTTGTGAAGCGGTACGGAAAGATATTGTTTAGGAGAGGGGATTGTTATGGCTTTTTGCGCGAATTGCGGTAACCTTTTAAAAGATGGTGCTTTGTTCTGCAGTGCTTGTGGAGCACCACAAAAAACATCATATGTAAACCATTATCAGTACAGTGAACAACGGCAGAGTGTATATGTTGGTAATGTCAGAAAATGCCCGTCTTGTGGTGCAGAATTATCCAGCTTTATGGCGATTTGTTCTCAATGTGGACATGAACTAAACTCAGTTGTTGTACCAGACTCAATAAAAGACTTTTCTACACAATTGAATTTGCTTGATGTAGAAATAGCGAATAGTCCGATTGTTAAGTACTGGAAAAACTGGAATAGTGGAGCAAAGTTTGGTTGGATTGTACTTAATATTTTTACTTTTTGTATTCCTCTGGTCATATATTTATTGCTCTCAATTGGAGGGTTTG
>ONGI01000102.1 GCA_900317315.1 uncultured Eubacteriales bacterium
CAGCCAGCGGTTGAGCGCAGCCGCCAAGCGTTCACACGGGATCGGGTGCTGCGTTTTGACGCTGATGCAATACATATTGGCGTGCACGCCGGTGTCGGTGCGGCTGCAGCCCTTGATGTCAAAGCTGCCGCCGATGATTTTTGTCAGCGCGTTTTGAAAAGCCTCCTGCACGGTAAAGGCGTTCTGCTGGATCTGCCAGCCGTGAAAATGCCTGCCGTCGTAGCAAATGGTGAGCAGAAGATTTCTTATATCGCGGTTTTGAAAAGAATGTTGCATACGATCACTCCGCCTATAACAAGCGCCATAACGACGAACGCAACAGCGTCACGTCGCGCCATTCGGATTTGTTTCATACGGGTCCTGCCTGCGCCGCCGCGGTAGCAGCGGCATTCCATCGCCGTCGCCACATCGTAGGCACGCCGAAAGGCGGAGACAAACAGCGGTATCAAAACAGGCACCAGCGCCTTGACGCGCCTGATGAGATTACCCGACTCCATATCCGCTCCTCTCGCCTTTTGCGCCTGCATGATCTTGTCGGTCTCCTCCAGCAAGGTCGGGACAAAGCGCAGCGCAAGCGACATCATCATGGCGATCTCGTGCACGGGAAAATGAATGACGCGCAGGGGCTTCATCAGCCGTTCGATCGCGTCTGTCAGCTCTGTCGGCGAGGTGGTAAACGTCAGACAGGAGCTGGCAAGGATCAGGCAGATGATGCGCGTGGTCACAAAGACCGCGCGGTTGATGCCGTTCACGGTGATTTTGAAGATCCACCACTGCCAGACCGGCTCGCCGGAGCCGTAGAACAAATTGAGCAGCGAGGTGAACAGCACGATAAAAATGATCACCTTCAGGCTTTTGAAATAAAACTTCGGCGAAATGCCGCTGCCTATCAAAAACAACGCCGTAAAGACGGTGGTGACAGCCAGCGCCGGATAGCTGAAGGTGCAGAATAATATAACGATATACGCGATGAACAAAATGATCTTCGCGCGTGGATCAAGCCGGTGGATCAGGCTTTTTCCGGGAAAATACTGTCCGAAAGCAACGTCTCTCACCAGAGCTTCCCCTCCTTTTTCAGCAGCGGCAGCAGTGCGCGGAACGCCTCGTCCACCGTGAGCACGCCCTCCGGCACATCAAGACCACGGCGGCGCAGCTCCTGCATGATCGCGGTTATCTGCGGCACGCTCAGTCCCCACTGCGTCAGCCGCTCGCCTTGGCTGAACACCCTGCGCGTCGGCTCAAACATCACCAGATCGCCCTTGTGCATCACAACGATGCGGTCGGCAACGCGCGCGATATCCTCCATGCTGTGGGTGACAAGCAAAACGGTGTTTTGCCGCTCCCGGTGATAGCGCATGATCTGGCTGAGCAGCACCTCGCGCCCCATCGGGTCAAGGCCTGCGGTCGGCTCGTCCAGCACCAGCACCTCGGGATTCATGGCGATAACACCGGCGATGGCGGCACGGCGCTTTTCACCGCCCGACAGCTCAAAGGGTGATTTTTCGAGCAGCTCGGGCTTTAGTCCCGTAAAGTCCGCCGCGTCGCGGATCGCCTTTTCCAGCTCGGCGCCCTCGAGCCCGCGGTTTTTGGCGCCGAAGGCGATATCCTTGCTGACGGTCTCTTCAAACAGCTGGTACTCCGGATACTGGAACACCATGCCCACCTTGAAGCGCACCTCGCGGATCTTTTTCGGCTCCGCCCAAATGTCCTTGCCGTCAAGCAGAACTTGTCCCTCCGTGGGACGCATCAGACCGTTGAGCATTTGCATCATGGTGCTTTTGCCCGAGCCGGTGTGACCGATGACGCCGATCAGCTCGCCGCGGTGGATCTGCAGGCTGACCCGATTGACGGCACGTTTTTCAAAGGGCGTGCCCTTTCCGTACACATAACTGAGATTTTTCAGCTCCAGAACACAACTCATCGCATTGCCTCCCCGAGCATTGCCACACAGTCTGCCTGTGTGAGCGGAATATGATCTATCTTTAAGCCGCAGCCGCGCAGCTTATAGGCAAGCTCAGCGGATTGCGGCACGTCTAAGCGATGTTTTTTCAGCAGCTCCACCTGAGAAAAGACCTCCTCCGGCGTTCCCTGCGTCAGTATTTTGCCGCTGTCCATCACGACAACGCGGTCGGCGAGCACTGCCTCGTCCATAAAATGCGTGATGAGCACAACAGTCATTTTTTGTTCGCGGTTGAGCTTGAGCAGCGTGGAGACAACCTCCTGTCTGCCGCTCGGGTCGAGCATGGCGGTTGGCTCATCCAGCACAATGCACTGCGGCTGAATTGCCAGAATACCGGCGATGGCGACGCGCTGCTTTTGTCCGCCGGAGAGCTTGTGCGGCGCGTGCTCACGGTATTCGTACATATCGACCGCCTTGAGCGCCTCGTCCACCCTTCTGCGGATCTCAGCGGGCTCCACCCCAAGGTTCTCGGGACCGAACGCCACATCCTCCTCCACAATGCTCGCCACGAGCTGATTGTCGGGATTTTGCAGCACCAAGCCGATCTTTTCGCGGATCGTATAGGTATTTTCTTCCACAGAGGTGTCGTCGCCGTCGATGATGACCTTGCCGCTGTCGGGCAGCAGCATGGCGTTGAGCTGCTTGGCAAGCGTGGATTTGCCGCAGCCGTTGTGACCGATGACCGCCACAAACTCGCCGCGCTCCACATCCAGGCTCACGCCGTCCACCGCATAGCGGACAAGCTTGCCCTCCTCGATCTCATCATAGCTGAAACGCACATCCTGAATAGAAATAAAACTCATTCTGATTTCTCCCAGATCGCGGTGGAGCCGCACGGCAGCACAAGTCCCGTGTCGCTCACGCGCAAACCGATTTCGTCTCCCGACACCCTGCCGCCGAAGTCCTTTTGCAGCAACATGCCGAGCAAATATTCCATGACCGCAGGAGAGAGTCCCGTGGTGTAGGAGTTGAGGATAAAAAATACGGGGTCGTCACTGAGCACCTGCCTGCACAGGCTCACCAGTGAAAAAAGCTGTTCTTCGAGCTTCCAGACCTCGCCGCCGGGGCCTCTGCCGTAGGACGGCGGATCCATAATGATCCCGTCATAGCGGTTGCCGCGGCGGATCTCGCGCTGCACAAACTTGACGCAATCATCCACCAGCCAGCGCACCGGACGGTCGGCGATGCCGCTCGACTGTGCGTTTTCCTTTGCCCACTGCACCATGCCCTTGGACGCGTCCACGTGACAGACAGAAGCGCCTGCCTGCATACACGACAGCGTGGCGCAGCCGGTGTAGCCGAACAGATTGAGGATCTTCAGCTCACGGCGCGCATTTCTGATTTTTTCGGCGGCAAAATCCCAGTTGACCGCCTGCTCGGGAAACACGCCGGTGTGCTTGAAGCCCATCGGCTTGATATTAAAGGTCAAATCACGGTAGCCGACAGTCCAGCGGTCGGGCACCTTTTTGTAGGTTTCCCAATAGCCGCCGCCCTTGTTGGAACGGTGATACCGCGCATGCGCCGAGCGCCACAGCGGATCCTTTTTGTCCGTATCCCAAATGATCTGCGGATCGGGTCTGATCAAAATAATATCGCCCCATCTCTCCAGCCGTTCGCCGGAGGAGGTGTCGATCAATTCATAATCCTTCCAATTATCAGATAAACGCATATGGTTTCCTCGTTTGTTTCAGAGTGGAGAGTTTAGAGTTGCGTGAAGAGTCGCTTTGCTCCGAATTTGTATTTTTATTGCAGTATAGGATAGGTCGTGCGCAAGCTTGCCTTTTGAGTGTAGGGGCGCACCCATGTGTGCGCCCGGGCAGGGAACCGTTGTTTTCCTTGGATAAAAATGGTATGACAGGACAACGCGGTTGGGCGAACACGTGGGTTCGCCCCTACGGTGCCAAGGAAGATTCCTTATAAATCCAACCTCGCGATCAATTACACATACGAAATTACGAACAAAAAATTGATCCATTCGGGACGCCGCGGTATCGGAAGCGCCGCACTGTCCGTCCCGACCAAACTCTCAACTCTCGACTCAAAATACTAATTGCCAAACAGATTCGGCTGTGTCACCGCTCCCTGTACGGCTCCCTTCGGAAAGCTGTAGCCGAGATGGCGGCAGCCCTCGGCGGTGATGCAGCGGCCGCGCGGTGTGCGGCTGAGAAAGCCGATTTGAAGCAGATAGGGTTCGTAGACGTCTTCGATCGTGACCGCTTCTTCACCGATGGCGGCGGCAAGGGTCTCCAAGCCGACGGGGCCTCCGTTATAAAAGCGGATGATCGCCTCCAGCATACGGCGGTCGTTGTTGTCAAGTCCCAGCTCGTCGATCTCAAGGCGGTCGAGCGCGGTCCTTGCGGTGTCGAGGGTAATCACGCCGTCGCTCATCACCTGAGCAAAATCGCGCACGCGCTTGAGCATGCGGTTGGCGATACGCGGTGTGCCGCGTGAACGCGAGGCGATCTCGATGGCACCCTCATAATCTATTTGAATACCGAGAATGCCGGCGCTGCGCGTGACGATGTGCGCCAGCTCCTCGGGTGTATATAATTCCAGACGCAGCAGCACGCCGAAGCGGTCGCGCAGCGGCGCGGTGAGCTGACCGGCTCGGGTGGTCGCGCCTACCAAGGTAAAGCGCGGCAGCGGCAAATGATAGGACGCCGCCATCTGTCCCTTTCCGGTGATGATATCTATCGCAAAGTCCTCCATAGAGGGGTACAGCACCTCCTCCACGGCGCGGCTCAGGCGATGGATCTCGTCGATAAACAGCACGTCGCCCTCGTTGAGATTCGTCAGCAGGGCTGCCAAATCGCCGGGCTTCTCTCGTCTTGCCCAGTCCGGGCGGTCCGTAGAGCAGCACGTGGTCAAGGGTTTCGTGGCGGATCTTTGCCGCCTCAATATAGACGCGCAGGTTTTCCTTTGCCTTTTCCTGTCCGATATATTCGTCCAGATTCTTTGGGCGCAGCGGATTCTCTCCCTCAACGGTATCGGAAGGGATCTCGGCAGGATCCATTATGCGGTTTTCAAAGTCAAATTCATCCGAAAAATGCGTGTTTGCCATCTTACTGTCTTCCCATCTGCCTTAAAGTCATGGCGATCAGCTGCTCCACCGGCAAATTGCCGTCAAATTGCGCCAGCACCGGACTGACCTCCGCAGGCGTATAGCCGAGCACGCCGAGCGCCTCGATCGCCTTGGAGACGTTGCCGCCTGCCGCGCTGACCGCTGCGGCGCTGACGGGTGCAAAGCCGCTGTCGCTCGCCGCCGCCTTTGCCAGCTTGTCCTTTAGCTCCAGCACGATGCGCTGGGCGATCTTTTTGCCGATGCCCTGTGCGCGCGTGATGGTCTTGACGTCGTCGGTAGCGATCGCCATGGCGACCTGCTCGGGAGAGAGCTCCGACAGCAGCGCCAAGCCTGCCTTGGGTCCCACGCCGCTGACGCTGATAAGCGTTTTGAACGTGTCCAGCTCGGTTTTGGTGGCAAAGCCGAACAGCTCCATGGCGTCCTCGCGGACATTGAGGTAGGTATAGAGCATAACCTCGCTGCCGGGCTTGAGGGTTTTGAGCGTATTGAGCGTCGTCTGGCACAAAAAGCCGACGCCGCCGCACTCCACCACGGCGCCGGTCGCGGTGGTCTGAATCAGTTTTCCCCTGACGGAATATAGCATAATAACCTCTAAATCGTTCGTTGATTGAGCAGCCGGCGCAAATCGGAGCCTGCTGCCTGCGCGTGGCAGATCGCGATCGCCAGCGCGTCCGCCGTGTCGTCGGGCTTGGGCACCTCGTCAAGGTGCAGCAGACGCCGCGTCATTTCCATCACCTGCGGCTTTTTTGCCTTGCCGTAGCCCGTCACGGCGGTCTTGACCTGCAAGGGCGTATATTCAAACACGGGTATGCGCAGCTTTTGCGCTGCCAGCAGCGTGACGCCCCTTGCCTGCGCCACCTTGATGGCGGTGGTTTTGTTGGTTTGAAAATAAAGCTTTTCGATGGAGACCGCATCCGGACGGCACCGCTGCAAAATCGCGGTCAGCTCATCATAGATCGTTTCCAGCCGCTCGTTAAAGTCAGTGTGCGCCTGCGTTTCGATCGCGCCGTAGCCGAGCGCCTGATACGTGTTGGCGCGAAATCGCACGGCTCCCCAGCCGACTATGGCATAGCCGGGGTCAATTCCAAACACAATCAAAATCATTCCTCCGCCGATAGACATAGTGATACATTCTAAATCATTATAACACACATCATCTGTTTTAGCAAGCACTTTATTAGCGCCCGTCCTCCGCTTTCAGCTCCATGGCAGGGCTGTCGCCGCAGCGCAGCAGCAAGGTCTGTCCCTTTGGCACATAGCCGAAGCGGTAGCTCTGTGCGGACGCATCGTCAAAGATGACAAGCGTTTCATCGTCCGTCAGGCACGAGCCGGTGATGACAGCGGTTTCGCCGCCGTTTTGGAGCGTCAGCGCGGCTTTGTCGCCGTCAAAACGGAGCGAAACACGTCCGCCGCCCTTGGTCTGCCCTGTCCAGCTGTATTGCCGCAGCTCCGCCGGATTGCCGGCTTGCGTCCGCGCACAGCCGCACAAAATCAAAAGAAGCGCGACTGCCAGGCATATGAGTTTTTTCATACGATCCCTCCGCATATTCTGTTATTGATTCATACGGCGGCAGGAAACTTTTTATGCACAGCAGTTTGGCACTTGCAATCGGCGCGAATTTTTGCTATAGTATTATCAGGAACGGAGGGAGACGCCTTGCAGCACGAGATTTTGAACAAATGCGCGGTTTTTGCACCCGACGGCGAAGTCAAGCGCGCCGGATGGGCAAGAAAACCGGTGTTCCAATACAATAAGGAAGCGAGCAAGACAAACGGCAAACACGGCGAGCGCGACTGTTATTTTGTGAATAACGGCGAGGTGTCGCTCTATCTCTCCGTGGAGAACTACGGGCTGGAATTCTCGGTGCATATCGCGGTCGCCGACCTGAAGCGCGGCGGCGTTATCAGCGACTGCATTTTCAAAAAATGGAACATCATCAAGCACGAGCTGCCCTATGACAGCGACAACGGCGAGTTTCTCTACTCCGACAAGCGGCTCCAATTACAGCTCACCCACACCCCGACCGGCAGGATCCTGAAGGGCGACTTTATCGACTTTGCCAACAGCATCAACCTCTATTTTAATCTGGCGCTAAAAAACATCCTGGGCGACACGCTCCATGTATTGGCGCCGTTTGAGCGCAACCGCAAGTTCTTTTATCTCAAATCCTTTGCGCCCAAGTTTGTTGCAAGCGGCATTATCCGCGTGGGCGGCATGGAATATTCTCTTAACGAAAATACAAGCCGCGCCTATTTTGACTCCACGCGGTTCTCCAAGCCCTTTCGGCACAAATATTTTCGCCTGAGTGCAGACTATCCGGTTGACGGTCGGCGCGTTTCGCTCTGCCTTGCCAGCCGCATCGGCGACAACCGCTACGGCAACGAAAACTGCTTTTTTACGGACGGCGCCCTGCACAAGCTGGCTGGCGTTGTCATGAAAGGCAACAAACGGCTCGACCGTCCGTTTTTCTTCACCACCACCGACAAGCTGCTCGACGTCACCTTTAAGCCCTTCACCGTCGGCGGCGCATCCATGGCGGCTGCCATGCTGAACACCACGGTGATATTCGGCAGGCTGTACGGCGAGATCCGGCACAAGGACATCCCAACGCCGCTGATCGTTGACAACATGCAGGCACACCTGATCTTTTCGGAGCTTTGAGCAGTTATCGCTCGCAAAGATTCAAAAAAATATCATAACGCAAAACGGAGCAGGCGACCGACCTGCTCCGCTGTTTTTTTATTTTTTATCCTCGACGTCCTTTGACAAGCGCATCACCATGGCGATGGAGGTGATGAACATGATCAGCACATAGACCATAATAGCGACGATGGAGCCGATGGAGATATTCTGCCTCGGAATGAACGACAAAATCAGAAAAACTGACACAAAACAGCTGATGACCGACACGATGTTTTTGAGATTGCGCTCCTTGTCCAGCGCACAAAACAAAAAGTTGATGATCGGGATCAGAATCAGCACCACGCAAACAACCGAAAAGGCGGCAAAGGAGCCGTCCACATTGGAAGTGACGCCGAAAAGCATCATAAACATATTAAAAGGCGAGGCAACGGTCACCAAGCCGTCCTCATTGACCTTTGTGTCCTGAATAAAGGGCATGGTGCAGATCACCAGCTCCATAAGATAGAGCACACACATGGTGATCCTCAGCTTTTTTCTCGTTTTAATATCAGGCTTTTTAACCATAATGAACCTCCGTCAACAATATCATACCTATTGTATCACAAAATTATGAATTGCACAATAGAAATTTTTGTGTTATACTGTTTCTTGCACCCGAAAAAACGGGCGCAGGAAGGATAATCATATGAGTTTTATTTACGAATCTATTGTGTACAACATTTATCCGCTCGGTTACTGCGGCGCTCCCAAGGAGAACGATCATGTGCAGTCCTACCGTCTGGACAAGGTTCTCGACAGCGTGGCGCATTTTAAGCAGCTCGGTGTAAATGTCATTTTATTTAATCCGGTGTTTGAGAGCAGCCGCCACGGCTACGACACCATCGACTACCGCCGCATCGACTGCCGTCTCGGCGACAACGCTTCTTTCAAAAAGATCTGCGCCGTGCTGCGCGAAAACGGCATCCGCGTTATTCTGGACGGCGTGTTTAACCACGTCGGCAGAGAATTTTTCGCCTTTAGGGATGTGCAGGAAAAGAAGTGGGATTCACCCTACTGCGGCTGGTTCCAAAATCTGCACTTTAACGGCAGCAGCCCCTACGGCGACCCGTTTTGGTATGAGGGCTGGGCAGGACACTATGATCTGGTCAAGCTGAATTTGCAAAACCCCGAGGTCGTGCAGTATCTGCTCGATTCGGTCTGCTTCTGGATC
>ONGI01000042.1 GCA_900317315.1 uncultured Eubacteriales bacterium
AGGGTGCGCATGGTTTGCAGTCCCTCCGCGTCGAGCTTCGCCTCGCCCGGTGCGCCGCCGTGTACGCTGTTCCAGTATTGGCTCGAAACCACCGGCATGCCGCTGATGGTGAAGTATTTGTTCAGCTCGTCAAAGGTGGCGGAGCAGCCGCCGCGGCGTGCGACCGCGATACAGGCGCCGACCTTCATGGTCTTGTCAAAATGTGTGCTGTAGAACAGTCTATCCAGACAGGCGATCAGCGTGGCGTTGGCAGAGGCATAGTAGACCGGTGAGGCGACCAACAGGCCGTCGGCGGCTTCGAATTTTTCAGCGAGTTCATTCACCGCGTCGTCAAACACGCAGCGGCCAAGCGACGCACAGCGGTTGCAGGCGACGCAGCCGCGCACCGGCTTGCTGCCGATGGTCACGGTCTCGGTTTCGATGCCTTCCTTTTGCAGCACGCTTGCCGCTTCTTCGACGGCGAGGGCAGTGTTGCCGCCGCGGCGCGGACTGCCGTTGATGATCAATACTTTCATAAGCTTTGCTCCTTTTGATGATAGTGTATGCGAAACATAAGGGATGGTGAAGGCGTCTACAAAAGCGGCTGGTCAAATTCATAGAGCGCTTCGTTGACCTGCATAATATCGTAGATACCGTGCAGGATAGAAAATTCCACGATAATATCCGCCTTGCTGCTGCGCGAGAGTGCAAAGCCTGCCTTGAGAAGCAGATCCTTTGCCTCCGCAAGGCTCAGCTCCAGCGCCAGCGCGAACGAGATCGCGGTCTGCTTGCTGGGGCGGTAGTTTTGCTGACTGCGGATCTTGGAAAAAAGCTTGCGGTCGATCTGCGCTTTTTTGTAGCACTGGGCGTCGGTCATGTTCTTTTCGTCGATCTTGCGCAGGAGCATTTGAGAAAAGCTCTCGTCCACCTGCTCCAAGGCGTCCTGCAGCAAAAAGGTTTCCTGCCTGCCGAAAAACGGCTTGGCTCTTTTGGGCATTGCCGGTGCGGCGGACGCCTGCATGGGAGGAGCGGCATAGTTTTCCTCCGGCTCCCAAGTGGGAACGGAAGCGGCGGCTTGCAGCGGCTCCTGCACAGGGGGCGCGGCGCTGTCCTCCAACGGCTCTGCCGAAAGCGCGGCGTTTTCCGGCTCGCTCGGCGGCACGGCGATACTCTCTGACATGTGTTCTTTCCGTGCGGACTTTTTGCCGAAAAAGGATTGCTTCTGCTGCATGGCCGCAGAAGCAGGCTCCTCCGGTGCGGTCGGCGGCATTTCCGCTTGGGTTGTTTTTGGTGCGGAGGACGCGCCGACGGCGGGCGTTTCCGGCTCATAGGAGCGGAGAATATATTGATGAAGTTCTGTCAGCGTTTCGGCGCTGATATTTTTTTTCTTTTTATACTGAAAAAACAAGACGCTCACCTCGATCATACTATTAGTATAGCATGCGGACAAAGGATGTGCAACGGAAAAATTGCTGTCTTTGTATAATGAAATATTGCTAAATTAAAATATTTTTCCGCTGTTTTGAAATTTTTTTAAAAAATTTTTTAAAAAATTGCATAGTTGCATGCAATTTTCCGCGTTTTTTCGGGTATAGTGGGAGGCTTTTTCAGAGACTCCCGGGAGGTGACGCAAATCAAAAGAAAACTAAAGCCGCGTGAACGCTTGTTTTGCGGCTACTTTGCCGGACTGGGCGACGCCGAACGCGCCGCGCGCAAGGCAGGCTACACAGGCGACTGCAAGCTAAAGGGCGACCGCCTGCTCTGTGAAGAAGCCATTTTGGAGGAGATCGACCGGCAGATCGCGATCCGCCGCAAAACGCTCTCGCGCATGGCGACCATCGGCTACCAAAGGCTGGCGTTCGGCAGCATTGCCGACGCGCTGCGGCTGCTCTTTGCGGAGAGTCCGACCGAACAGGAGCTGCGCGACATGGACTTGTTCACGGTGTCGGACATTCGCCGCAACAAGGACGGTATGCTTGAAATCAAATTTTTTGACCGTTTGCGCGCGCTCGAAAAGCTCGGCGCGGACGCAAGGGAGGACAACGCCGGTGTTGCCGGACTGATGGAGGCAATCGGCAGAGGCGCCATGGCAGCCGGAGGCGAGGAGGATGATTAAGCAATTCTCGCCCAAGCAGCTACGCGCGCTGAGCTAGGCGCCATGGCAGCAGGAGGCGAGGAGGATGATTAAGCGATTCTCGCCCAAGCAGCTGCGTGCGCTGAGCTGGTGGCACCGGCAGTCGCCCGACTGCACCTGCGACGCGATCATCTGCGACGGCGCGGTGCGCAGCGGCAAGACCTTTTGCCTGTCGCTGTCGTTTGTGCTGTGGAGCTTCTATGCGTTCTGCGGCGGCGACTTCGGCATGTGCGGCAAAACCATCCGTTCGCTGCGGCGCAATATGGTGACGCCGCTGCTGCCCCTGCTCCAAAGTCTCGGCTTTGCGTGTGAGGAAAAGCTGAGTCAAAACTGCCTGCTGGTGCGCTACGGCGGCACCGAAAACCGCTTTTATCTGTTCGGCGGCAAGGACGAAGCCGCCGCGTCGCTGATCCAGGGCGTCACGCTGTCGGGCGTGCTCTTTGACGAGGTGGCGCTCATGCCGCGTTCCTTTGTGGAGCAGGCGATGGCGCGCTGCTCGGTGGCAGGCTCTCGGTTCTGGTTCAACTGCAATCCGGAGCATCCGGAGCACTGGTTCTACCGCGAGTGGATCATGCAGGCAAAGCAAAAAAACGCGCTGTATCTGCATTTTGTCATGGACGACAACCCGTCGCTGAGCGACAAGGTCAAGCGCCGCTACGAAAACCTTTATTCGGGCGTTTTCTACGAGCGCTTTGTGCGCGGCAGGTGGGTGGCGGTCTACGGCGCCGTCTATCCCTTTATGGCGCGCGAGGAGATGTATGCACAGCCGCCCGACGGACTCAGCGAGTACGCGGTTTCCTGCGACTACGGCACCGTCAACCCCACCTCCATGGGCTTGTGGGGCAAGAAGGACGGCGTGTGGTACCGCATAGATGAATACTATTTTGACTCCCGCAAGGAGGGCGTGCAGCGCACCGACGAGGAGCACTACGCCGCTCTCAAGGCGCTGACAGGTGCGCGCAGGATACGGCAGGTCGCGGTGGACCCGTCGGCGGCAAGCTTTATCGAGGTGATCCGCCGCCACGGAGAATATCGCGTGGTGCCGGCGCAGAACAACGTGGTGGACGGCATTCGCCGCACCTCGGGCGCACTCAAGGAGGGACGCATCCGGATATGCAAAAACTGCGCGGCGGCGCGGCGTGAATTTCAGCTCTACCGCTGGGACTCCTCCCGTCACGCGGACGCGCCCGTCAAGGAAAACGACCACGCAATGGACGATATTCGGTATTTTGTGACAACGCTGATGGACGGCGGCAGTCCCTGCGTCTTTGCGGCGCAGCGTTAGCCGTCCGTTAAAAGGGAGGTCTTGAAGTTAGGAGAGATAAACATGTTTGGCAGAAAAAAAGAAGCGGACAAGCCGACCGTGCTGCCCATCGCACAGACCGTGCCAAAGTATATCGGCAGCGCCGCGCTTGCCCTGCAGGCGCAGACGCACGCCGAGCGCTCGCTCTATGCGGCGTTGCGCCGTTCGGTGCCGGTCATCGACGCGGCGCTCGGAAAGATCGTGCGGCTGCTCGGAACGTTTCGCATCGTCACCGACGACCCGTCGGCGCAGGCGGAAGCGGATCGTTTTGCGAGAGAGGTCAGGGTGAACGGCTCCGCACAGGGCTTGGCGGCGTTTGTGTGGGACTACATGGACTGCCTGCTGACCTACGGCGAAGCGGTGGGAGAGATGCTGCTTAACGCCGGTCAAAACGGCGTGTTCGCGCTCTACAACGCCGATCCGGACGATGTGCGCATCATCGCCGGCAGCTCGCCGATGGAGCTGCTCGTGTGCCGCAGCGACAGCGCCGAAAAGCCGCTGGAGAACCAGTCGCTCCTCATCGCGTCGCTGCTGGGGCAAAAGCACGGCACGGTGCGCGGCACCTCGCTGCTGGAGGGCTTGCCCTTTGTCAGCGAAATATTACTGCGTATCTTGCAGTCGATCAAAAACAACTGGGAGCGCGCCGGCGATCTGCGCTTTGCCGTGACCTACGATCCCAAGGACGGCAATTTCAGCGAGGAGAGCGCGCGGCTCATCGCCGACGAATGGAAAAAGGCGATGCGCGGCGACAGCGTGTGCGACTTTGTGTCGGTGGGCGATGTGCGCGTGCGCGTCATCGGCGCCGAAAACCAGATGCCCGACTGTCAGGTGCCGGTGCGCGTGCTGCTTGAGCAGATTGTCGCCAAGCTCGGCATACCGCCGTTTTTGCTGGGCTTTTCGTGGTCGAGCACCGAGCACATGAGCGTGCAGCAGGCGGACATTCTCACCAGTGAGCTGGAATATTACCGCATGACGGCGGAGCCGGCGGTGCGCAAGATCGTGCGCACCCACCTGCGTCTGGCAGGCTACAGCACAGGCTTTTCGCTTGTGTGGAACGATATCAATTTACAGGATGCTGTCGAGCTGTCACAGGCGCGGCTGAACAACGCACGCGCGGCGCAGCTCGAAAAGCAATATGGTTTGGAGGTTTGTGATGCATAGCAACGCCATACAAAAGGCGGCGGAGGTCACCGCCGCACCGGCGGAAGCGGTGAGCGCGGAGGAGCTGCGGCTGATCAACACCTATACGCGCCGCAATTTGAGCGCGGACGAGGTTTATGTGTTCTCGGTCACGCTCTGCGACAACGACGTAGACCGCGACAACGAGCGCTTTACCGTGGAGTCGCTGTTTGCGCTCGAAAAGCTCTTTGTCGGCAAGACGGGCATATTTGACCATCAGCCGAGCGCAAAGAACCAGACGGCGCGGATCTTTGCCTGCGCCGTGGAGCATGCGGAGGGCAAAAAGACCGCCACCGGCGACGACTATTTTTGCCTGCGCGCCAGGGCGTACATGCCAAGGACTGAGCAGAACCGCAGTCTGATCGAGGCGATCGACAGCGGCATCGTCAAGGAGGTCAGCGTGGGCTGTGCGGTGGACAAGACCCTGTGCAGCGTCTGCGGCGAGCCGCTTGACCTGTGTCCGCACCAAAAGGGCGAGACCTACGGCGGCAGGCTTTGCTGCGGTGAGCTGACGGATCCCGCCGATGCATACGAATGGAGTTTTGTCGCCGTTCCCGCCCAGCGTGCTGCGGGCGTGACAAAGGCGGCACAGAGAAAGGAAAACAAGATGGAAACGATCTTAAAAATGTTGGAAAACAAAAACGGCGCGCTGCTCAGCGACGGCGACTGCGCCAAGCTGCTCGGCTATATCGACTCGCTCAAGCAGACGGCAAAGGACGGCGTGTTCTACCGCGAGAGCCTGACCGCCGAGGTGCTGCGTCTCTCGGCAACTGTGCAGCCCGATATTTCGCGCGACACGATGGAGAGCATTGCCAAGAGCATGACCGTGGCGCAGCTCAAAGAGGTAAAAACCGCCTTTGAAAAACAAAAAAACATGCAGTTCATGCCCAAGCCGCAGCTGGCAGGCGGCATGAAGCACAATGCCGAGTCGATCGGTCAATTCACAATTTAACGGAGGTTTATGATGAACGTAAATTTTAACGGATACGGAGAGAACGTACTGACCTTTATCGCCGACAGCTCGCTGACCGAGCCGGGCGGCTTTGTCAAGATGACCGCCGACGGCACCGTCGGCAAGTGCAGTGCGGGCGATATTTTTTGCGGCGTGTGCGTCGGCTTGCGCGGCGGCTACGCGGCTGTGCAGATGAGCGGCTATGTCACTATGCCGGCGGCGAGCGCAAAGATCCCGGTGGGCTACATAATGCTCGGCGTGAACGACGCCGGCAAGGTGTCTGTGAACACAACCGGCAGAGAAGTGCTGGTGGTGGATTCCACCGCCACGGAAGTCGGCTTTATTTTTTAACAGCTTTGAAAAAAGAGAGGTAATAATATGGCAAATTTTGAGAACATTACTATTGAAAAGGGCATGTATCAGGCAAAGGGCGGTCTGAGCGGCGCGCTCGAACGCCTTGACCCGTCCGAGAATTATACCGGCACCTGTCTGGAGGGCTTGGACGCGTTTTCGCGCCAGCTCAAGCGCTTTGACATCAGGGTCAGCGGCAGGGGCAGCGACTGCGTGGAGAAGTTTTTCCAGACCTCCAATTCCGCGGCGCTCTTTCCCGAATACGTGAGCCGCGCCGTGCGCCAGGGCATGGAGCGCGCCGACATCCTGCCCAATCTGGTGGCGACCGTCACCGACATCGAGGGCATGGACTACCGCTCTGTGGTGTCCGACGCCACGGAGGATGACAAGAGCCTCAAGGTCGTCGGCGAGGGCGCGGTCATTCCGCAGACCACCGTGCGCACCAGGGAGAATCTGGTCAAGCTCCACAAGCGCGGCAGAATGCTGGTGGCGTCCTACGAGGCGCTCCGCTTTCAGCGTCTTGACCTGTTCACCGTAACGCTCAGCCAGATCGGCGCCTATATCGCGCGTGCGCAGCTCAGGGATGCGATCGACGTGTTGCTCAACGGCGACGGAAACAACAACGCCGCCGCCAACGTCAGCGTGCAGACGGCAGGCGAGCTCGGCTATGCCGACCTGCTGGCGCTCTGGGCACAGCTGACGCCCTACGAGCTGAACACCATTTTGGCGCCCACGCAGGAGATGCAGCAGCTGCTCGCGCTGCCGCAGCTTCAGGACGCCAACGCCGGGCTCGACTTTCAGGGCAGCGGCAAGATGATCACGCCGCTGGGCGCCGCGCTTTTGCATGCGCCCGAGATGACCGCCGGCAGGGTCATCGGTCTGGACAAAAACTGCGCGCTTGAGATGGTGCAGGCAGGCGGCGTGACGACCGACTACGACAAGCTGATCGACCGCCAGCTCGAGCGTGCAGCCATCACCTGCACGGCAGGCTTTGCCAAGATCTTTACCGAAGCGGCAAAAACCCTGTCCTGAGAAACGGAGGGAAGCGCGTGAATGTTGCAAATGTATGCGACCGCTTTGCCGTGCTTGCCGGACTGGACGCCGACGCCCTGCAGCGTTGGATGCCGCTGATCGAGGACGCCTGCGCGTTCGTGGAGGAGCGCTGTCTGGTGGAGACGCCGGACAGCCGCCAAACCACCAGGCTGGAGGCGCTCGGCGCGGCGTATGCGCTGCGGCTCTACAGCCTGTGCGGCAACGATCAAATCAGGGAATTTACAGCGGGTGACGTCAAGCTGACGTCATCCGCCGACCGGCAGCAGACAGCGGCGCGGCTCTGGCAGGAGCTGGCGGCGGACAACGCCGATCTGGTACGGACCGGCGGATTTTTATTTGGCAGGGTGATCATATGAGTTTAATGAGTTGTGTGGACAGCGAGATCCTGCGCTATGGCTCGCAGGTGACGATCATCTCCGGTGAGGAGCGGGTGCAGACGCGCGCCTTTGTGGAGCCGCTGCGCTACCGAAACAAGATCTATATCGGCGGCGAATACCGTCCGCTCGGCGTGGCGATACGCGAAAAATACCTGTATATCGGCAGGCCGGCGTACCGTCTGCACGAGAACCGGTCGGTGATCGAGGCGCACGGCGAGCGCTATCTCGTCAAGCGCAGCGAGACCTTTTTTGTCCGCGATCTGCCGGTGTATGAGTGGGCGATCATGGTGCCCTACGGCGCCGAACGGGAGGATGATTATGACGCAGATCCGTAAGCTGACCGACGCGATCGTCCTGCGGCTCAAGCAGACCGCGCAGCTTGCGGACGTCCGCTTTGTGCGCGCTTATGCGTCGGAGCGTGTGGAGCAGCCGGTCAGGGGCATGTTGGCGGTGGTCGGTATCAACCAAACGGAACGGCGCAGGGGCTGCATCGGCGGCTTTTTGTCCTCCGCAGTGCGCGGTGAGCTGTATGCCGGAGAGGCGGAGATCCGCGTCTACACCATGGGCGAAAACGGCGGAGACGGTCTGACCGAGACCGTCGGCGAGCTGCTCGCCTGTCTGTACGAAGCGGACAGCGAGCAGGTGATAACCGAAGCGGCGGCGTCTCCCGTCGCATTCGATATGGATCTGTCCGCCTTTTATCGCACGGTGACGTTCCGGCTGGCGTACGCCGCAGAAACGGAGGCGCGCTATGGCGGTTGATTTTGAAAAGGGAAACAACCTGACGGTGCTTGTCAACGGGATCGTGCTGGGCGGTGTGCTGCGTTTGAAGCGCACTGCCAAGTACAAGCAGAGCAAGATCGAGGAGTTTTTGAACGACAAGCCGGTCGCCGTCATCTCCTTACCGGTCTATACCATCGAGATGGAGCTGTGCCGCACGGCTGCGTTCCCGTTTGAGGAGCCGTTGGAGCGCATCGAGATCAGCGGAGGCGGCAGGCGCGAGGTCTATACGCTCTGCGGGACGGCGCTTGTGGAAAGTCAGGCGGAAGCGCGCGGCACGGTGCCCTACACGGTCGCGGTGACGGCGTATGAAAGGAGCGTTTTGGATGAATGAATTTTTGACGGCGCTTGCCGAGGAGCGGGCGACGGGCGGACAGTATGAGGATTTCAGTGAGCTGATGGAGCTGGAGAGCCTGCGCTACAGCCGCTCGCTGCCTGAGGAAGAGGAGGCGAGGCTGCGGTGAAGCTGGTACCTATGCGGTTCAAGGGTGTGCAGTGGCACCACAATCCGCGCGAGATCGCGTTTGTATGCGAAAAACATATCAACGAGCTGCACGCGCCGTTCGACAGGTCGTTCGTGCAGGACACCGGCAGGCGCAACCGGCTCATCAAGGGCGAGGGCGAGCTGTACGGCGCAGACTGCCGGGAGCAGTTTGCGCGGCTGTATGAGCTGTTTCAGAGCGGCGGCAGCGGCGTGCTGGCGATCCCGGGGCTTTGCACGGTGTACGCGGTGTTTGAGGAGCTGCGGCTGACAGGCTGTCCCGGTCCCGATGTGCTGACCTACCGCTTCGTATTCCGCGAACTGATGGAAAGGGTCGAGGAGCGCACGAAGACCGCCTGCACACCGGCGCAGGGAGAAACGCTCTGGGACGTGTCCTACCGCTTTGGCATCGTCATCGACCGGCTGGTGGCGCTCAATCCTTGGGTCAGACGACCGGACGAGCCGCTCGGCGGCAGGGAGGTGGCACTGTGCTGAGGATCGTTGCGACACGATGGGACGGTGGCACGCAGCCGCTGCACGCGCTGACCGTGGCGCTGGACGGCGACACCAAGGTGCCTGCGGACAGCCTGACCGTGACCTGTCCGTTTGACGAGGTGCTGCGGCAGGATACGGCAAAAATCGAGGCGTTTGACGGCGAACGGCAGGTGTTTGTCGGCAAGCCCGACCAAATCGTCACCGAAAAACGTGCGCAGGGCGCTATTTTGCGCTTCACGGCGCGGAGTCCGGCGGCGTTTTTGCTGGACAGCGAGGCGGAGCCGATCACCTATTTTCAGCCGACCGTCGGTTTGATGGAGAGCAGACACCTGGCACCGTTCGGGATAAGGGTCATGACAAAGGACAATGTGCCCTGCTATCATGCGCTGAAGATCGACAAGGGCATGTCGCACTGGCAGGTGCTCCAAAGCTTTTGCCGCAACCGCTTTGCGTGCGAGCCGCGCATCACCGGCGACGGCAGAGCGTATCTCAAGGGGGAGTCGGAGGAAGGCGAGGTGCTTTTTTCGGATACCGGCAGCGTGCGATACTTTGCGCTGACGGAATATCAAAAGCCGCACCGTCTGCTCTCACAGATCCGGCTGAAATTCGAGCAGGCAAACGCCTATCGCGCCGTAATCGAAAACACTTCTCCGGCGGCACGGGGCGCTCATTGCGTGCGCTATGTCAATGCCGCTTCGGACAAAACGACGCTCGCCACCGCCGAAAAAATGCTCGAAAACAGCAACCGCAGCAGCTATGCCCTGCGGCTGCGGTGCCTTGGCTGTCAGTCGTCGGCGCTCGGCAAGCGCGCAGCGGTGCAGGACAGCGTGCTCGGCACCGTTGACGGACTCCTGGTGCGGCAGGTCAGCTACACCGCCGACAGCAGGGGAGAGAGAAGTGTGATCGTTTTGGAAAAGGAGAAATGCTGAATGTGGCTGTTACACTACATAACCAACCGCTCGCTCGAAACGCCTGCCGCCGTCAAGGGTGTGCTGAGCACCGGCGAAGCAGGCGGCGCGGCGGTCACTTCGTTTGAGGAGCACAAGGAGCTGGAGTTCTGCTATCCCTACGGCTTTGTCAGCGCGGCGCCGGAGGGAGAGCGCGCGGTCGTGCTGCCGCTTCGGGACGGCGAGACCGCCTTGGGCGTGCTGCACGGCAGCGGCGGTCTGGAGCCGGGCGAGGTCATGCTCTATTCCAAGGGCGGCGCGTCCATTGTGCTGAAAAACAACGGCAGCGTGCTGATAAACGGCAGGGAGGTCGGCAATGATTGACGTAAAAATCAAAGACGGCGACGTCGTGACCGACAGCACCGGCTGTCCGGTATATGCGGAGGGCGCGGACGCGCTGTTCCGGCGTGCAGTGCTGCGCCTGACGCCGCCGCGCGGAAGCTTTATTTATAACAGAGAACTGGGCACGGAGCGGTGCGGCGAGGATCGTGCGCACACCGAGCTGCTGTTTGCCGAGGCGCTCGCCGGCTATGCGGATACACAGGTGCGTGTGCTGCAGATCGGGGACGGCGTTGTTTCGGTCCAATTGACAATCGACGGCGAGAGCCGTGTGGAGGAGGTGCGTCGGTATGGAGACGTATGAAGAAATATATCAGAGAATGTGCGAGCGCTACCGGCAGGAGAGCGGCGCGCCGTTTGACGAGGCGAGCGACATCGCCATTCGCCTGCGCGTGCTCGCCGGTGAGCTGTATAATATGCAGACGAGCATGGAGTGGCTGAAACGCCAGCTCTTTCCGTCCAAGGCGACAGGGGAGTTTCTCGACCGTTTTGCGCAGCAGCGCGGTCTGGTGCGCCGCAGCGCGTCCAAGGCGACGGGCAAGCTGCGGTTCAGTGTGAACGAGGTCAAGCTCAGTCCCGTTGTGATCCCGGCAGGAACGGTGGTCTCTACAAGCGGCGAGCACCCGGTGCGCATTTACACCACCGAGGACAGCGAGATCCCGGCGCTCACCTATTCGGTGCTGGTTGCGGCGGAAGCGGAAAAGGCAGGCTACAGCGGCAACATCAACGCCCTTACGGCGACCATCCCTGTCAGCGTGCCTGCCATGATCGACAGTGTGACCAATCCCGGCGTCTTTTCGGGAGGCGCCGACTTGGAGAGCGACACCGCCCTGCGCGAGCGCATCCTTGACAGCTACATCGACCGTCCCAACGGCATGAACGCGGCATATTATAAGGCGCTGGCGCTGTCGGTGGACGGTATCGAAAAGGTCGGCGTGCTGTCAAAGGCGAGAGGCGCCGGCACCGTGGACGTGTATGTCAAGGGTGAGGGCGGCGAGGTCAGCGACGCCAAGCTGGCGGAGGTGCAGCAGGTGCTCAGCGAAGCGCGCGAGCTGAACGTGAACGTGCAGGCGGCAAGAGCCTACAGTCTCTTTTATGATATGACCGTGCAGGTCAGACCGAAGCCCGGCTATCTGCACGAGGAGGTGGAGGAGCTGGTGACCGCCGCCTTTGAGGATTATGTGAATGCTATCCCGATGGGCGAAAAGCTCTATCTCTCCAAGCTGGGTGTGTATCTGATGGACACCGGCTGCATCGAGACCTATGTGTTTGACAGTTCCATGACGGATATGTCGGTGCCTGCTTCCAAATATTTTGTGGCAGGCGACGCGACGGTCGAGGTGATTTGATGGGCAGCTATAACAGTTATGCGTCGATGAAGGCAAAGCTGGCGCCGCTGGGCATCTACACGCTCGCCGAGGGCAGCGTGACGGACTGCGAGCTGAAGGCGTACGCCGCCGGCATCGACCGGCTCTTTGACACGCTGGATATCGCCGAGCGCGAGAGCTTTATCGAGACTGCCGAGACCTACGGCCTGAGCGAGCGTGAAAAATTTGCGGACAAAGAAAAGCCGGAGCTGCCGGTCAACACGCGCCGCGAGCTGTTGCTCGGCTATGAGCAGCACCTGAACAGAAGCGGCACAGCCGCAGCCTTTACGGCGTTTTTGCATGAATGCGGTCTGACGGATATGACCATGTCGGAATACCATCTCCATCACTATCTGACGATACATGTCAACAACGAGCTTGACGAGGGTCAAATGTCGATGGCGATCAAAAAAATAAAGCAGGCAGTGCCTGCACATCTCAGTGTGAATATTGCGTTTGCGGACGGAACAAGTCTGTCCCTGTAACAAACAGCGCCTCTGCACGGCTGTGCGGAGGCGCTGTCTTGGTTCGCATTTGATTCTGTTTTAAATCTCAGGTTGTTCTTCTGCAAGCGTGGTCTCCTCCTGCGCGGAGCCCAGATCGAGCGAATAGATGGTGGCGGCGGTGTAGCTGCCGCTGTCGCCGAACACATAGACCTGCGCGGTGGCTTCGGGGTTTTCCTTTGGCAGATTATAATAATACATGGCGTAATAGGACTTGCCGGGCTGCACCGTGCAGCTGCCGCTCGACTGATCCAAACTGAACTCCGCAAAAGCGTAATGATCTGCGTCATAGCCGCTGCTGCCGAGGGTCATGCCGGGCGCATCGTAATTTTGCGCCTGCTTGGTGTTGTTTTTGATTTCCAGCAAAAAGCCGACCTGCTGTGTTTTGGAGCTGAACGTGGATTTTTCTCTGGTGACGGTCACGCTTTTGAGGGTGACGGTGCCCCTGCCAAAGTCAAAGCTGTCGCCGACGCGGCGGATGTTTTTGTCGGTGATGTATTCCGTGTCGGTTTGGAGCGTGTTCGGCTCCGAGCTGAGCGATATCGTCTCCTCGATCTGCGGGCTTGGTTCCTTTTGCTTTTGGTCGCGCAGCAGCGAGATCATCTGGAGCAGCGCGACGCATATCAGCGCAAGGGCGATGACCGCCAGCACGCAGAGCGTGGCGATGCGCAGTCCCTTGCCGCCCGACTGCTGCTCTGACTGCCGCTCGGAATGTCGGGGAGCGGACGGCGCCGACGCGCGAAAGGTCCGCGGCGCAGGCGGCTGCGGCTGTGCGGCGGTCGGCGGCACAGCGCTCTCGGTGCGTGTTTTCTCTACCGGCGCGGGCGTGCCGCAGATGGGGCAAACTGTCTCTTCGTCATATGTAAAACCGCAATGTGTGCATTTCATGGTACCACCTCAAAATCCATCATAGCATACAAGCCGAAAAAAGTCAATTGCACGCGCGCGAAAAAAAGCTTGAAACTGCCGGAAATCTGTGTTATGATAGTAAACGTATAACTATGGGCGCCTCCGAGCCGACGCTGTTTGGAGGGCGTCCGCAGCAAAAGAGGTTTTACTATGTCTTCATCAAACGCAATCGGCGTTTTTGATTCGGGCTTGGGCGGCTTGAGCGCAGTCAAGGAGTTTTTGCATTTG
>ONGI01000140.1 GCA_900317315.1 uncultured Eubacteriales bacterium
GCCGCGCTCGGCTTAAACGGCAGCGGACGTTCCTCGCCCTTGAGCGGCAGGCGGCTTTCGGGAAAAATCTCGACCACGCCGCCCTTTTCGAGTATCCGCTGCGACTTGGACACAAACCCGAAGTCAAACGAATTTCGGTCAACGCGCACGCCGCCCATCAGCTTCAGAAACAGACCGAGCGGCTGCTTTTGAAACAGCACCTCCGCCATCTGCGCGCGCAGCGTCCGCGAGAAAAAGACAAACATCCAGACCGCGTAATCCCACACCGAGGTGTGGTTGGATATGATAATCGCCGCGCCCTTGACGCGCCTGCTTTGACTGTTTTTGTTTTCATAAACTATCTTTGTGCGAAAAACAGGCAGCTGCACCGGATAGGCAGTGACCCGCACAAAAGCGTTAAACAGATTCATTGGACTGCACTTTCTTGATATAATGATAAAAATCCTGCGCCGTGCTCAGGGTTTTTCCCTCGTCCTGCGGGAACGGCATAGAAAAATCCTCCTGCAGCTTGGCAACCGCCGCAAAGTAGTCGAGGCTGGCGCCGCCCAGATCGGCAAAGAAATCCGACTGCGGCGCGACGGCGCTGACGTCGAGTCCCAGCGTGACCGCGAACACCTGCCGCAGATGGCGCATCAGCTCGTCCTGCGTGTCGGGCTGCGTCTGCGCATAGGGGTCGAGCAGCGGCAGTGCCGATCTGACCCGTGAGGTGCAGCGCGGCGATCTTCTCCTTGAACGCTCCGTCCAGCCTTTGCAGCTGTTCGGGCGCGGTGTAGCGGTTGACGGACACGAGCAGCACCGGCGTTTTTCCGTCCCTGATCAGACAGACGCCGTTGGCGCCGGCAACTCTCAGCTGCGGCTCCGTCAGGTTCGGGTTGAGGTTTTCGCCGTTGGGAGCCACGATCAAATCGTCGGCTCTGCCGAGGATGCGGTATCTGCCGTCCACACATTCGGCGAGGTCATGGGTGTTGAACCACGCGGACTTGTCGGTGACGGTCTTTTTGCCGTCCTCGATCACATATTTGGCGATGACCTTGCCGCGCACCAGCAGCTCGCCCTTTTCGTTGATCTGATATGCGGCGTAGGTCATGGGCTTGCCGACAAAGCAGGCGTTGCGCACCCTGGGGCTGTCGGACAGCTCCACCGAGGTGATGCCGATCTCGGTCATGCCGTAGCCGTCGGCAAGGTGATAGCCGATCGCGTTGAAGAACTCGATCACCTCGGGACGGATCGCGCTGCCGCCGGTGATCAAAAAGATGATGCTCTCGCCAAAGAGGTTGTCGCGCACCTCCCTGAACGCCTTTTTGGAAAAGGCGCGGCTGAGTGCCGGCGAGCCGCTGAGACGGCGCGCGATCGCCATGCCCTTTTGAAATTTTTTGAAGGTCTTTTCGCCGCGGTTCCTGATGGTCTTGATCGCTTGGTCATAGACGGTCTCCCAAAACAATGGGACCGCAAAAATATGCGTCACCTTGTGGCGCTTGATGGTGTTGAGGATGGTCTGCGGCGCAAGGTCGTTGAGCTGCACAAAGGCGCGCGAGAAGAACGCGAACCAAATGTACATCGCGATCAGGCCGAACACGTGATAGAACGGCAAAAAGCAGAGCTGCTTGATGTAGCCCTCATAGTGCTTTTTGACCTGCCTGCACTCCCTGATGATCTGATAGCTGTCGTGGATCTGGCAGCGGAACTCCTCCGCCGAATAGGCGCAGATCTTGACGTGGTCGGAGGTGCCGGAGGACATCACCAGCAGCTCCGCGCCGAACCGCTTCGGCACAAACGCCTCCTCGTCGGGCGTCAGCTCCTCCGCCATGACGGTGCGCACGCTGTAGCGGCGTTTGTCGGAGAGCACCGCCTGTGCGCCGCTGTCGGCAAGCGCCTGTTCGAGCGCGGTGTCGCTGAGCCGCAAATTGAGCAGCAGCGGACGGCAGCCCGTGAGCAGGATCGCCCAAAACAGCTCCAGCCAGAGAAGCGAATTGTCCATGCTCAGTCCCACGACCGCGCCCTCGGGCAAAGCGAGCGTGCGCCGCAGCGTTGACGCCAGCCGAAAAATATCGCGGTACGCCTCGCCGTAGGTGGTCTGCCGGATGCGGTAGCCCTCGCTCTTTTCGTACATAAGGTTTTCCTTTTCGCTGAACATCAGCTCAAACAGCGCCGAAAAGTCCGCTTCGGCGGCGTCGAGCCGCTTTAGCTTTGCCGCGACAAAGGAATCAATATCCTTGTGATTTCCCAATCCGTATGCTTCCATATATCCATTCCGTTTCTATAATGATTTAAACACATTCAAATTAGATTATACTACAAACCATAGTGCAATTTCAAGCTTTTTCGACAACTTCCAAAAACTTTCGCCCGTCGGCAAAAATACCGGCGCGGACAACTTTTTCTTGTAAGGCGGCGGCAGATATGATATAATATGTGCATAAGCTAAAAAATCAATAAACCGGAGAGGTGAAAAAATGTCAAAAACAAACATTGCTGCCGGAACCGGCGGCGAACGCTACGTTCCCTACAGCGAGAGAACCGGCGCGGAATCGACGGTATATTTTACGCGTGATCTCTCACCCGAGGGACTCAAAAAAATCTACGAAAAGGTCAAGGGCGCACTGACCGGCAAGGTCGCGGTGAAGCTCCACACGGGTGAGCCGCACGGACCCAACATCATTCCGCACGAATGGGTGGAGGAGCTGATGAAAGCCGAGCCCGCGCTGCAAAATGCCGCGATCGTGGAAACCAACACCTTCTACGAGGGCGACCGCTACACCACCGAGCAGCATTTGGAGACCCTCAAGATCAACGGCTGGACGTTCTGTCCGGTGGACATCATGGACGCCGAGGGAACGGTCCTGCTGCCGATCAAGGGCGGCAAGTGGATGCGGCAGATGAGCCACGGCTCGCACATGACCGACTACGACTCCATGCTGGTGCTCACGCACTTTAAGGGTCACACCATGGGCGGCTTCGGCGGCTCCAACAAGAACATCGGCATCGGCTGCGCCGACGGCAGGATCGGCAAAAAATGGATCCACGCGCGTGAGGGCGAGGGCATGTGGTCGATCGACACCGAGGAGCTGATGGAAAGGATCACCGAATCCACCAAGGCGACGGCGGACTTCTTCGGCGAGCACATCACCTACATCAACGTCATGCGCAACATGTCGGTCTCCTGCGACTGCGAGGGCGTGGACGCCGAGCCGGTCGTGACGCCCAACGTGGGCATTCTTGCGTCGGACGATATTCTGGCGGTCGACCAAGCCTGTGTGGATCTGATCTATGCCATGCGCGAGGACGAGAACCACGCGCTGGTGGAGCGCATTGAAACGCGCCACGGTCACCGTCAGCTCAGCTATATGAAGGAGATGGGCATGGGCAACGACCGTTACCGCCTGATCGACCTCGACAACAACGAAACCGAAAATCACACAAAAGCAAGCGGTGGAAAACCTGAAGCCGTTCGGCACATAAGAAAGGAGCGCTCTATGCTGGAAACTGCCCTGACAAGGCGCAGCGCGTCTGTTCAAACCAAAATCACCCTCAAAACCCTCATCTCCGCAGGGCTGATCGCCTTGGCAGTCGTGCTGCCGCAGGTGGTACACATCGCCCTCGGACAGCCCGGCGGCGTGCAGCTGCTGCCCATGTATTTGCCGGTGCTGATCGGCGGCTGCCTGCTCGGCTCGCGCTGGGCGCCGGCGGTCGGCGTGCTCTCGCCCGTTGTGAGCTATCTGATCACCTCCCTCGCAGGAAGCCCCATGCCTGCGCTGCCGCGTCTGCCGTTTATGATGGCGGAGCTGGCGGTGTTCGCGCTGGTGTCGGGACTCTTCTCCAAAAAAATCGCACAGAACGGCCTGTGGGCGTTTCCGGCGGTCATCGCGGCACAGCTCGCCGGCAGAGCGGTGTTCCTCGGCTTGGTCGCGGTTTGCCAAAGCTTTGCGCCGTTCACGGTCCCGATGATCCGGTCGCAGATCTTGGCAGGCTGGCCGGGACTGGCGATCCAGGCAGTTGCGGTGCCGCTGCTCGTTATCGCGCTGCGCGCCCTGCTGATAAAGGAAAAATAAGATGACCGATCTCGATACAGCCAAGGCGCATTTGAGCGGTCACAGCCTGTGCCTGTGCAAGGACGGCGCATGGTTCACCGACGACGGCAGGGGCATTTCGCCCATGCTGCGCCTGATCGGCGAGAACCGCGGGCTGCGCGGCTATGCGGCGGCGGATATCATCGTCGGCAAGGCGGCTGCCATGCTCTTTGTCAAGGCAGGCATTGCCGCTGTGTACGGCGAAGTGATGTCAAAGGCAGGCAAGGCGTATCTCGAAGCGCACGGCATTCCCTGCGCCTTTGGCACGCTGACGGAAAACATCATCAACCGTAAGGGCGACGGCGTCTGCCCGATGGAGCAAGCCGTGGCGGCGCTCGACGACGCGGAAGCAGGCTGCGCGGTCTTGCGTGATAAGCTGAACAGCCTGAGAAATAAAGCATAACAAAAAGCAGGGCTTAACCGTTGCGGCTGTGCCCTGCTGTATTTTTGAAAAAGACAATTGTTTTGAGAAATTGTCAGAGGTTCCCTTGCGTGCAAGGTTGGATAAAAATATAAGCCTTCTCCCGAGGAGAAGGTGGCACGCTGCCTGTGACTGCGGTTATCTTCATAAAATCGGTCAGTAAAACATGTAGCTTTGTTGAAAGCAAGATTCGGCGGCAGTGTGACGGAAGAGGGCAAGCGAACCTGTCCTCTTGCTGACCGTCCGATTTTGGAAGCGCATCGCTTGCCCTCTTCCGTCACGGCACCGCA
>ONGI01000119.1 GCA_900317315.1 uncultured Eubacteriales bacterium
ACTTGTATCTCAATGCTGGCGGAAGCACAGGTTGACCAAACCACAATTAAACAGATTGTTGGACACTCGGGCGCTATGACGATGACCGAAAGAGTGTACACACATTTAGACGTTGAGGTGCTAATCAATGCAATCAATAAAATCTAAGCAAAGCAAAAAGAGATGTCTTTCTGAACTTAGAAAAACATCTCTTTTGATTGCTTATTTAGGTTGAGAACTGTTGTTACTTATGTGTTACTTGCTTGTTGCTTATCTAACACTTTTAAGCACATCTCAAACCGTCTGAATACTCCAAAAACCCTGTAAACAGTAGCCTTGAAGCGTGCTGAGAAGCACAAAGATTATCTCTTTGAGAACTGAGGCGCACGACGGGCTGCTTTGAGACCGTATTTCTTACGCTCTTTCAGTCTCGGGTCACGGGTCAGGAAGCCTGCTTTTTTGAGCTTGCCTCTGAGGTTTTCGGTGTCATACTGGAGCAGCGCTCTGGCAATGCCGTGGCGGATGGCGCCTGCCTGTCCGGTCACGCCGCCGCCTGCAACGCGGCAAACTACGTCAAACTTCTCGTCGGTTTCGGTCAGTGCAAGAGGCTGACGAACGATGAGCTTGAGGGTCTCAAGACCGAAATAATCGTCGATGTCGCGGTCGTTGATGGTGATTTTGCCGGTGCCCTGATAGAGTCTTACACGGGCAACGGAGCTTTTTCTTCTACCTGTGCCGTAAAAATAAGGTGTCTTATCGTACATTCTTTATGCCTCCTTCTTAAGCTTCAAACGCTTCGGGCTTCTGAGCCTGATGGTTGTGTTCGGCGCCCTCAAAGAGTCTGAGTCTGAGCAGCGCGTTTCTGCCGAGCGTGTTTTTGGGAAGCATACCCTTGACAGCCAGCTCCATCGCCTTGGTGGGCTTGGTCGCCATGAGGGTGTCGTAGCGGGTTTCTTTGAGATGACCGATATAGCCGGTGTGACGCTGCCACTTCTTCTGGGTCAGCTTGTTGCCGGTCAGAACAGCATCCTTGCAGTTGATAATAATCACATGGTCGCCGCAGTCTACATTGGGAGTAAAGGTGGGCTTGTGCTTGCCTCTGAGCAGCACAGCCGCCTGAGCGGCAACTCTGCCGAGGGGCTTGCCTGCTGCGTCAATCACATACCAAGCGCGCTCAACTTCGGCGGGTTTTGCTAAAAATGTTGACATTTTCATTCCTCCTGTACTTTTTCGTGCTTTATGATTATAGTATAGTTTGGGGCGAATGTCAACACTTTTTTGAAAATATTTAATTTAGCTCGGTAAAATCTCACGAATACGCTCAAATACGCTCATATTCTCCCAAATACTCACAAGCGATTTTTGCGAGTCTCGGCGCCGTCAGCCCTGCTGCGGAACCAAGCCCGTTACCAGAATAAAGAGAATCAGCAGCGGCAGCACATAGCGGAAGTAACAGCGCATGCCCTTGCCGATTTTGACGCCCCTGCCGGTGTTTGCCTCGCTGCGGTAGCTGTCGAAGCCCCAGCCAAAGCGGTAGGAGCAGAAGAACAAAAACACCAGCGCGCCGACGGGCAGCAGCAGATTGCTCACCAAAAAATCCTCCGCGCCGAGAAAGTCCTTGCCGAACAGCTTCACGCCCGACCACACGTTAAAGCCGAGCAGACAGGGCAGGCTGAGCACAAACATCAGCGCACTGTTGACGGCGGCGGACCTTTTGCGCGACCAGCCAAAGTTGTCGATACACGCCGAAATGGGATTTTCAAACACTGCCGTGACGGTGGACAGGCTCGCAAAGCTCATAAAGATAAAGAACAGGCTGCCCCACAGACGGCCGAGCGGCATGTGCATAAAGATTTTGGGC
Source organism: uncultured Eubacteriales bacterium (assembly GCA_900317315.1). Classification (GTDB taxonomy): domain Bacteria; phylum Bacillota; class Clostridia; order Oscillospirales; family Acutalibacteraceae; genus Ruminococcoides. The sequence continues at coordinate 1,841 of ONGI01000119.1, forward strand.
AGCGCCGCAAAGATCAGCGAAGGACCCTCGGTGGGCGCGACGTTGTAGGTGAAGCACGCCGGAAAGATGATCAGACCGCTGATGACCGCCACAAAGGTGTCGAGCGCCGTGATGCGGATTGCCTCGCCGGTCAGGGTGTTGTCGCGCGACATGTAGCTGCCGAAGATTTCCATTGAGCCGATGCCGACGCTCAGCGTGAAGAACGCCTGGCTCATGGCGGCGCTGACGATTTTGAGCAAGCCGACCTTTTGGAAGGATTCAAAGTTCGGCATCAGATAGAATTTTAAGCCCTCCGCGGTGCCGCTGAGAAACAGGCTGTTGACCGCCAGCACCACAATCAGCACCAAAAGCGCCAGCATCATCCATTTGTTGACGCGCTCCAAGCCGTTTTTGACGCCGCCAAAGCAGACCAAAAAGCCAATCAGCACCGTGATTGTCAAAAATACCAGCATTTCCCACGGGTTTTGCAGCATGTCGGCATAGACCGCGTCCGTCTGCTCGGGCGCGATGCTGTCAAACGTGCCGGTGGAGAACTTCCACGCGTAATCGAGCATCCAGCCCGAAACCGTGGTGTAAAACATCATCAGCAGATAGGAGCCTGCCAGACAAAACCAGCCGTGAATATGCCATTTGCTGCCCTTTGGCTCCAGCTTTTTGTACGCCCTGACAATGCTCAGACCGCTGCCTCTGCCGATGGCCAGCTCCATTGTGAGAATCGGAATGCCCATAATCGCCAAAAACAGCAGATACACCAGCACAAACAGACCGCCGCCGTTTTGTCCGGCTATATACGGAAACTTCCATACATTGCCGATACCGATTGCGCAGCCCGCGCTGACCAAAATAAATCCGAGACGGGACTGAAAACTCTCCCGTTCCATCTAACCAGCTCCTTTTTAACGCTAACTAAACACTACTATATCACGAATCGGACGAGATTGCAATCGTATTTGGTCTCCAAAACACACAAACTTAAACAAAACTTCACATTGGTTTCACATTTTCGTTATAATTTCTTCATAAAAAAGGGGTAGTATATAGTCACAGCAAACGAAGGAGGTGAAACCGATGTTCAGCAATCAGCCGTCGGTAGTTGCCTGTGTAACAAGCCAATATGAATGTGACCGGATAATCGAAGAAGCGGAGCAGCTTGCCGCAGAATGTGACTGTGAGCTTCACGTGATGAGCGTGCTGATGCCGACCGAGAACTACGCGCTTATCAGCGATCAGCTGGAGTATCTCAACCGCGTTGCCAAACGCGCAGGTGCGGATATGACCGTGATATTCAGCAGCGACGCTCCCAAGGCAGCAGCCAAGTTTGTGAGGGCGAGCAACGCCCAGCAAATCGTAGCAGGCGTGCACGACGGCGGCAAGGAAAGCTTTCTGGTGAGATTCAATCAGCTGGCACCCGAAATTTCCATTACCATGGTCGATAAAAACCGCAATATCTACACCATGGACGTGCGTCAAAAGCGACGTGCATAAAGTTTGAAGGTATATTTTAAACATAATTAATAAAACACATCTTTTTTAAACATTTTTATTCCAATTATTTCCATCTCCTTTCTTTATAATAAAATAATCTCTCTCCTCGGACGTCCCGGCAATAGCCGGGGCGTCCGAATCCTTTTTGGAAGGAATAGTCCCGGAATGTTGCTTTTTGCAGCAGCGTGTGATATGATGTTTTTTGAAAGGAGTGGAACGTATGATTCCAATAAAAAAAGCGGCAGCGGTGCTGCTGTCCGGCGCCATGCTGCTGAGCGCAGCGCCGGCGGTGTTGGCTGCCGAAACGGGGCGGCTTATCGGCGACGCAGACACAAGCGGTGAGGTGAACACCATCGACGCGACCGCCGTGCAGCGCTATGTGGCGGAAATGCAAACGGAGCCGTTTGACACGGTTGCCGCCGACGTCAACCGCGACAATGCGGTCGATGTGATTGATGTGACGATCATCCAGCGGTATCTTGCGGAATATATTCCCGATTTTGACGCGTGGGCGCCCGTTGTGCCAAAGGAGCTGACGCTGAGCGACACGGAGCTCACGTTGGACATCGGCGAACGCTTTGCGCTGA
>ONGI01000041.1 GCA_900317315.1 uncultured Eubacteriales bacterium
TCCAGGTCGTTGGCATTTGCGGTGGGCGCCCAAGCGGTGCCGAACAGTGCGGTGCTGTCGCCGACAGCTGTCCATGTGATGGTGCAGTATGCACAATGACGAAACTTCAGACAAAACCGAACGTGAGTGTCGTTTTATCTTTGTTTTCATGTTTTTTACCTCTCTTTCTTTTATATATATGTTTTATCTATACTTATTTATATAAACAAACGCAAGCGTGACGCTTGACCCGATTTGCGCACATCACGAAAACGTTTGATAATTCATTTACGAAACTCCTTTTGCCGAGTTTCGAGCGCGCGCGTGACATTTGACCCACGCCGCGCAGTTTTTGTTTGCAGGAGCCTGTCTGTTTTCTCTGCGTTCCGGCGCCGCAGAGCTTGCGGCAGGCATTGATAAGGTGGCAGCGGCGACAAGTGCTGTTCCGCCCGCCGGTGCGCCGGTTGCGTCAAACGGTGTTTTGTTCGATCGCCGGCAGCCTTTGCAGCAGAAAAACCATTTTCTGCCGCTCCTGCGAGCCTTTTTTCAAAGCATGACCGCTGCCTTTTTCAATAAAAGGCGGCTGCATTCCCCCTTGCCGGTGAGGCTCGCCTCTGCACCTGTCAACCTTGGCGTCATCTTGCACGATCCTTGCCGGTGGGATCGTGCCGTATTCAATTGTCTGATGACGGTACATGCTGTTCACCTCCGCGCCTTTTCCGCTTCATCCGCCGAAAAGGTATTATGCGAAAAACCGTTTTGTCCTGTCTTTTTTTCAATTTTGACTTTTTCTTATTCTATGCTTTTTATTTGCCGGTGCATGTGTTATAATGAAAAAAACGACAGCAAAGGGCGCGGTATTTATGAAAAAAATATGGAGCGGCAAGGCGTTGACGGCAGCGATCGCCGGAGCGGTCATTTTGGCGCTTGCTTTTGTCATCGTGCAGTGCTTGCCGTATTTTATGTCGGATTTTTCGGCAGACAAACGCAATGTGATGCTCTCGGGCAAATATTCCGTTGACGGCGGCGAATGGAAAAGCATCGGCCCCGAAACGGAGATCCGTGATCATTTTCATAAAATCACCGTCTGCGGCAAAACAGACGAGCTCGCGGCGGCGTTTGAGATCATGGCGATCTCGTCCAAAGACGTTTGGTACACCCTGAAAACCGACGACGGCGCCTTTGAGCTCCATAACCGGCGCACCGCGCCCGACATACCCGAGGAAAATTTTTTACCGGAGAACAGGATGCCGCAAACGCCCGGCTATGAGGTGGCGCAGATCGCCACCGAGCTACTTCCCGAACCGGTGCTGAGGGGCGAGCAAGATCTTGTTTTGGAGGTAGAATACCCCTATTCGTTGGCAACACAGAGCTTTTCGGACTGCTTTTCGGTCAACTACTGTGCCTACGGAGGGTTGTATAATCAGCTCTTCTTCAAATCCGTGCCGATCATCCTGCTCTTTGTGCTGGTCTGCTTTTTCGGCATGTTCTTCTTCCCCGTTTCGGGCTTTGTGCTGGGCAGGATCAATTACAAAAACCTCTGCTTTGGCCTGCTGTGCTTTTTCTGGGGTCTGTATATGATCATGCAGTCGCTCGGCGATTTTTTGAATTTGTGGATAACCGATGTGACGCTGTGCCTGTTTGCGGTCAGAAGCGTCAGCTATCTGTTTGTCGCGTCGATCTTCCTCTATCTCAAATCCAACCTGCAAAAGCCGCTCACAAGGGCGATCGCCAACGTCACCGTCGCGGTATTCTTCCTGTCTGCGGCAGCCGCCGCTGTGCTGCACCTGACGTACACCGCCGATATGACCGCCACCGCGCCGAGCATCTTTGTCGTCATCGCGGTGTGCACGGTGACGATGATCGCGCTGCTCTGCACGGAGCTGCGCGGCAACCGCAACGCGCTGGTGTTTTTGCTCTCATGGATACCGCTGCTGCTGACCCTGACGCTTGATGTTGCCGACCAATATGTGCACCTTGCCGGCTCGCATTTTTTCAACTACGGCCTGGCGGTCACCATGGCATATCAGATCGTCCGCCTGATCCTTGACCTGCGGACGCAATACAAAGAGGCGATCCGCTATCAGCAGATGCAAAAGGAACTGTATGAAGCCAAGGTGTCGGTCATGGTATCGCAGATCCGGCCGCACTTTATGTACAACGCGCTGACGTCGATCGCCATGATGTGTACCCTTGACCCCGAGACCGCACAGGAGGCGACCGTTACCTTTGCCGACTATCTGCGCGGCAATATGGATTCGCTCAAGCAGACCGCTCCCGTTCCCTTTGAAACGGAGCTGGAGCATCTGAAAAAGTACTTATATATAGAAAAGCTGCGCTTTGACGATCTGCTCCGTGTCGAATATGACATTCAGGCAACCAATTTTGAGCTGCCGCTGCTGAGCATCCAGCCGCTTGTGGAGAACGCCGTCAAGCACGGCGTCGGCATGAAGGAGGACGGCGGCACCGTGAAGATCTCCACACGCGAAACCGACGCCGCCTTTGAGGTCATCGTTGAGGACGACGGCGTGGGCTTTGATACCGAAGCCCCGCAGCACGACGACGGCAGGTCGCATGTCGGCATGGAAAACACAAAAAAACGCCTGCACGACATGTGCGGCGGTAAGGTTATGATCACAAGCGAGATCGGAAAAGGAACAACTGCAAAAGTGATTTTGCCGAAGGAGGGACAAACTGATGAAAATACTGTGTGTTGATGATGAGCCGCTGGCACTGAAAATGCTGGAGATGTCTGTCAAAAAGGCCAAGCCCGATGCGGAGGTCTCTGCCTTTCGAAAGCCGCGCGAGCTGTTGGAGGCAGCGCAGCAGGGCGGCTGCGACATTGCCTTTCTCGACATCCACATGCGCGGAATGAACGGCGTGGAGCTTGCCAAGGAGCTGAAAACCGTCAACCCCAAAATGAATATTATTTTTGTGACCGGTTTTTCGGATTACGCCGGCGACGCCATGAGCCTGCACGCGAGCGGCTATATTATGAAGCCCGTCAATCAGGCAAAGGTAGAAAAGGAGCTTGCCGACCTGCGTTTTCCGATCGTGCCGAAGAAAAACGCCAAGCTGCGGGTGCAGTGCTTCGGCAACTTTGACGTGTTTACGCCCGACGGCGCGCACGTCCGCTTTGAGCGCAGCAAGGCAAAGGAGGTTTTTGCCTATCTGGTGCACAAGCAGGGCAGCTCCTGCACCACGCGCGAGCTCTTTGCCGCGATCTTTGAGGACGAGCCATATGACAAAAAGCTGCAAAACCTGCTGCAAACCTACATCTACGCCATGATCAAGAGCCTCAAAGCCGTCGGCGCGGAGGACGCGGTGGTGCGCAGCTACAACGCCCTCGCGGTCAATCCCGAGGTGCTCGACTGCGATTACTACCGCTTCAAGGAGCTGGACGCCGGCGCGGTCAACGCCTATCAAAACGAATACATGAGCCAGTATTACTGGGCGGACTTTTTATACAATGACTATTAAGCTGGCGTCGGCGCTCTCCGCACGCACACCACGGTTTTTGAAGGCGTTCTTCGCCGCTGTAAAACCATTTGACTCTTATGACTTTTGGAATTTGAAAAGTCAAAAAATCCTGCCGCTGCTGCGACAGGATTTTTTTGTTTGCTTATATTCAATTTCGGAGCTTTGGAGCTTTTCGGTTTATCCCTTCGCGCATTGCTTCACCCAGAGGATGAAGTTTTCCGTGCTGTCTCCCTCGCGCTCGGCTTTGTCATGGCTCAGCTCCCAAACGGTTTCAAAATCAACGCTCTCGACGCCGTCACAGTGCTGTAGCGCGAGCGCCATATTGACCTCGGTCGTCAGCGACGTTGTGGGCTGCTCGATGCCCGAACGAATGCGCCAGTGCCTTGCCACTGCCGACGTTCCGTAGCCCTCACTGCTTTTCAGCACATAATAGAGCGGCGCATACATCTTTACGCGCTGTTCGACGGAAGTGCCCAGCGAATCGGTGATGTTCATATCCGCGGCGTACTCGGCGGCGTATTCGCTGTTCAGCTCCGTCAGAACTCCCGACAGGATCTTATCAAAATGAGCGCCTCTGCCGTTTGATTTGCCGAACAATGTGTTGCCGCTGCCCGGCCAGTCGAACGCGACAGGCAGCTCGGACGCGTTCTTGCAGGCTTTTACAAAATCCTCTACGCTTGTGACGGTGGCTGTGTTGGTGCTTTGGTCATAGGTGATCCACTTTTTGTCAGCGTTCAGACCGTTGATGTAATCCTGCGCCGCACTGCCCGTGAGCTTGGCGTCGGAGAGGTAGTTATTGAGCGACCGTTCGATCACGCTCTTAATATATTCATAATAGGAGCCTGCCTGATAAATGCCGCTTTGGGAGCTCTCCAAGGTCAACGGCTTTCCGTCCTCATCGGTGAAGCCTGCGCTGTTCACATAATCCGCGTAGGCAGCCGCCAATTTGTCCGAGATCTTGTTCCATTCTTCGCTTCGACCCTGACGGGAGCAGCCCATCATCCATTCATACGCCGCATTGGCGGTATCCAGATCGGTAACGGGACACCATGCCATCACACCGGCGACCGCATCCGAGACGCCCTGCACCGCACCGATGGCGTCAAGATACGGCGTGTACAGCGGACTGTTGCCGGACGCACCGAGAACAGACGCCAGCGCACCGCCGGCACTCATGCCGAACGCAAAGATATTTTCGGCGTTGCCGGGGAGCACATCGTCGCTGTAGCGGACATAGCGGACCGCCGCCTTCAGATCGGCGACTCCCAAAGGCGCGCCCTCGTCTATTCCCCGACAGCCTGCATAGACATACACAAAGCCCTGCGCCGTGTATTCCGACAGCGCTTCCGTAAAGCCCTTATAGTCGTTCAGAAAATCCTCCGTCAGCGCTTGGGCGGCAGCATATCCCTCGGTGAAAACAGGCATCACAATGGGCGCGTTCGCAGCGGTATAACCGTTTATCTCCGCATTTTCGTTCATTTCACAGGTGTAGGTGCCGTCGCCGTTTGCCTTGGCGCTGACATAAGCGGCAGGCACAAAAACAGAAAGCTGTTCATAGTGCGTATCGGCAGGCTTTTCGCAGTAATCAATGCCGATTTGATAATACAGATCATATTCCGCGTTATACTGCCACCGCGCCATATCCGGCTTGTTAAGATTCGTGACGGCAGGCGTCGTTGCGGCGGTCGTTGCGGCAGTCGTTGCGGCGGTCGTTTCCGAAGATGATCCGGTCGTTTGCTGTGCGCAGCCTGCTGCCGTGATCAGGACGGCGCTCATCACCATGGCAAATAATTTTTTCATCATTCTCCCCCTATTGTTCCAGCAAAACACTGAGCAGCGTCTGCGGGATATCCTGTACAGTTGACATGCCGCGACCGGTGTTTGACACCGCGAACAGATACACATCGCGCTCGGTGTTCAGATAATCCACTGCGCCGAAGGAAGGCGGGATCTGTCCCACATGACCTACGCCGCCATACGTCATATGCCAAAGTCCATAGCCGTATTCTTCCGCGCTGTTCGGGTTGACGTTTTCTGTCATTTGACGGAACCCTTCGGCGGACAGGATCTTTCCGCCGCTGAGTCCGCGCATCCATTTGTCCATATCCTCCGCGTTCGAAACCACATCGCCCGCTCCCTTGGTCAAACCGGGAAGATAGAAGTAGTCCTTCTTTAATTCCTCTGCGGACAGTGCGGAAGCCCACGCGGTATCCTTTGCGATCTCTTCAACAAAGCCGGTGTGCGTCATGCCCAGCGGCTCAAAAAACTGCTCCCTGAGGAATTTGTGATAGGCAATGCCGCTTGCCTTCTCAACGATTTGGGCGAGCAAAAAATAATTAGAGTTGGAATACTCATAGTCCTTGCCCGGCTCAAAACGGAACTCCTGCTCAAATATCGTTTTTGTAATGGCAGTGGTGTTCTCCCATTCATCCTCTCCGAACATGGACGGCTCAACAAGCTCCAAATAATTCCGTAGTCCCGAGCTCATATTGAGAAGGTTCTTCACCGTCAATTCTTTTCCGTGCTTATAATCGGGATAGTACTTGTCAAGCGTATCCTCTACGCTGAGTACGTTTTGTTCGCAAAGGAACAGAATACAAGCGGCACAAAACTGCTTTGATACAGAACCGATCGGCATGGAAGCGTCGATCGTCAGCGGCTTGCCGTTATCGTCGTCGCCTTGGGCATATTGATAGATCACCGAGCCGCCCTTTGAAATCTGCACGATACCCTCGAATCGCGCGTCGGTCAACGCTTTGTCCAGCCGATCGTTTACATCTGCGGCGATCGTCTCCGCCTGTGTTGTCTGCGTCTGTGTTGTCTGCGGTTCCGTTGCCGAAGCTTCGGGATCGTCCGACGGCTTTGCGCCGCAGCCTGCAAGCGCCGAAACCATAACGGCGCTCAAAAGAAATGCACATACTCTCTTCATTTTTGTCACCTCATTTTTTTATTTCATATCTATCATAAATCAGATACCCGGCAAAAATCAAGCAACCGTTTACATAATCATTCAATCATGAGGAGCAAAACTAAATCGCCGGTTTAAAAAACCGGCTTTTTTCTATCTGCAACACACAGCATTTCTCAAAACTGTCTGTTGTGAAACGAAAAAGCTTTGCAAGGATATTGGATTATAAAGCAGTTAGGGTGCCGGCTCCGTGGTTCGAATATTTCGGGTGTTATCCGCGAATTGTCAGCGGAGTGCGTTCTTTTTCTTTGAAAAAGGCTTGGGCGTGAAGTGCAGCTCCTCCTGCATCAAGATCATCAGCGGAATCCCGAGAACGATCGGAAATACCGACACGTTGAGCATGACCGTTTTTGCAAACAGGATACTGCTCACCTCGGGGTACGACAATTCGACCATAGGTGTGATGATGATAGTCTCCGCGACTGCGGTCACGACGGTCACGCACAATTGCTTGAGCAGGTTTTTTCCCGTGCGCAGTGAAAACGGCGTTTTGGAGATCTTGTTCCAATAAACATAGAACAAAAACGGTCCTATGAAATTGGCGATGAAGCCGCCGATGGACGACCACCTCAAGCTGTCGCTCAACAGATCGCCTATCAGATTACCGATCGCAAAGGCGATACAGCCCGGTATCCCGAAAAAGATACCGTAAACGGGGTTGAGCATCAGGACAGGGCGAATATCGGCAAAGCCCGGGATCACGCTCATCACCTTGAACGGGACGGCAACGACCAGATAAACCGCTGTCAGTATCAAAACCAACCCAACCTGTTTTAATAGTTTTTTCATTCCGATATTATTCATGGCGGCTTTTCACCCTTCTTATCGCGTTGAAATCTATGATCTCGATCAGACTGCCCGCCACGATGAACAGGGCGCCGATGACGTGAAACGGAGACGGTATCACCCTGTCGATCAGGTTTTCGGGCAGCACCGCGCTCCAGATCAGCGAAAATACGATCTCGAGCGAATAAATGATCGTCGCACCTGCGGCGGTGGCGCGCTTCTGTGCAAAAACATTCAGCGTTTGCGCAAAGGCGACGATGAAGTAGGCGTAGATAAACAAGCCGGCGATAACCGTCCCCGACCACGGGATCGCGCCGAAGGTCGCAGGCTGCAGGATCACCCAAATCGCAAAGCTGATGATCGCTCCGACAACGGAGATCCAGACGGACAAGGTGATGGAATCGTGTTCTTTTGCAAAGTCATTCAGCTTCACAAAGAACAACGCGCGCAGCGTGCATCCGATAAACATGATGACCAAGCCCCACACCTGCGTCCCTGCAAGGCTGCTGCCAAGCGCAAAAACGATGCCCGTCAGCACCAGAACGACCGAGATCCACGTCTTTTTGTCAACCGATTTTCTCATCGTCAGCAAAACGACGGGAAGCACCACGACCGTGATCGAAAAGGTGAACGCGCCGGTTGACACGTCAAAATATTTTAGCCCGTACAAAAACATAATGTCATACGCTGCCTTTAACACGCCGAGCAGCAAGCAGCGAAGCAATATCTCTTTTCCTGCCCGCTTCATCTCTGCGGCGATCCGCCTGAAAAAGCAGGCGGCAAGTATCGCCGCCGCGATCGCCGAGGTGATAAATGAAGTGGCAAACGGAAGCACATCATCGGGAATACACGCAAAAATGATAACCTCTGTTGACCAGCAGAGCGTTACGCAAATCAAGCATAGATTTGCCTGTAATCTGTTCATAAGTCCATCTCCTTTTCACCTTATCAATCATACCACAAAAAGCAAACAATGTCTATATTATATTGTTTATTCCTTTTGAAATTTGAGGCACCGGCAGACTCCGGCTCCGGCAGCTCCCGATCCGGCAACAAAGGATCGCCCTGTTGTCCGGATGATACATTATAAAAGGAAACGGAAGCACGACCGCGCACTGATACTTTTTTGTTGTTTTTGTTTTGTAACCATTTTGGGCGATCATTCTTCAAGTTGGTAATTATTAACAAAATAATACGGCAAATATTGTCGAATATCAATAATGCATGAAAGGGTTCTTTTTGCCGTTGCGCAAAAAATGTCATCATAAACAAAATATTTGGTTCTTTTGAAAAGACAGGTGTATATTGCACTGAATTTTCAAAATTTTGTGATTTGTGTAGAAATAAGGATTTATCCTATCGTATAATTATTTTACAATAAATCAGGAAGGAACTATATGCACCACATTGGCAAACGAATTTTCGGGTTTTGTTTGACGGCAGTATTGCTCACTTCCGTCTTGCCCGGAGCACTCATCGCAAACGCTGCCGAGGCAAATACCGAAAACACGGCATCACAAGAAAACACAGGCTTTTCCGACGGCTGTGAAGAGGTCGATTTCTCCACGCTCAGCGACGATGAGCGCATCAGCTCGGTCGAGGATTACATGGAGTTTTCCGGCAACGGCGCACCTCTCGTAGGCTCGTCGGCACCTTCTCTTCCGGAGGAATGTGACAACTCGACCAACGAAAACAGCATCTATTGTCCGCCTATCGGCGACCAGGGAGGGGTATATGGCTGTGCCTGCTGGTCTGCTACGTATTACAACTACACTTATACAGCCCACCGCGCATACGGCATCCCCACGACCGAAAACAACATTTTTTCACCAATATGGACATATAACCTCAGCAATTCCGGCTATATCAAGGGCGGATCGAACGGCCCGAGAAACTACAACATCATCCGCACGATGGGTGCGCTTACCGTAGAGGACGTTCCCGCAATCAACTCTCCTTATCCCGAGCAAGTCGTCTTTGACTGGCATGCGGAAAACGGTCTTTGGAAAAAGGCTCTCCGCAACAGACTGACAAGCTACGGCTACTTTACTCCCGAAGCCTATGTAGAAGGCTACAACACCGACATCAACACGCCCGTTCCCGCAACGGGAACTCCCGTCACCTCCGCCGACGACTCCGATCTTGCGGCACTCAAGACCGCGATCAGCAACGGCGAGGTTCTGGGCTTTAACTCCTTTATTTACAGCTGGGATGAAATAAAAATCAAAAGCGCTCCCGGCGTTGACAACCGCTTTGTCGGCGAAACCGTTGTCCGCGGCTGCAAAGACACCGAGGGCGGTCACGGAATGGTGATCGTCGGCTACAACGATAACATCTGGACGGACATCAACGGCAACAACAAGGTTGACAGCGGTGAGATGGGCGCGTTCAAGATCGCGAACTCATGGGGCACATGGAACGGAAACAACGGCTACTACTGGATCGCCTACGACGCGATGAACAAGGTATCCGCCGTAAGCGGCGCACCTTCTTATCCCAACAGACAGCCCGGTATCGACACGGTTTCCACCATCAAGGTAGAGCCCAAAAAGTATGAATCCGACGTTTATCTCAAGTATGTTCTCAAATCCTCAGAGAGAGCGAACACACATGTTTATGTGACCGCGATAAACAAGGCTGACAGATCGGAATACGTATCCAAGCTCGTTCCGCCTTACGGTCTTGACGATTATGCAAATTACGTTGATATAGTTGAGGATCATTCCTACAGAGGTACGGCAACAGCCGATTACGGCGAAATGTACTATGACCTCAACAACGTTATCCCCGACATCGACATCGCATCACTCAATGATTATGATTGGGAAGTCAAAGTAGTTGACAAAACCAACAACGGCAAGCCCCTGTCGATCATTGAAGTCAAATTCGTTGATGATACAACGGGCGGCGAGTACGATCTGCTTGACGGAAAGACCTATACGATCAACGGAAGCAGCAAGGTGTTCTCCACAAGCAACGTGACCTTCCCGTTTTCTGCGGATGTCAAGGTAAGCCCCTCGAGCATCCACACTCTTGAGGAAGTCAGGATCACAGCATTGACAAAAGGCGGAAACGCTCCGTTCAAATATCAGTTTGAGCTTGAAAAAGACGGCAGCAAAACCATGCTCGAGCCCTTCTGCAACAATTTTGAATGCTACAAAAGACTGAACGCAGCAGGCGATTGCACGATCGTTGTTACCGTTAAGGATACAGACGGCAACACAACCGTTGCCCGCAAGCCCATAACCGTTAATCAGACCAAGATCACGGCGCTCACTCCCGATAAAGCGAACGCAAGCGTTGGCGACAGCATCGTGTTTACGCCGCAGGTAACAAACCTTGCGCCTTCTTTCGACGGAACGAATTTCCGCTATACCGTAACAAAAGACGGCGTATCCGAGCAATTCTTCGCTGATTTTGACAAGCGTTTTGTTTGGACTCCCGAAGAGGGCGGCAACTACACTGTAAAATGCGACATTCTTTGCTACAACGATTTGGTCGCTTCAAAAACCGTTAACTATACTGTTAACGACAACCGTGTCACCATCTACTACAAGGGTTACGCAACGCCCTACATCCATTATCAGGTCGGCAGCGGCAACTGGACGACCGCACCCGGCGCCGCCATGACCGCGACAAACGAGGTGAGCGGCTATACCCACAAGTACACCATTGACCTCGGCACGGCTTCTTATGCAAACGTTTGCTTCAACGACGGCAAGGGCAGCTGGGACAGCCGCAACGGCGCAAACTACCGCTTTGAAAAGGGTACCTATAAATACGCTAACGGAAATATCACCCGCGTATAAGCAAGTCCTACAGGATAATCACACAAAAGTAACCGATCCGGAACTAAAACAAACAAAACAGCGAACTGTTATGTCAGTCATAATGGTTCGCTGTTTTATTTCTATTTTCGTTGTTGTTTTTATCATAAGCATGATATGTCTTTCATTAAGACAACACCGCATAATTCAGGTGTGCGGATTGCCTTAATATCCCGCAAGTAGTGTCAGGCAATGACAATGGAATATTAGGTGTTTTGAGGCAAGCTAATTAAAGCTCTTTATCGTTTCGGTAAAAGACAAATGATTTGCAGCCTATTGCTGTCAACGATCTTCGCCTTGATAGTGCCGCCGTGCTTTTCGGTGATGGCGCGGGCGATGGAAAGCCCGATGCCGAAGCCGCTGTTTTCTTCCTTTGAGCGGGATTCATCGCCGCGGTAGAAGCGGTCAAAGAGGTGGTTCAGCGCTTCCTCACCGAGCGGCTCCTTCATGGCGTTCTCGGTTGTAAGCATAACGCTCTTTCCTGTTTGTGTAAGGGAGATTTGGATATCGCTGTCCTCCGGCGCATGCTTGACGGCATTTTCGCAGAGGGTGCTGACGAGCCGCCTCAGCGCCGCTTCGTCACCGCTGACTTTGATGTCATCCTCTATATGCAATATCATATTTTTGCCGTTGAACTCCGCCATGCCCTCAAACAGCGCGGCGACGTCCTGCACGGCTTTTGAGAGATCGACAACGCTCTTTTCAAGGTGCGAATCCGTTTCATCCATGCGCGACAGATAGACCAGCTCATTCACCAGCTTGCGCATATTGGCGACCTGCTTTTGCGTGCTCTGCACCCACTCGTTGGCGCCTATATCCATCGAGAGCACGTCCATATTGGCGGAGATGACCGTCAGCGGCGTTTTCAGCTCGTGACCGGCGTCCGTGATAAACTGCTTTTGGCGTTCGATGTTTTCCATCATCGGCCGGATCGCCTTTTTGCTGAGCAGCGAAACCAGTATCAATGCCAGCAAAATGCCGATCGCACAGGCGAACAGCGAAATCAGCGCCAGCCAGATGATCTCGTTGCGCTTGGATTCGCAATTCAGGAATACGGCGGTTTTGAAGCCGTCGTCACGCTCCGTCACGCGGTAGAGATAATTGTCGATCGTTCCCGATCCGTCGCCCGACGCAAAGACGCGTCCGGCAATGGCTAACAATTCTTCCTCGGTGTAATCGGTCTCTTTGGAGCCGGTTCCGAGAAGCAAGTCGCCGTCGGTGTTCTGGATCGCAATGAAATATCGCGATTCCTCCAGCGCCGCCTGCATGTGGTGATTGTGGTTGTTCTTGCCGCCCTGCTGAAAGCTGTCCTCGGTCGCCGAAAACTTTTCGCTGCCGAAGGCGCCTCCCTGCTTTTTTTTGGAAAAGTTGTTTTGATTATCTGTAAGATATTGCAGCGTTTCGTACTGTTCATTGACAGTGCTGACGATGTGCACCGCATTGATCGCACCGGCGACAAGCAGCATCGCGAGTGACAGCGCGAGCAGGGCGATCCGGATAAAGCGGAGTCGTATCAGTTTCATCATAACGTATTCTCCAGTGAATAGCCGACGCCGCGAACGGCTTTGATCTTGGCGTGCGCGCCGAGCTCGGTCAGCTTTTTGCGCAGAAAGGAGATATTCACCCAGACAACGTTTACTTCACTGTCGCTGTCCCAGCCCCAAATGCGCTCCATTATTTGGTCGATACTAAGCACAGCGCCCGGATGCTCAACGAGCATTTCCATCAGCTGAAAAGCCTTGTTGTTGAGCCGAACGCTTTTTCCGTTGCAGGTGACGGACATAGCGGATTTGTCGAGCTCGATATCGGCAAATCGGATCACGTCATGCTTGTAATCCTCCTTGCGCCTGAGCATGGCGCGGATACGCGCAAGGAGCTCCGAGGCGGCAAAGGGCTTGGGAAGATAATCATCCGCGCCGGTGTCAAGTCCCTTTACTCTGTCGTCAACAGAATCGCGCGCCGTGAGTATGAGCACAGGCTCAGAGAAGCCCTTGGCGCGCATTTGCGTCAGCACCTCAATGCCGCTGCGCTTGGGCATCATCCAGTCGAGGATCACACCGTCGTATTCGCCCGATTCAATATAATCGATCGCGTCCTGCCCGTTGAAAACCACATCGACCGAATACCCCGAACGCTCTAACAGCGTTTTGACCGCCTTTGAAATATCGCGGTCATCCTCGGCAAAGAGTAAACGCATTTGAATCACCTCCGTGGCTAGTGGTTAGGTAACCGCTAACCACTTAATATCAATTATACCAGAACAAAGAAACCACTGCAAGAACTAAAAACAAAATATACACGCTTAATTGGATCCACGGCATGGCTTTGCCGAGCTGGGTTCTGATTTTTCCGCTGAGGACGCCCGACAGTCCGAATATGACAAGCATCGGCGACAGCGAGCTTGCGAGAGCGAATACCGCGCCGAGCAGGACGGCACCCGGCAGGGACAGCGTGATCGCGTAGCCTGCCACCATCAGCAGCGGCGCACAGGGATAAGCGCCGTAGGCAAGCCCGACGGTGAAGGACGGTATCAGCCGCGATTTGTTATCGGAATGGCATTTGCCGCCGCATTTTGCGCAGGTTTGTTTGCGGCTTTGGAGCCAACGCCGGATCAGGAACAACGCCGAAGCGAGCATGACCCACGAAACGGCGTGGTGCAGGTTGAAGCTGCCGATATAGCCGTTCTCGTCAATGAACACCCTGCCGATCGCATAGCATAGCGCGGTGATGGAACAGACCGCAAGGATCTTCCCGAAGAAGTAGCCGCCGACGTGCTTTAGGGATGATTTGAAGCCGCCGCCCTCGGTGAGGATATAGACCGCCAAAAACGACGAAGCCGATGAGCCGCAGCAGGTGCCGCAGCCTAAACCAACGGAAACGGAAGCCGCCAAAGCTTCTGCCAACATACGCTCATCCCCTTTCGCTCGCGAGCAGCGCCGCACCGATCGCGCCGTTGAACTGCGGATGATTT
>ONGI01000075.1 GCA_900317315.1 uncultured Eubacteriales bacterium
GCCACAAAAAAGGTGGCGCAGCGCCGTTTTGCGGCAAGGCGCACCATATTCTTGGAAATGTCGAAGCCGTAGTACGCACGCGGCAAACGCGCGGAGAGGTAGTTGGTATAATAGCCCTCGCCGCAGCAGATGTCGAGCACGCTGTCGCCGTCGGCGGTGTATGCCTCCGCACAGCCGGCGACCGCCCTTGCCAGCGGTTCGTAGTAGCCCTTGTTCAAAAAATCTCTGCGCGAACGCGCCATTTCCTTATTGTCGCCCTTGCTGTCGCCCGGCTTGCCCGAGAGCAACAGGTTAGCGTAGCCCTCCTTGGCTATGTCAAAGCTGTGGCCGCGCTCGCAGCGCAGCGTGCGCCCTTCGGTTTGCAGCGGACAGGCGCAGACCGGACAACGCAGCAGTTCGGTCAACATCATCACCGCTCCCCTACCCGTTATTTTGGAGCACGTTGCGGCGCTCGAGCCATTCATTGTAGGTCATCAGCACGTCGCGCGGCTTGCTGCCCTGGTGAGGTCCCACAATGCCGAGCTGCTCCATATCGTCTATCATTCTGCCGGCACGCGCGTAGCCGACCTTCAGGCGCCTTTGCAGCATGGAGGTGGACGCCTGTCCCGATTCAATGACAAACTGGATCGCTTCCTCCATCTTGCTGTCCAGACGGATGTCGTCGGTGTCGCCTGTGTCGGCGCCCTTCTTGCCGTTGCCGATGCCCTCGGCTTCGATCCGCTTGATATTCTCCTCGATCTCGGCGTTATACTCGGCTCTGGCGGATTTTTTGATGTAGGCGGTCACGCCCTCGATCTCTTCCTCGGAGGCGTAGCAGCCCTGTACGCGGATCGGCTTGGGTGCGCCGACCGGTGAGAAGAGCATATCGCCGCGTCCTATCAGCTTTTCGCCGCCGCCGACGTCGAGGATCGTGCGCGAATCCATGTTGGAGCTGACCTTGAGAGAGATACGGCTCGGCACATTCGCCTTGATCAAGCCCGTAATGACGTTGACGGTCGGGCGCTGTGTGGCGAGGATCAGGTGCATGCCGGCGGCACGCGCCATCTGCGCCAAGCGGCAGATGCTGTCCTCCACCTCGCTGGGCGCCGCCATCATCAGGTCGGCGAGCTCGTCGATCGCTATGACGACGCGCGACATCTTTTCTTTGGCGACGGGCAGACCGTTGATCTCGATGACCGGCTGCACCGTCTCGCCCTCCTCGTTTTCTACGGGCGGATGCTCCTCGATATAGCGGAGATTGCGCTCGATCAGGGCGTTGTAGGAATCAATATCCTTACAGTCGAATTCGGAGAAGATCTTATAGCGGTTGAGCATTTCGTTGACCGCCCAGCCGAGCGCCGCCGCCGCCTTTTTCGCGTCGGAAACGATCGGCACCAGCAGGTGCGGAATACCCTTGTATTTGGAAAATTCGACCATCTTGGGGTCGATCAGCAGCAGCTTGACCTCGTCGGGCGTCGCCTTGTAGAGGATGCTGATCAAGATGGAGTTGACGCAGACCGACTTACCGGAGCCGGTGGTACCGGCGATCAGCAGGTGCGGCATCTTGGCGATATCGGTGAGGACGATCTCGCCCGAGATATCTCTGCCCAGCACCGCAGTCAGCTTGCTCTTGGCGCGGCGGAACTTGTCCGAATCGATCAGCTCGCGCATGGAGACCATGCTGACGACCTTGTTCGGCACCTCGATGCCCACCGCCGCCTTTCCGGGGATCGGCGCCTCGATACGCACACCGTTGGCGGCAAGGTTGAGGGCGATGTCGTCCGACAGATTGGTGATCTTGCTGATTTTGACGCCCGGCGCCGGCTGCAGCTCATAGCGCGTGACCGACGGTCCGCGGCAAATATTGGTGATCGTCGCGTTGACGCCGAAGCTGTTCAGTGTGTCGATCAGCTTGCGCGAATTGGTTTGCAGCTCCTCCATGGCGTTTTGCTCGTTGGTGTTCTGCGGCAGGTTGAGCAGCTGCACCGGCGGATAGTGGTAGGCAGGCTCGCTCTTGTCCTCTTCCCAATCGTTCCAGCCGTAGCCCAGATTTTCAAATTCGTCGTAATCCTCGGGCTTCGGCTTTCCCTTTTTCTTTGCTTTTTTGACCGTGAACGGCACCGTTTCGGGGTCAGGCTGCTTGGCGCCGCCGCTCATGCGGTTGGAGCGCTTTTCCTGCGTGATGTCCTCGGCGATATGCTCCAGCGTGCTCGTTCTGCCAAGCTCCGGACGGCTGGCACGGCTGATGATGTTCTGCAAATCTACCGACAAGTCCTTTTCCTTGGCGTTGTCCTCTCCGGTGTCGGAGACGTCTCTGTCCAAGCCCTCGCGCACCGGCTTTTTCTTCTTTGTCTTCTTTTTGGCGGCAGGGTCGTCCAGCGGAATGTCGATGCGCCGCGCATCCGTATCCGTATAAGGGATATCGATCTGCGGCATCTGCGGCACGGGCACCGGCTCGGTTTCCTGCTGACGCAGCTGACGGCGCTCACGGCGCTTTTGCAGCTGACGGCTCGCCTCGGCACGCGCCTTTCGGACCGCACGCGCCACATCGTTGACCGACAAATTGGCGAGGATAAAAATGATCGCCGCCAGTGCCAGCAGGCTGAGGATCGCCGCGACGGAGGTGCCGCACCAGTTGGCGAGCGGCCATCCGAATATGCCGCCGATAAAGCCGCAGCTGAACACGAGATAGCTCTGTCCCTCGGTGCTGACCGCGCGGTAGGCGTCGAGCCAGAGATTGCCCAGCGACGCCAAAAACTGCTCGTCCTTGTGCGGCGTGCCGCTGAGTATGTAGACCAGCGCGCCGGCAAACAGCACCGTCAGCACGCACAGCGCGACCTTTGCCTTGAAGTGCGCGATGGCGCGTTTTTCCTTTTCATTCATCACGCAAAGGTAGACAAACACCGCCGGCACCAGCACGATCCCCAAGCCGAACACGCCGATAAACGCCGCGCGGATATTCGTCCAGATGCTCGCGCCGCGAAACAGGATCATAATGGCAAAGAACGCCGCTGCCGCCGCATAGAGGATGGAGCGCACACGCGGACTCAGACCCGTTCTCGGCTCCGGCTCGGCGTAGCGCCTGCCGCTGCTCTTTGGGGTGCGGTTGCCTGCCTTGGTGCTGCTATTTGATTTTACCGTTCTTTTTCCTTTGTTTGATGCCAATCAAACCATCCTTTTTCCTTATAATCTACCCGAACAGCACGGCAGGCTGACCGGTGAACAGGTTGACGCCCTGCGCCATTTCGATGAAGGAGATGACCGTGAGCGCCAAGCCGACAAGTGCGGTGTAGACGATGAAAACGATCATCTTGTCGCTCTTGAGGAACCACTTGAACAGCCAGATGGACAGGTAGCCGACCACCGCCGACACCACGATACCGACGATGACCACTGCCGGCTCGATATGAATGCCCTCTTCCACAGCGTCCTTGCCCTC
Source organism: uncultured Eubacteriales bacterium (assembly GCA_900317315.1). Lineage (GTDB taxonomy): Bacteria > Bacillota > Clostridia > Oscillospirales > Acutalibacteraceae > Ruminococcoides. The sequence continues at coordinate 3,419 of ONGI01000075.1, forward strand.
CAAAAGAGCCGCCGCCAAAATCGAAGGTGTTCCCAAAACAAATGTAAAGTCAAGCGCCTTTTGCTTGTTGATGCCGCGCATCTCACCGACCGCCAGCGTGGAGCCGGAGCGCGAAAGTCCCGGCAGCAGCGCCGCCGCCACCTGCATGAGTCCCACACAGAGGGCGTCTGCAACGGTATAGCTCTCTCTGCCCTTTGCCTCTGCCGAGGTACCGCGCATGTGCTTGAAGCTCTGTCCGCTGTTTTTGCGGTTGCAGTATGCGCCGACGGCGAGAAGGATACTCGTCAGCAGCAGCGAGAACGCCGTGACCAACAGGATCTGTGCGCCGGAGAACAGCTCCGCCAGATCCTTGACCTTCATGTCCGTTCCCGGGACGGGTATGAACATGATGAACAGCGGCAGGAGCGCGATGATGAGCATGACGATCAGATTGCGCTCATAATTCATCTCGCGCCACTTGAATTTGCCGGTGAAAATATCGCGCAGCATGCGGAAAAATTCTTTGATCAAGCTCCAAATCAGCTTGTGATAAAACGCCACGACCGCCACCAGCGTACCGACATGCAGCATGACGTTAAAAAACAGGTTTCCCTCGCCAGCCACGCCGGTGATATGCTGCGTGATAGCCAAATGGCCGCTGCTCGACACCGGCAAAAACTCCGTGAGTCCCTGCACGATGCCCTGTATGATTGCGTCTAAAATAGTCATAGTTGCCTCCTTTAATAATTTTGAGAGTTGAGAGTTAAGTGAAGGGTCGCTTCGCTCCGATTTTTATGTTGTGTGCGAATGACAAAACGTGATGGTAACGACAGGTCTTGTGATTCAGCGGAAACGTTTGATTGTGTAAAAGCCTTCTCCCGAGGAGAAGGTGGCGCACTGCCTGCGCTGACGGTAGAGTAAATAAATTTGGGCAGTAACAGATGAATCTTTGATTCAAACAAACGTCTGCGGCAGTGTGACGGAAGAGGGCAAGCGAACCTGTCCTCTTGCTGACCGTCCGAGATAGGAAACGCTTCGCTTGCCCTCTTCCGTCACGGCACCACAAAGCTTCCTATTGATTTGGTGTTTGATTTATTACAAAACATAACAAGTTAGATAACATACCGCACAGGTGCCGTGCCACCTTCTCCTCGGGAGAAGGCTTTCGCTCACTTATACGCTTCTGCGCAAAACAGACTTGCGCAGCACTAAACACTGCAAATCGGAGCGAAGCGACCCTCAACTCAACTCTTAACTCTCAACGTTCAACTCTAACCAAACTCCTCTTTGACTAAACCATCATCTCATAGAGCGCCTCTATCGCGTCCGAAACGGTTCCCACGCTGTCGATGATGCCCTCGGCTACGGCGCGTTCGCTGTCGAGGACGGTGCCGACGTCCATCACCAGCTCGCCGGTGTTGAGCACCAGCTGTGCGTAGCGGCTGCTTGTGATGCCCGAATGCTCCGCCACAAAGGTGTTGATGCGTTCCTGCATGCGCTCAAAATAGGCGAACGTCTGCGGCACGCCGAGCGTCAGTCCCGTGGTGCGCACCGGATGCGCCGTCATGGACGCGCTTTTGGCGATGAAGCTCTTCTTTGCCGAAACAGCCAAGGGAATGCCGATGGAGTGACCGCCGCCCAGCACGATCGAGACCGTCGGCTTTTTCATGCCGGCGATCACCTCCGCGATGGCAAGCCCTGCCTCCACATCGCCGCCGACCGTGTTGAGCAAGATCAGCAGACCGTCAATGCGCGCGTCCTCCTCAACGGAAACAAGCAGCGGAATGATGTGCTCATATTTGGTGGTCTTGCTGTCGCGCGGCAGCAGATAGTGTCCCTCCACCTGACCGATGACCGTCAGGCAATGGATGATTTTGTCCTTGTGACAGGTGATGATCGAGCCCGCCTCATCCGGCAGCTCCGCAGGTCTTTCGTCTGCTTCGCCGTTCTCGCGCGGCAGCTCCGCCGGATCGGGAAAGCTCGCATCCCTATCGCATGTTTGATTTGCTGACATACTGATGCACCTCCGGAAATAGCGTTCCCTTCGGCGCATAAAAAATGTATGCAAAGGACGGCTGAATCATGCGCTTTCGGCTGCGCACATGATAAGCCTATGTTATTATATCAGCAAAAACAAAATATTTCAAGATTTCAGCGTTATATTTCTAAAAAACAATAATTATTTAAAAGAATCATAGTATGATTAAAACAATCATACTGTTTTGGAGTGAAACACAACTTGGACGCTAACATAATCATGGGTGTTGTCATCCTACTGCTCGTTTTGCTGTCGGCGCTGTTTTCTGCGATGGAAACGGCTTTTTCGTTCGTCAACAAGATCCGCATGCAGCAGAGTGCCGCTGACGGAAACAGGCGCGCCAAAAATGCGCAATATATCATCGAGCACTTTGACAACGCCCTCACCGCCATATTGATTTGCAACAATGTGGTAAATTTGGGCTGCTCATCCATCGCCACCGTGCTGTGCCTGAACCTGTTCGGCGATATCGGCTCGGCTGTCGCCACCGGCGCCACCACGCTTTTGGTGCTGACCTTCGGCGAGGTGATCCCCAAATGCCTTGCCAAGGAGCACTGCGACAACTTTTCGCTCAGCACGGCAGGCTTTTTGAAAATGCTGATGATCGTCCTCACGCCGCTGGTGTTTATCTTCATCAAGCTCAAGGCGCTCGCGCTCAAAATCGCCGGCAGTCAGGACGACACGCCGAGCGTGACCGAAAACGAGCTGAAATATATTGTGGAGAGCATTGAGGAAGAGGGCGTTTTGGAAGAGAGCGAGAGCGAGATGGTGCGCTCGGCGCTGGACTTTGACGAAACGACTGCCGAGGAGATCCTCACGCCGCGCGTGGATGTGGTGTTTATCAATATCGAGGACAGCCCCGAAAAAATCAAGGAATGCATTCTCGAAAACCGTTACTCGCGCATTCCGGTCTTTGAAAACACGACCGACAATATTATCGGCATCCTGCACACGCGCGACTATCTTGAAGCGCTTGCCGACGGCAACGTGCCCGACCTGAAGAGCCTGCTGCAAACGCCGTATTTTATCTTTAAATCCCAACAGCTCAGCAAAATCCTCAGCCACTTCAAGCGCACCAAGGTGCACATGGCGATCGTCACCGACGAATACGGCGGCACGCTGGGCATTGTGACGATGGAGGATCTGCTCGAGGAGATCGTCGGCGAGATCTGGGACGAGGACGAGGAGATCGAACGCACGCACTACAAAATCGGCAACAACGAATATCTGGTGAACGGCGACTTTGAGCTGTACGAAATGCTCGCCCTCTACGACATGGACGAGGACGCGATCGAAAGCGACGCCACGCCATTGAAAGCGACGCTGTGACCGTCGGCGGCTACATTTTGGAGCATGTCGGCAACATCCCGAAAAAGCGCGAGAGCATCACGGCGGACGGCTTCCGCTTCACCGTGATGGAGGTGGAGAACCAACGCATTATGCGCGTGGTCGTCAAGAAGGAAGACCCCGAGGAGTCGGAGGAAAATTCTTGATCCATACTGCGTTTCTTGATTCTGTTTATACATACATTTTATACATACAT
>ONGI01000059.1 GCA_900317315.1 uncultured Eubacteriales bacterium
AATCTCAATGGACACAGAGGAAAAGTATGACAAAAACAACAAAGAAAACAAGATTTGCCGCAATCCTGCTCACTCTCGCAATGGTCATCGGTTTGTTCGGCGCTGTCGGCGTAACAAGCGCAAGCGCTGCGACAGACAAGGTCAGCCTGTATTCATCCAGCGTTACATTCTCGAGAGTCGGTGTGAATTCCTATGAGGTTTTCATCCGGACCAGAGATAACGCCGCCGATCAGCAGGTATATGTTCACTATTTTTACACCGATATTATCGGCTGGTGCGATGCGCAGGCAGAATATTTCACCACCCTTAACGACGGTTCCAAGATTTGGAAGGCGAACTTCACCAGCGCCATGACCCGTTACGCTATCAAATTCGTAGCAGACGGCCGTGAGTACTGGGACAACAACAACGGCAAGGATTACAACGGTTCCGAAACCATCGGCGTTGCGCCTATCGCTCCCCAGAGAGATGCCTCCGGCTTCTACAACACCTCCCGCTATTCCATCAACGCTGTCCTGCAGAACTACGCTTATCACAAGGATGTATTTGTCAGATACACCAGAGACAACTGGAATACCTGGCAGGATGCGGCGCTGAGCTACAACAAAACAAGAGATGACGGCACCGAGCTTTGGAACACCGTTCTCACTCTGCCCTACGGCGAAGGCTTCGGCGAAGGCTTTGCGTATGCTATCTGCTACCGTGTAAACGGCAACGAGTACTGGGCAAACAACTTCGGCGCAAACTACGATACGTCCTTCAGCGTGCGTCACTAAAATTTTATTCCTTATCAAGCAAAGCCGGCTCAAAACCCGAAAGAGTTTTGAGCCGGTTGTTTATTGTATATCTTTTACCGCAAAAGCGAGCGGATCCTTTCGACCGCTTCCGTTGTTTTTTCATAGGAGCCGAAGGACGTCAGGCGGAAATAGCCCTTTCCGTTTTCTCCAAAGCCTTCTCCCGGCGTTCCGACCACCGCGGCGTTTTGCAGGAGATAGTCAAAGAACTGCCAGCTGCCCATCCCGTCGGGACATTCCATCCAGATATAGGGCGCGTTTTTTCCGCCGGTGTAGTAGATGCCGAGCGCATCGAGCGCAGATGAGATCACCTGTGCGTTGCGGCGGTAGTAGTTGAGGTTATCTTGGATCTGCTGCAAGCCCTCATGGCTGAAAACGGCTGCGGCGGCGCACTGCACCGGCCACGAAACGCCGTTGAATTTTGTCGCCTGACGGCGGTACCAAAGCGCATGCAGGCTGTGACCGCCGCGCCTGAGCTCCTTGGGGATCACCGTGTAGCCGCAGCGCGTGCCGGTAAAGCCGGCGGTTTTGGAGAGCGAGCACAGTTCGATCGCACATTCCCGCGCACCGTCTACGGCAAAGATCGAGCGCGGACTGTCATCTGCGATAAAGGCTTCATAGGCCGCGTCATAGAGGATCACCGCGTCGTTTTTCAGGGCGTATTCTACCCACGCCTGCAGCTGCTCTGCGCTGTATGCGGCGCCGGTCGGGTTATTGGGAGAGCAAAGATAGATGATGTCCGCCTTGACGCGTTCATCGGGCATGGCGAGAAAGTGGTTTTCCTTATTGGAAGCCGCATAAATGATGCGCCTGCCTGCCATGATGTTCGCGTCCACATAGACCGGATAGACCGGGTCGGTGACAAGCACCGTGTTGTCCTGCGCGAAAATATCGGGCAGGTTGCCGCAGTCGGATTTTGCGCCGTCGGACACAAAGATCTCATCGGCGGCGACCTGTACGCCAAAGCTCTTATAATACCCGGCGATCGCCTCGCGGACAAAATCATAGCCCTCGTATTCGGGATAGCCCTTGAAGGTATCCTTGTATTTCAAGTCCTCGCAGCCCTTCTTCATGGCTTCCACCACGATCGGCGCAAGCGGCAGGGTAACGTCGCCGATGCCTAACCGGATGATCTCCTTTTCGGGGTGCGCGGCGGCAAATTCGTTTGTCTTGCGCGCAACGTCTGCGAACAAATAGTTGGGGACCAAATTATCAAAATTCTTGTTAACTTTCATTTCTACCTCTCAGTGCCGCCCCGATACATCTCAAAACGGGTTTGTTGGGCAGCTTTTGTGTGCGGATGTAACGTAAAATGCTCGTCTGCCGGCGATTTCGGCGCCGCGACCTCCATTGAGCAGCCGACCGGATGACGCGGCGGCACAGCCCTTTGCAAGCCCGACGCCAAGCCGCCGGTAATATGTTTATGTTAAAACTTATTCGACCGTGACGGATTTTGCCAGATTGCGCGGCTTGTCAACGTCGTTGCCCTTGTTGACGGAGGTGTAATACGCCAACAGCTGCATGGGAACCGTGGCGACCATCGGCATCAGCATTTCGCTGATTCTCGGAACACGGATAAAGTGATCCGCCGCCTCAAGGTCAATGTCCGCCTCTTCGTCACAGATCACGATCGTCATCGCGCCGCGCGCCTTGACCTCCTTGATGTTGGAAACGGTTTTTTCCAATAATGAATTCTGTGTGGCGACCGCGATCACAGGCATGCCTTCGGTGATAAGCGAGATCGTGCCGTGCTTCAGCTCGCCTGCCGCATAGCTTTCGGAATGGATGTAGCTGATCTCCTTTAGCTTTAGGGAGCCTTCCATGGAGAGCGCGTAGTCCAGTCCTCTGCCGATATACAGCAGGCTGTCGGTGCTGATCAGCTTGGTGGAAACATATTGGCACATATCCACCACAACGCCGATGGTTTTTTCGATGATCTGCGGCATGCCGACGAGCTGCGCCGTCAGCTTACGGCAGGCTGCTTCGTCGATTTTTCCCTTGGCAAACGCCATTTCAAACGCCAGCAGATACATCACGCTGAGCTGCACCATATACGCCTTGGTCGATGCGACGGCGATCTCGGGGCCTGCGTGGGTATAGATGACCATATCCGCTTCTCTTGCGATGGAGCTTCCCTTGACGTTGACGATCGCCAGCGTTTTGGCGCCCAATTGCTTTGCCAGCGTCAGCACTGCTTTGGAATCCGCCGTCTCGCCGGACTGACTGATGATGATGACCAGATCCTTTGTGGTGAGCAGCGGTTCGCGGTAGCGGAATTCGCTGGCGATGTCCACCGTAACGGACACACGCGCCAGCTTTTCGATCACATATTTGCCCACCATTCCTGCGTGCATGGCGGTGCCGCAGGCGACGATAAAGATATTTTGAAATGCTTTGAGCGTATCGGGCGTGATGCCGCATTCGCTGAGGTTGGGCAGCCCGTTCTCGATGCGCGGCGTGATGGTGGTTTTGACCGCTGTGGGCTGCTCGTGGATCTCCTTGAGCATATAATGCGGATAACCGCCCTTTTCGGCGCTGTCCTCGTCCCAGTCGGCGGTGAGCAGCTCCTTTTCGAGCATCCTGCCGTGCAGGGAACAGAAGGTGACGCCGCCGTTTTTCAGCACGGCGATCTCACCGTGCTCCAGCAGATAGTAGTCCTTTGTGTATTTGATGACCGCCGGCACGTCGGAGGCGATAAACACCTCGCCCTGTCCCTGCGCGACGATCAGCGGACTCTCACAGCGCACGGCATAGACCGTTTCGGGATGGTCGGCAAACACGATGCCCAGCGCAAACGAACCGCGCAGCTCGTGCAGCACCCGGCGGATGCAGCGGATGGGATTGCCATCGTAGTAGAAATCGAGCAGCTGCGCCACCACCTCGGTGTCGGTGTCGGACAAAAACTCCGTGCGCTCGTTGTCGATCAAAAATTGCTTGAGCTGCTTGTAGTTTTCGATAATGCCGTTGTGTACGATGGTCACGCGCCGTCCGGAATGGGGGTGTGAATTGACGTCCGACGGCTCGCCGTGGGTCGCCCAGCGCGTGTGGCCGATGCCGGCGTGACCCTTCGGCTTGCCCTCGCGCTCCATTTTTTTCGTCAGATCCGAAAGCCGTCCCTTGGTTTTTGCCACGGCGATCTTGCCGTTTTCAAACACGGCGATGCCTGCCGAGTCATAGCCGCGGTATTCCAATTTTGTCAGCGCCGAAACCAGCACGTCCGTGCAGTCGCGGTGACCGACATATCCAACAATTCCGCACATAATCATTTCTCCTCAAAAAAAGATAGAAGGGCGCCGAAAACAAACGTTCCGGCGCCCTTGCCTGTCAACACCGATATTATAATCTAAACAAGGTCGTTTGTCAAGCAAAAGTGCAAGCCGAAACTAAAATACTTGCAAATTCAATAAATTATCAGCGGCACGCTTTGCCGCTTTCGAAATATCCTGCTTATTTGATTGCAAAAGCAGCGGCGCACTGAATAGCTTTCCGCAGTCGGCGCATACCCGATACGCTTTTTCGTTTGGCAACAACAGCATTTTTGTAACGCCGTGAATGGTGCCACAAAATTTTTCGGCGATTTTTGTCTTTTGTATTGACATTGTGTCAGAATAGGTGTATGATATAAGTGCTGACACTATGTCAGAATATGCCGTTACAGCTAACGGTCATGCCAACAGGCTCTCCCGAACGGACAAGCACGCGCCGAAAAGCATGTATGATTTGTTGGAAAGCTATGATTTTTCGGGCAAAACCATCCTCCCGTTCTGTACCTCCGTGTCCATGCACGGAGCTTGCGTACGATCGAACGAAAGGTGTGAAGTGAATGAAGCAAAAAACTATTGTCAAGCGCGTCATAGATATTGCCTTGACCGTCACCCTGTTGTTGCTGATGGCGTTTCAGGTGACGGAGCAGCTTGCGCATGAGTGGTTGGGTATCACGATGTTTGTGCTGACGATCGTGCATCAAGCTTTGAACCGAAGATTTTATGCGGCGGTATTCAGGGGCAAATACGATCCGTTGAGGATTTTTCAGTTGCTTGTCAATGTCCTGCTGCTGCTGTCGTTTGTTTGCACGGCGTTGTCGGGCATGATGATGAGCCGGTTTGCCACTCCCTTTCTGAACGGCATCCTGCCGTCGTCCGTTGTCCGTCAGGGACACCTTGCCCTGTCGCACTGGTCGTTTGCACTGATGGGCGTTCACCTCGGACTGCACTTCGGCATAATCACCGCAAAGCTAAAAAACCGCGCGGCAAAGCTTGCTGCATGCCTTGTGATGACGGGTATCTCCGTCTGTGGCTTCTATCTGTTCTTCAAGGCGAATTATTTTGATTACATGCTTCTGAAAAACCCGTTCGCCTTTTTGGATTACGACAAGGCGTGGTGGCTGGTCATTCTCGAAAATCTCGCCATGCTTCTGGCGTGGGCGTTCGCAGGCTTTTTGTTCTCGCTGTTCCTCAGGGGGATCGTGAAGAAAGGCAAGAAAAAAGCCGCGCTGTTGTTCGCGGCGCTTTTGGCAGGCGTTATCGGCGGTGCCGTCGTCTTGAACACAGCGCTCAACGCACGGCAGACAAACCCGACGGCTGCATGGAGCACAGCGCAAAACAGCACAACGCAGGACAGACCTGCCTTTCAGGCGATACTACCGGCTTTTGAAGCTTCGGAATGATCGCCCGTTATAAACGAAACAAAACAGGTATCAAGCGCCGTTTGGCAGCTTGATACCTGTTTTTGAGTTATTGCTTATGACAGGAGCCGTGCATGGCGCAGCCTTGGCAATTGCCGCAGCTGCACACAACAGACTTGCCTTTCTTTTTCTTTTTGACCATGCTGATGATGACAGCGGCGACAATGCCGATCAGCACAGCGCAGATGATGATCGTCCAGAGGTTTCCGGCAATCCATTGGAGCATTTATTTCACCTTGACTTTCTTTGTCAGCTTGCTCGCTTCCTTGTACGGCTTGAAGAGCATAAACAGCATGCCCGCGATAAACAGGATCGAGATGATCAAGCCGAGGATGTTCAGGTTGCCCGTGAACGCGCCGCCGATCTGGTTGATGCACAGGGCGATCACATACGCAAAGCCGCATTCATAGGCGATCGCAAAGAACGTCCATTTTGCACTGTTCATCTCTCTCTTGATGGCGCCCATAGCCGCAAAGCAGGGAGCGCAGAGCAGGTTGAATACAAGGAACGAGAAACCGGTGACCGCCGTGAACTGCTGCGCGAGAACAGCCCATGTGCTGAGCTCGCCGCCGCCGTAGAGCACGCCCATCGTGCCGACGATGTTTTCCTTTGCGATAAGACCTGTGATGGAAGCCACAGCCGCCTGCCAGTTGCCCCAGCCGAGCGGTGCGAAGATCCACGCGATGCCGTTGCCGATGATCGCCAAAATGCTGTTGCCGATCTCGTCCTCACCGAGCATACCGAACGCGCCGTCCACCCAGCCGAAGCGGCTCAGGAACCAGAGCACGATGGTCGAGAGCAGGATGATCGTGCCTGCCTTTTTGATGAACGACCAGCCGCGCTCCCACATGGAACGGAGCACGTTGCCGATGGTGGGCAGGTGATACGCCGACAGCTCCATAACGAACGGAGCAGGCTCGCCGGCAAAGGGCTTTGTCTTTTTGAGCATGATGCCCGAGATGATGATCGCCGCCATACCGATAAAGTAGGCGCTTGTGGCGACCCACGGGGATTTTCCGAAGATAGCGCCTGCGATCATGGCGATAAACGGTATCTTGGCGCCGCAGGGGATAAAGGTGGTCGTCATGATCGTCATACGGCGGTCGCGCTCGTTTTCAATGGTACGCGACGCCATGATGCCCGGGATGCCGCAGCCTGTTCCGATCAAGATCGGGATAAAGCTTTTGCCCGAGAGACCGAAGCGGCGGAATATCCTGTCGAGCACGAACGCGATACGCGCCATGTAGCCGCAGGCTTCCAAAATCGCCAGCAGCAGGAAGAGCACGAGCATCTGCGGCACAAAGCCGAGCACAGCGCCGACGCCGCCGATGATACCGTCAAGGATCAGACCCGACAGCCATTCGGGAGCGTTGGCTGCCTCCAGCCAGCCCTCCACGATCTTTGGGATACCGGGTACCCAAATGCCGAACTCCGCAGGATCGTCGGGCTTGCCTTTGTTCTTTTCAAAGGTCTCGGCGGCGGCTTTGACATCCTCACCGGTGGCGGTCTCCTCGCTGATCTCAAGGGTGTCCTCGTCCTCTACCTCATAGGAGAATGTGTCGCCGTTCTTTACGCTTGACGCAAAGGCTTTGACGGCTGTAACTGCCGCATCGGGATCGTAATCCTCGCTTTCAAAGTCGAGCGCATCCAAAGCCGCGTCATTGCCTGCGGCTTCCGCAGAGCCGGTCAAAACGCCGATGGCTTCCGCATGGGCTTCGTATTCGCCGGCGCCGATACCGACTAAGTGCCAGCCGTCGCCGAAAACGCCGTCGTTCATCCAGTCGGTCAGTACCGTGCCGACCGTGACCATCGAGATGTAATACACAAGGAACATCACGACAATGAAGATCGGCAGACCCAAAAAGCGGTTGGTGACGACCTTGTCGATCTTGTCGGAGGTCGAAAGCTGTCCCTTTTGCCTGTTCTTGTAAACGCCGTCGATGATCTTGCCGATATACAGATAACGCTCGTTGGTGATGATGGACTCCGCGTCGTCGTCATATTCTTCCTCAACAGCCTTGATGTCGTTTTCAACATGATTTTTGGTCGCTTCATCAATGCCGAGCTTTTCAAGGACCTTTTCGTCGCGCTCAAATATCTTGACAGCATACCAGCGCTGCTGTTCCTCGGGCATTTCGTGCACGCAGGCTTCCTCGATATGCGCGATCGCGTGCTCTACCGAGCCCTCGAACGGGTGCTTGGGAACGGGCTTTTTGTCCTCGGCAGCCTTGATGGCGGCTTCGGCGGCTTCCTGTATGCCCTTGTTTTTCAGAGCGGAGATCTCGACCACCTTGCAGCCCAGTGCGCGGCTAAGCTCCTTGGTGTTGATCTTCACGCCGGTTTTTTCCACCACGTCCATCATGTTGACGGCGACAACGACGGGGATACCGAGCTCGCAGAGCTGCGTGGTCAGATACAGGTTTCTTTCAAGGTTCGTGCCGTCCACGATATTGAGTATCGCGTCGGGACGCTCGTCGATCAGGTAGTTGCGCGCGACGACTTCTTCCAGTGTGTAGGGAGAAAGCGAATAAATACCGGGAAGGTCGGTGATCGTCACGTCGCTGTGCTTTTTGAGCTTGCCTTCCTTTTTTTCGACGGTAACGCCGGGCCAGTTGCCGACAAATTGATTCGCGCCCGTCAGCGCGTTGAACAGCGTTGTTTTGCCGCTGTTCGGGTTGCCTGCAAGGGCAATCGTCATTTTCATAGTGTTTCCTCGATTCGTTGTTTTGTGTTTGCTTCTGCTAACCGCAGCCTGTGCTTGTTAGTCCATACACAGCTATGATCCGGCAGACCGTTCTGACGCGCCGTTGAACCGACGTATTCTTTAACGCCGCTTGTGCCAAAGGCGCACTGCATGTCGGCTCAGCCGACCTCGACCATTTCAGCGTCAGCCTTGCGAATGGAAAGCTGATAGCCGCGGACGGTGACCTCCATCGGATCGCCCAAGGGAGCGACCTTTTGCACCTTGATCGCAACGCCTTTGGTGATGCCCATGTCCATGATGCGGCGCTTGACCGCGCCCTC